>CALQBK020000190.1 GCA_943328795.2 Bifidobacterium breve
CATCCTTTGCGCCTAACCCAGGCTCACCCGGGGGTTCACCCCGTCGCGTCAGATCTGCCCGGTCACGTCGATGACGTGGAGCTGGCGCCAGTCCGAGCCGGTAGTCGGCAGCGCGGTGAACGCCAGGAAGGTGCGCCCGCCCGACGTGCTCACAGACGCGTCGCCGACGGCCGTCAGCCCCGTGTTGATCTGCTTGGTGCCGGAGCCGTCGAGCTTCGTCACGTACACGATCGCGTCCGTAGCCGAGGCCATCGACGTGTACACGACTGCCGTGCCGTCGGGCGTGAGCTGGGGCTGACTGCGCAGCGGCAGACGGATGTCCTTCGCGACGGTGATGGACGCCGAACCCGTAGCGGCCGGCATCACCGCGATGTCCCAGTGGTCGTCGCCACGCTCGTTCGTGAAGTAGACGACCTTGTCCCCGGAGTAGCGAGGCCGGCTCTGGTCGCCCGCCGCGTTCTTCAGCGGGACCTGCGTGGTCGCCCCGGTGGTCCACGTGAACAGGTCCTCGGTGCCCTGGCTCTTGCGCGAGAACACGAGCGTCTTGCCGTCTGGGGCGAAGCGCGGGGCGTTCTCCGGGAGCGCAGAGGCCATCGCGAGCGTGGCCTTGTTGGTGGACGCGGAGAACAGGTAGATGTCGCCCGACCCGGTCGCGCTCGACGTGTACGCGAGGCTGTTGCCGTCCGGCGACACCGTCGGCCACGCCAAGTTGCCCGGCGCCTGCGTGATGTTCACGTACTCTGCCGGCGAGCTGCCGCCCGGGGACAGGTAGTACAGCCGCGTCAACCCGCCCGAGTTGGCGGCCTCGAAGATCACCGGACCCTTGGGGTGCCAGTTGGGGTTCGCGGCGTAGCTGCCCGTCGCGGAGAAGCTCGACGAGCTCCCCGGGATCACGACCTTGGCCGCGGCCGCAGGGTTGCCGTTGGTCACCCGCACCAAGTACAGGTCGACCTTGTCAGAGTTGTTGTTGACCTCGAAGGCCAACCAGCTCCCGTCGGGCGACCATTCGGGGTTCGACGCGTGACCGCCACCCACCCAGGTGACCTCCACCGCGTGCGCGGCGGGGGTGAGCGTAGCAGCCAGCAACGATGCGAGGAACATCCTACCTCCGGAAAACGTCAGGGTTCTGAGAGCGATACGGGGAGTCAATCGGACTTGCCCGCGGGGGCGAGCGTCAAGCCGACCTGGCCCCATGGATAAAGCCGGTACGAGTCAGTCTGGGCGCCACCCTCGAGGGTGAGCCCCCCGGCGAAAGGCCCAGCGTCAAAGAGCGCATAGGAGGCGCTCGCCGCGCCGCCACCTGCCATGATCCTGCCACTCAAACGCTGGTAGGGGGCGTTTTCTTCCGCGAGGCCGGACGAATCCGCGCAGCCGGCGTCCGTCGAGTTGCCAACGCAGTAGCCGTCCGCGCCCGTGACCGAGCCGCCGCCGATGCCCCAGATGGGCCCCGCGGCGATCCAGATCTTCCCAAAGCGCAAGCTGGCCGCGAGCCAGCCGTAGCCCATGTGGAGCTGGTTGCCCTTGACCGCGACGTCGTCCGTGCTCTCGGTCACCTCGCCGTTGTAGTGCGCGGCCCCGAACAAGTCGTGGTACCCGACCTCGGCCAGCACCCCGACGTGGTCCGAGAGCCCCATGTCGACGCCGACGCCGACGCGCGCGCCGACACCGCCGAACTTGGTGGCTTGCAGCCCGGCGTCCGACGCGCTGCCGGCGTCGTTCAACGAGCCTGCGGAGAGCAGCGCTACTCCGGCGGTTGCGCGGGGGCCGACCCAGGCGAACTCGAAGGCCTTCTTTTCTCCTGAACCCGGAGAAACCGTCACGCTGCCGGTGTCCTTGCCCGCCGCAACGGTAAAGGTGTGAGTGCCGACGGTGTAGTCGCCAGCGGGCAGCAGGCCGTCGAAGTCGCGCTCAGCCAGCACGATGTTGTTGGCGATCGCGATCGCGGCTCGCTGGTCGGGCGCGAACGGGGGGACGACCGCCGCGATCGTGCGGTCAGCGCCGTAACGTGCGTCGTAGGCGACCTTGACGTGCCCGTAGTTCGCGTCGATGTCGGAGAGCGCCTGCACGAACTCGGGCGTGGCGTCGATCTTCACGACCTGGGACAACCGGGAGCGCGCCGAGGTGATGTCGCCGAGGTTCTGCGCCGCCTGGATGCCGAGCTGCAGCTCTTGCATCGTCAGCACCTCGCCAGAGGCCTGCAGGACGACGAGCTTTTGGAACTGGGCTTCAACCGCGCCCCAGGCGTTGCGTTGGGCGAGCTTACGCATCTCCTCAGAGACGCGGGTGTGCTCCGCGCGCTCGACGTCGCCCGCGTACGCGGGAGGGGCGAGCGCCGCAGCGCCGAGCGCAACGAGCAGGAAGAGCAGGACCGGGGAGGTGTGGCGGCTCATAGGGCACCGGGGGATGTGTCCTGCCAGGGATCCAGCAAGGAGCGGGTGTACGGGTGGGTCGGCGTATCCTTTCGAGGGTCGAACGTCTCGATCACGCGCCCCTCGAGCATGACGACCACGCGGTGACAGTACGGGAAGGCGGCGTCGAGATCATGCGTGACTAGGATACACCCGGCCCGCTCCGGCAGGTTCCCGACGAGGTCTTCCAGCACCGACGCGCGGCGCTCGGGGTCGAGCCCGGACGTGGGTTCGTCCGCTACCACCAGCCTCGGCTCGAGCGCGAGCACCCGCGCGAGGGTGACGCGACGCTGCTCCCCGCCCGAGAGCTCCCGTGGGAGCGCGTGGTGTCGGTGCGCGAGTCCGAGGCGAGCGAGCATCGCGGCGCCGCGCTCGGCTGCGTCGGCGCGGGGGACACGTGCGAGCACGACGAGCGTCTCCATCACGTGCTCCAAGACCGTCTGCTGCGGGTCGAGCGCCGCAAGCGCGTCCTGCGGGACGTATTGGTAGGCGATGCGGCGGGCCTGGCGCTCCCCCTCCCCCAAGTTGTCCCAGCGCTTTCCTTCGATCCATATCTCCCCGGTCGTCGGCGCCTCCAACCCGAGCACCATCCGGGACACGGTGGTCTTGCCCGAGCCCGACTGGCCGACGAGCGCTACCACTTCGCCGTCTGCGACGTCCAAGTTCACGTCGACGACCGCAGGGACGTGGCGCGCCGCGATCCAGGGGTACGGCCCGGGCACGACGAAGGTCTTGCACAGGGCGCGGATCGACACGAGGGGCGTCATGCCGCTCCCTTCGGGCCGGAGAGGCGAACGACCGAGTCCGCGATCCGCGTGACCGTGTCTTCGTGGTGCGAGATCAGCAAGATCCCGCAGCCGTGGGCTTTTCCGACGGAGAGCAACAGTTCGACCACCTGGCGGCGCAGCACCGGGTCCAGCCCCGTCTCCGGCTCGTCCGCGAGCAGCACCTGCGGGTCGGACGCCATCGCGATCGCGAGGGCGGCGCGTTGGCACATGCCTCCGGAGAGCTGCCCCGGGAGCGCGCTGACCACGTGCGGCGCGAGGCCGACCTCGTGGAGCAGCTCGACGATGACGTCGGCGACGTCCTTGGTGGGTGGCTTCTCCCGCCGCCCGACCGCGATCTCCATCTGGCGGCCGATGGTCCGACCGGGGTTGAGCGCGCTCGACGCCGCCTGCGGCGAGTAAGACAGGTAGCCCCCGCGCATCTCGGTCGTCTCTCGCGCCAGCCGAGTCATCGCCCGCGGCCCCGCGTCCAGGTGCCCCTTGAACCAGTCCTTGTCCGACCGGCCTGGGTACCGCAGGCTCCCTCCGACGAGCCCCGGCGCTACGTCCACGAGGCCCATGCAGGCCCGGGCCGTGACCGACTTGCCCGCCCCCGAAGGCCCACACAGCGCCGTCACGCGGCCGGCCTCGACCACGATGTCCACGCCGTCCACGATCAGCCGACCCGGGCCAGCGATGCGCAGGTTGCGGACCTCGAGGAGCACGTCCGCCATCAGCGTGCCCTCGCGGCGTAGGTGCCGAGGCGCGCGGAGAGCACGACCGTGCCGACGAAGAACAGGCCGGCGACCAGGATGTGCCCCGTGCCGGGCTGGGGGGTGACCAGCGCGGGGTACCCGAGCTTCAACAGATCTGCCCAGGACTTGAGCGAGTCGGGGTGCGTAAAGCTGGACTGCTGTTGCGCTACGGCCAGGTACGAGAGCGCGAGCTCCAAGAAGGTGACCTGCGTGAGCGTCTCGCACGCCTGGCGGACCACCACCGGGCGTAGGTTCAACGCCACGATGTGGTAGAGGAAGATGCGCGACCACGAGAACCCGTGCGCGCGCAGGGCCTCGACGAAGCGCGCCCCTCCGAGCCGCTCGGACACCGCCGCGGCCTCGTCCATCGCGCCGGGGCTGCACAGCACCGCCCACGTGAGCGCCAAGGGCAAGAGCCCCCGGTTGGAGGACGGGATCAGCGTGGCCACCACGAGGATCACCACCATGCGCGGGAGCGCGCCGACGACCTCCCCGAACGCAGCCACCGCGGTGTCCACCCGCGCGTCGCCGACGCAGCGCAGCAGGCCCCCGAGCACGCTCATCATCCCCACCGCGAGGCCGGCGACGGTGGCTGGCAACACGACGACGCGCGCGCCCTGCATCACGTACTCGAGCAGCGGGCGCCCGCTCCCGTCCGTCCCGAACGGCGGGGCCTCGGACCACCCGAGCAGCTTCCGGCTCATGTCCGAGTCTGCCAAGTGCTCCGGCGCCATCGCCCCGAGGGCGAGCAGCGCCACGAAGATCGCGACAGCGACGAGCGCGGGCGGCCACCGTGTCACGTCTGCCCCCCGGCCAAGCCCGCGACCCGCGCGGTCCGGGGCGCGCGCCGGACCCAAAGCGCGACCACGACCTCGACCACCGCTTGAAGCGCCAGCAACAAGGCCGACAGCACCGCGTAGGCGGTCGCGGCCGGGATCACCACGCCGAAGTCCTGGAGCAGCGTCCCGTTCCAGAGCAGGTCCCCTACCCCGTCGATCCGGAGCACGACCTCGACCACGACGGTGCCCGACACGAGCTGAAGCGTACGCGCGCGCATCTGTCCGACCAGCGCAGGCGTGAGGTTCGGGAGCATGTTGGCCAGCACCCCCTCCCCGCGCAGCACCGCGACCTGGACGTAGCGCTGCTTGCGCTCGCCCGAGAACAAGGCGCCGACCCCTGCCAGCGTGTCTGAGAACGCGCCGTCCGCCAAGCCGAGCACCAGGGCCCCGGCGAGGATGCGCAGCCTGACGCCCTCTTCGTCGAAGCTGGCGGCGCCGAATTTCAGCTCCAGCGCTGCGGCGGCCAGCAGCGCGAGCACCACCGAGGGCACGAGCCCAAACAGCGAGAACACCGGCCCGACCGCGCGTGGGACCCGGCCTGACGCGCCCGCGACGGCGGCCAGGACCACCGGCACGAGGCCGGCCGCGAGCAGGATCGCGGTGGTCGGGACGGCGGTGACCAGGAGCTCCTGCACCGGCGCGCCCTGCATCAGCCGCCAGGAGTTGCCGAAGTCGCCGCGCACCGCGCCCTGGATCCACACCACGTAGAAGTGCCAAGGGCCGCCGTCCAGGTGCCACCGCGCCGCCAGCTCGGCGGTTCCCGCGCAGCGCTCTGGCGGGCAGATGATCTCCGCAGGATCACCCGGCAGCGCCCAGATGAGCTGCGCGATGATCGCGGGCACGGCCAAGGGCAAGCCCAGCGCTGCCGCGAGGCGTACGAGGGGGCGAGTCCACCAGCTGCTCATGCCGGGACCCGCAGCTCAGGGACCATACTTCCAGGAGTCCACCTCGGTCCAGTAGAAGTAGGGCGAGATCGTGTTCCCACGCACCTCGGTTCGCCACGCCGACTTCGTGTCGAGCTTCCACAGGAACAAGTACGGCAGGTCGTCCGCGAGCACCTGGTGCAGCTTGTGGTAGGCGTCGTTCGCCGCCGTGTCGGTCCGCGCGGCGTTGTACTCGGCGATCGCGTTGTCGGCGTCGGCGTTCGAGTAGTTGAACACGTTCAGCGTGCCCTTCGTCCCGGCGCGGGTCTCGAAGATCGGGTTGACCTCCTCCACCACGCCGAAGCTCCACTTGCCGATGAGCAGGTCGAACTCGGTCGCCTTGCCCGTGAGCACGCGGCGATTCCAGTCGTCCGCGCTCACCCGCTGCTCTTGGCGGTCAAAGCCGCCGGCGCCGATCTGGTTCGAGATCTGCTGGAGCAAGTCGGGCGCCTCGTTGTCCAGCGGCGCGAGCATGCCGATGTTGAGGGTGACGGGCGCGCCCTTGTACTGCCAGCGGCCGCCGACGTTGGCGAGCCCGGCGTCCGTCAGCAGCTTGGTGGCCGCGGCCTTGTCGCTCTTCTCGTGGGTGACGACGGCGCGGTTGTAGAACGGCGAGGACTGAACGAACGGCCCGGAGATGAACTCGCAGGGGCTGTTCTGCTCGCCGGGCTTGACGCCGATCGAGAGCTGGCGCAGGTCGGTGCGGTCCAGGATCAGGTCCAGGGCCTTCCGCACGCGCTTGTCTGCGAGCGCGCCCTTCTTGGTGTTCACCGCGACGTACCACCACGAACGCAGGTCGTAGCTCTTCAGCTGCAGGTCGTCGGACGAGCTGACGTCCGCGCGCAGCGGGGGCGGCACCGCGATGATGCCCTGTACGCCGTTGTTGCGCAGCGTGGTGACCTGGACGATGGGGTCGCCGCCCTCGGACAGCGACAGGTTCGAGATCGTCGCGGCGTGGTGTGCGTTCGCGTAGGCCTCGAACGTGACGCCGCGCTTGCCACGGCTCCCCTTGTACGGCCCGGAGCCGACGGGGTGCACGGAGAAGTCCAAGTCCGGCGAGATGGCGGTCTTGCCGCCCAGGGCGTCGCTGGGCATCAGCGCGAAGCCCAACCGCTCCTTCGGGTTGTGGAAGACCTTCGTGAACCGCACGAGCGCGACGAGCTGGCTCTCGGTGTCGCAGCCGGCGAGCACGGTGCGGTAGCCCTCTGCGATCGGGCTGGTCGTGCCGGGGTCGAGCATCGCGGCGACCGTGAAGCAGACGTCCTTCGACGTGACCGGCTTGCCGTCGTGCCACTTCAGCCCGGCCTTGAGCGTGAGCCGGAACGACTTGCCGCCGTCGGCTACTTCACCCTTCTCGACGACCCGCGAGATCAGCTGGTTGTCGATGGGGCTGTGAAAAAAGATGCGATCGAACACGAGCTCTTGGCTGCGGTAGTCCACCATGGACTGTGCGTACAGCGGGTTGAGCGTGCTCGGGAGGGACTCCTCGTAGAAGCTGAGCGTCGCGCCGGTGGTGGCGAGCGCGGCGACGAGGCCGGCGCCAAACAAGGCGAGCTGGGCTGCGGAGGCGGTTTCGGGGTGGGACATCAAGCGACCTCGTTGGGGGGAGCTCAGTGCATCGGAACGCCTGGGGCGGCGCTCCGGCTGAGGCGGACATGGAGGGCATCGAGGGGAAGGCGAGCGACGTCGAGCCCGGGGAGCTGTTCGACGAGCGGGTGAACCATCTCTGTAGCGCGAACCGAGTTGCGGTTGCCAGCATCCCACGCCGCGACCGCGAGTACAAACAGGGGATCGTAGGCCTTGTCGACCGCGCGGTCGATCGCGTTCAGGCGGAGTCGGCCGCCCGCGTCCGAGTCGCCAGCTGCAAAGGCGGCGTCTGCGGCGACGCGGAGGACACCCGCGCGGGCCTGGTCGGCGAAGAACCGGTGGAACGCCTGGGGCCCGCCAGCGGCGACGCCCATCGCGTCCTGCAGCGCGCTGCCGAACACCGAGGCCTGGTCGATGACGCAGTCCACCGAGATCGGCCCGCTGGCCGGGCTCGCGGGCGCGGGGGCGGAGCATGACTGGATGATCGCGGCGAAGGGGCTGTCCTGCAGGTGCTGCGAGACGGCGACGCTGGCCGTGAGCGGGTTCCGGAGCTCCGCGGCGAGCGCGAGGTCGCCCCCAGTCGAGTACGGGCCGAGGAACAGCGTCGCGTCATTGATCTTGGGCGCGGGGACCGTCACCGTGACCGGCGCAGGGTCCCCCGGGACGCGGTGCGCGTTGATCAGCATCGCCGCGCCGGGGTCAGGCGTTGCGCCAGCCGCCGCGATCGACGCGCGCTCGTGCCACCGGGCGAGCGCCCAGATGGAGAGCACGTCCGCGCTGCCCACCCGAAGCTTCTCGGGCGTCTGCTCGGGCATCGCGTAGGTCGGCACGGGTCCGAGGCCCGGGGCGGTGCCGAGCACAGGGGGATCGGCCGGCACGCCGGGGAGGCTGGCCAGCGCGTCGAACGGGCCCGCCGGCGGCTTCGCAGGTTGGCCCTCTGCGCCGAGCGTCGCGCTCCACGCTTTCCAAGCGGCGTCCCTGGCGGCGAGCGCCTTGTCGTCGGATGCTCCCGCGCCTCCAAACTTCGCCCGCAGCCGCGGATCATTTACGATCACGCCCGCCTCGCCCAGCAGGTACTGAACCTCGATGGGATCGGTGGGCACGGCGTCTACGTCGTACACCTGCACGAGGCTCCGTGCCGCCAGCAGCGCGGCCTCGTCGTACATCGCCGCGAACTCTGCGTGCATCCGCGCGAGCCCCACGGGGTCGTCCTCGCTCGCCATCGCCTGCAGCGCCTGTGCACGGTGACCTTCGAAGTACGCGGTCCAGCTCGCCCGACCCTCGAACCCGGCGCGCGCGGCGTCCGGCGCGA
>CALQBK020000191.1 GCA_943328795.2 Bifidobacterium breve
AAGCTATATAGCCCGCCCCCCCGCCAACGACCGTCCCTTCCACGCAGCGCCCCTCGACCACTGCAGCCGCAGCGCGTTGGAGAACACCAGCAGCCCGAGCACGGCACCCACCGGCTGCAACAGCGCCCAGGCCGGCGAGATGGACCGCCCGGGCCAGTCGTCGCCCGGCTGCCGACACGTCCTCCGCAAGATCGCGCTGCGCATCCAGTAGAGCGCGGCGAGGTGCAGGAAGGCCGGCAGGAGGAACCAGCCCCCGGCCGCGACCCCGATCCAAGGCCCGAGCTCGGCCAATCCAACGAGCCCGATCACCGTCAATGTGACACATGTGTCGCCGAGCCGGTGGTCGGAGCGAACGACAGCGACGTTCTTCGAAAATCCCCGCCACACCTCGCTGAAGCTCCGATACATCCGCGTGCGCGTCAGCTCGGGCGCGACGGCAATTCGATACTTCAGCGACGCATGTTTCATGCGACGCACGAGCGATACATCCTCGACGACGACGTCCCGCACCGCGCCGTGCCCGCCGATGGAGCGGTAGGCGCTCGCCCGGTAGAGCGCGAACTGGCCGTTGCCCATCGCCTCGTCGGGCTTCTGCGGGTCCTCGGCCTTAGCCACGTCGATCGCGGGCAGCACGAGGCTCCAAAAGAACGGCGACACCACCTTCTCGGCCCAGCCCCCGACCTCTTGGCCGGACAGCACGACGAGGACGTCGGCGTCTCCGAGCCACTGGGCCGCGCTGCGGACAGCCGCGGGGTGGTGGAACGTGTCGGCGTCCACGAACAACAGGAGGTCTCCCCTCGCCTCTTGGCTGCCAACGTGTAGCGCGTGGTTCTTGCCGAGCCAACCGTCGGGCAGCGATGGCGCGGCGACGCGTCGGACGCGCCGGTCGACGGCGGCGACTTGGTCTACGATCGAGGCGGTGCGATCGGTCGAGTGGTCGTCGATGACGAGGATCTCCAGGTCTGGGTAGTCCTGCGCGCACAAGCTCGCGAGCAACCTGCCGATCACGCGCTCCTCGTCGCGGGCCGGCACGCACACGCTGACGGACGACATCGCGGCTGGGAAGGCGGCCGCCACCGGCGTCCTGGCGGTGCGCAGCACGCGTCCTAGGTTCCTGAGCGCGAGCCAGCGCCCGCCTGCGAGGAGCCAGCACGCGGCGAGCCCGAGCTCGGAGATCAAAGCGGGCGCCAGGGCGCTCCGCCGGCGCCGGAGCCCCAGCGGCCGGGGCCCGGCGGTCGACGCAGGACGTCGTCGCTCACCAGCGTTGTATCATTGTGTATCACTCGGCCGGCGGCCACGGTGATCCCGCTGCCGATGCGCACGCGGTGGCCGAGGGCGGAGCCGAGGAACGGCGTACCGGAGTCCACGATGGCGCCGCCGAGCTCGACGCGGACGTTGCCCTGCAACGCGAGGTCCTGGAGCGTCGCGAACGTGGACAAGAACGTGTCGTCCCCGAGGATGCAGGCCTGCGCGCCGATGTGCCCGACGCTGGTGCGCGCGCCGAGCACGGAGAGGTTGCACATCGCGTAGTTCGCGAGGTGACCGTCGCGGCCGACGTGCGCGAGCCGGGCGGTCACGTGGTCCTCGACGATCGCGCCGTCGTCGATCACGCAGCCACGCAGCACGGAGTAGGCGCCGACCTGGACGTCCCGGCCAACGATGCAGCCCTCGAGGCGCGCGGTCGGGTGGATGCTGGATCCCCGCCCGACCGAGCACCCGAGTGCCCGGAAGCGGAAGCGCAGCAGCGCCCAGGCCGCGGCCCACGGGGCCATCAACGTGCCCTCCAGGATGCGTGGGAGCAGCGCTGCGAGGTTGGCGCGCAGCAGGTGGACCCAGTGTTGCACGGTGGTCGCTGTCTGCACGGTCGCGAACGTCGGGAGCCGCTTCCCCAGCGGGAGCCGCACCTCGCCGGCGATGCCGCGCGCAGGCAGCACGACCGGCGTGTCCGCGGCTCCAACTCGCAAGCCAAAGACCCGAGGGTCGCCCTCCCCCTCTGCGATAGGCTCGACGTCGATCGCAGCGCTGCGCGCCGGGCGCTCGACCAGCGCGAGCCGGCCCTCTCGCTTCAGGGCGAGGAAGCGTCGCAGGGTCGGCCGGGAGACGTCGACGTCGGCGTCCCACCACAGCGTGTCGCTCTCGCGGCCCGGCCCGTCCGCCTCGCCGGCCCACGTGAGGCCGACAGACCGGGCGATGCGCTCTTGCCTCTCGGCGAGCGGCTCGCCGAGCACGCGTAGCGCCCCGACGGGCTCCCCCCACGGCGCGATCGCGGGGGCGGACGTTCGGACTCGCACGACACGCATCCCCCCGGTTATCCCGCGCCTATGGCCGCCGTACCCGCCAAGCCCCCCGAGCTCGTCGCCCCGCTCGGCCACGCGGCGGTGCGGGAGCGGCTCACCCGCGCCAACGCGCTCGGGCGGCTGCACCACTGCCTCCTGTTCGAGGGGCCGGAGGGCGTAGGCAAGCTCATGTACGCGCGCTGGTTCGCGATGGAGCTGAACTGCGACGCTTCCCCGCCGCTGATGTTCGGCGGTGGGCGGCCCGTCGAGAAGCCGTGCGGGGTGTGCGACCCGTGCCGGTGGATCCTCGCCGGCACCCACCCGGACGTGACCATCGTGCAGCCCGACCCCGAGAAGGCCACGCCCATCATCACGGCGGCGCAGGCCCGCGCGGTGGTCAACGGCGTCCAGCTGCAACGGCACTCGGCCCGGTCGCGGGTGTTCATCCTCGAGCCGGCCGATGCGCTCAACGAGGAGGCCGCAAACATCCTGCTGAAGACGCTGGAGGAGCCGCCTGCGCACACCCAGTTCATCCTGGTCACCTCGCGGCCGGCGACCCTGCTGCAGACGGTGCGGTCCCGGAGCCAGCGGGTGCGCTTTGGTCCGCTCGGGGCCGCGGAGATGGGCGCGTGGGCGGCCGACCGCGGGATCGACCCTGCGGTCCTGTTGACCGCCGCTGGCAGCCCGGGCCGCGCGACCGCCCTCGCGGCCGGCGAGGCAGCGTCTCGCGCCGAGGCGTTGGACAAGCTCTGCGGCGCAGTCGGGCAGCCGCTCTACGCGCTGTTCGCCTTCAGCGAGGCCGCCGCGAAGTCAGACGGCGGGGCCGAGCTCGTGTTGGAGGTGCTCGAGGAGCTGCTCGCCGACACCGTCGCCCTCGCGTCGGGTCGAGCGCCGGTGCACGCCGAGCGCACGCCGATGTTGACCCGCTGGGTGCGGGGGCTCTGGCCCGACGGGATTGGCCGGATGCAGGCGCAGCTCGCGGTCGCGCGCGATCGCCTGTCGCTGAACGTGCAGGATCGCATCGTGCTGGAGCCGCTCTTGGCCCAGCTCAACCTCGAGCTCTCCCAGGTCCCCGCATGAAGCCCATCCCGCCAAGCCCCGTCCCCGCTGGCACCCCGCTCATCGACTCCCATTGCCACCTCGACACCCGGGTGTGGGAGGACGACGCCGGCGTCGACGCCGTCGTGGCCCGTGCGCACGCCAACGGAGTGAGCCACATGGTGGCGATCGGGTCAGGCTACGGGTTCGAGAGCGCCAACCGCGCGCACGCCGTCGCCTCGCGGCACGCTGCGGTGTTGGCCTCCGCCGGCCTGCACCCGCACGACGCGCGCGAGTTCACCGACGAGCGGCTGGCCGACATGCTCGGCCTACGCACCCGGGGACCCGGCATCGTGGCGCTCGGGGAGATGGGCCTCGACTACCACTACGACTACTCGCCGCGGGAGGAGCAGCGGGTCGCTTTCCGGGCGCAGCTCGCGGCCGCGCGGGAGCTCGGGCTGCCGGTCATCATCCACGACCGCGACAGCGGGGGCGAGACGCTGGAGATCCTCGACGCGATGGCCGCGTGGGAGACCGGCGTGCTGTTCCACTGCTACACCGGCGACACGGCGTACATGGAGGCGATCGTCGCGCGCGGCGGGTACATCTCGATCCCCGGCATCGTCACGTTCAAGAACGGGGACGTGATGCGCGAGGTCGCCGCGAAGACACCGGCAGACCGGCTCTTGATCGAGACGGACAGCCCGTTCCTCACGCCGGTGCCGTTCCGGGGCCAGAAGAACGAGCCGGCGTTCGTGGGGTTCGTAGCGGCGCGGGTCGCCGAGGTGCGCGGGACGACGCCGGAGGCGGTCGCCGTGCTCGCGGCGGAGAACACGCGGCGGTTCTTCGGGTTCTAGGGCCGCCGGGAGGGGCGCCTTAGCGCCCCGACCCAGCCAAAAAACGCGTGAAACGCCCCCAAGCGCCGACTGGCGCCGGCGTCGCGAGCGTGTCGTCCCCGAACGAGGCGAGCGCGGCTTGCGCAGCGGCCCGGACGTCGGGGCGGGCGCTTGGCGAAGCCAGCGCCTCGCAAGCCACGCGCGCGGCATCCTCGATCCCGGGGTGAACCCGCGCAGCGTCCGACCAAGCGGCGGGCAGCTCGGCGTGCAACGCGGACGCTCCGCCGAGCGCGCGGAGGACGCTCGCGACGCGGTCGGCGGGCAGCCGCCCCGCGTGGGTACGCACCGCGGAGAGCACGGAGCGTTGGACGACCTCGGGCTGGTCCGCGCCCGCGAGGCGCGCAAGCAGGTCGAGCACCAGCCCATCGCCGAGCGCAGCCAGCTCGTGCGCGAGACAGGTCCGAACGGTGATGTCGGGGTCGCGGAGCGCGACTGCCAACACCTGGCGCGACTCCCAGCTCTCGAGCCGGCGGAGCGCGACCGGGATGCGCAGCCGCCGGAGCTCGGCGTGGCCGCGCTCGTCGCGGGGAACCATGCCCGCCGCCAACATCGGGCCCGCGCCAAGCGCGTCCCGCTCGGCCAACCAGTCCTCGGCATAGGCCCGCGTGGCGGGGCTCTCGGACGGGTCGGCCTGCAGCCGTCTCACGTGGCGCTCGTCGGACAACCGTCCGAAGAGCACCGGGTGGGACAGCGCGGCGCTCACCCGGGGACCCGCGTGGAGGGGTTGCCGACGGCGAGGCCCTCACAGGGCATCGGTCCACAGAGGGGGCGGGGTGCAGGCTGGGCTTCGCGGTTCATGTTCGTTCCGATTCACCCAGTGCAGTGCGCCCACCCTCCCGTAACTATCCGAGAAGTTTCGCCAGGAAACCGCCAGGCCGTCCGAATTTGGAGGGGGGCAAATTCGGACACCGCGCACGCTTGCCCAACTTCCCCTACTCCTCGTTGCCCGAGTCGCCGGTGTCGTGGTGGCCGTGACCACCGCCGTGCCCGTGACTCCCCGTGTCCTCATCGCCCGAGTCACCAGCCGAGCCAGTGTCGGCTGCGGCCGTGTCCCCCTCGCTCGCCCCCGTGTCCCGGCTGCCGAGGCTGGGCCCGGTGTCCAGGCTCTCTCCCGTGTCCATCGGCAGCCCGCTGTCGAAGGTCGGCCCGGTGTCCAGGCCAACGGTCGGCGCGGTGTCTACGTCGGCGTCGGTCTCGACGCCCGAGCCCGTGTCTGCCCCGGTCGCCGAGTCGATGCTCGCCGTGTCGAGCCCCGAGTCCGCAGAGGGCCTCGACGGCGTCGGCCAGACCGGCCACGACGGGACCCCGCCGGCGTCGCCGGTGTCCCCAGGAGTCGCAGCGCCAGGGAAAAGCACGGCCTGTGTGCCGCAACCAGCGAGCGCGAAGAGCAGGAGGAAGGCGCCGCTTCGGGTCACTGCACCGTGAGCCGAGCGGCGATGTCCGCCCGCTCTTCGTCTGTCGTGGCGAGCGCCGAGGCCGCGACCAGCACGTCGTGGGCGAGGACGGAGTCCGTCGTGTTCACGCAGTCGGCCAGGACAACCAGCTCGTCGTACGACGCCTGCCCCGCGGTGTAGAAGGCCCGGAGGTCGCCCGCCGCACCGCGGCAGCCCTCAGCGGCGAAGCCGTACCGGGCGCGCAAGTGCAGGAGGTCGTCCCGGCGCGCGCCCGCACCACCCGACACCAGCCGGGAGGTCTCCGCGTACGCCTCGGACCACTTGCCCTCACCCGCCAAGGTCTCGACCCGCGCGAGCTCGAGCTCTTCACGCACCGGCCCAGGCGCGGCCGTCGAGAGCCCCCGGTCGATCGTCACCAACACGTCGCTCGCCGCAGCGCCCTGCTCGGTCAACGCGCGAGCGCGCCCAAGCAACCCGGCGGCGGTGGTCGGCATACAAACGGTGTGTTCGCCCGCGCCGAGCATCGAGTTGCCGCCGCCCTCGCACGCCACGCTCACGCGGCCATGCGTGACCGCGACGGTGGTCCCGAGCGCGCTGCGGTCGACGGAGAAGCCGGTTCCGACCACGCGGACCACCGCCTCGCGCGTCTGCACGTCGAGCTTGACGCCGCGGTTGGGCTCGACCTCCACCTTGAGCGTGCCCGTGCGCCACTCGATGTGCGGGGCGCCCTCGTTACCGCCGAGCACGCCTTCACCCTGGAACGCCAGCGCGACCAAAGGCGTGGGCTGCGCGTGCTGCCACTCGGTCGCGCTCAGCGAACCCGTCAGCTCGAGCGGCTGCTCCTGGATGATGAACAGCGCGACGGCTGCGGCGAGCAGCGTGCCGAGCACCGCGATGCGCGCCGGGTGGGGCCGAAGCTGCCGCTGACTCGCGGCGAGTCGCGCCAACACGCGGTCCTCGGCGCCGTCTGCGACGGCCGGCACGACGGCCAACCGGGCGCGGACCTCGACCGGGTCCCCGATCTCAGCGACGAGCCGCCGCTGGATGCGCTCGATGGCCTCGGGACGAGCACGCGTCTGGTCGGCGACATGGCGGAAGACGTGCTTCACGCTGACCCCTCGCGAGCGCCGTGGGAACGGCCCGTCTCGAACACGATCGCGGGGAGGTGGTGCTTCTCAGCGACCTTGAGGAACGCGGTGCGGGCGCGGTGCACCCGGCTCCGCACGGTGCCGATTGGGAGCTTGAGCAGCTCGGCGACCTCGCGCTCGGGGCGCTCCTCGATGTCCGTGAGCACGAGGATCTCGCGGTGCTCGACGGAGAGGTCCTCCAGCGCGGACTGGACGCGACGAGAAAGATCGGAGCCCTCGGCGCTCCGCAGCGGATCCGAGTCCGAGTCCACCGAGGCGTGCATGCCCGGGATCCAGGACTCGAACCACCGACGACGACGGTGCCCAGCGAGCACCCGACGGGTGATGCCGAACAGCCAGGAGCCGAACATGTCGGGGTCCGTGAGGGTGTGAAGACGACCGAGCATCACGATCATCACGTCGTGAGCGGCGTCCTCGGGATCGACCCGGGGCCCACCGAGTCGCGTGCACCACTGCAGCACGTGCGGCAACGAGCGCACCGTGAGTGAGTTCAGCGCAGCAGAGTTCCCCGCGCGTGCGGCGAGGACCTCGTTGGCGTCGGGTGGGTGAAGGGCCATTGTGGAGGCAGTGCGTGGGAGGAGCGAAAGCTATCCCTCACGGGCCAAAATGGGCAAAAATCGTAAGACCGACCCGCGCTGTCGCCCGGCCGACGGGGGTCTGGACCTTCTCGCCATCGACGATCAACAGCACCTCGCCGAGATCGTAGGTGGCATCCACCCACGGCTGGATCACCAGCGCGGGGGCGGCTGCCCAGCCGAGCGTAGCCTTCGCACCCACGGCCGGGGTCGTGACCCGCCCGGCTACCAGGTTCCCTTGCGCGAACGTGCGCCGGGACACCGCGAACTCCGCCAACAGCGCCGGCTTGAAGCGGGAGCCCCCGTGCCAGCCGGCGTCCACCGCGGCGTGGATCTCCGACGTCCGCCGCTCGACGTCCATGCCGTCAAGCACGGCGGAAGGCTGCCAGCTCCCGGAGACGCCGACGCGCAGCCAGCCGAGCTCCCCCGCGAGCTCCGCCCCGACGGCGCCCGAGACGCCGATGTCCGAGCGGTAGAACGTGTTGCCCGAGAGACCAGCGTACAAGCCCCCGGGCGGCAGCTGTGTCCGGACGGTTTGAGACCCGGGCGTGCTGTTGTCGGACGAACCTGCGGCTGTCATGCCAGGGGCTGCCTCCGCGACCGTCGCGGGCGGCGACCCGGCCGCGGGCGTAAGCGAGACGGCGTCGACCGGGCCGCCGGGGGCAGCCGCGGCGGTGCTCCCTTCCCCCGGGGTCACGGTGGTCGGGCTCTTTGTCGGCGACGCGGCCGCGGGGACGGGCACGGCGGCGCGAGCGGGCTTGGGCGCCGCGGGGGCCGTCGTCGCCGTTGGCGCCGGGCCGGTCGCCGGGCGCCTTGCCGCGGGCTCGCGCCGCGGCTGCTCGGGCTTGGTCGCTGGGTCGCGGACGGGGCGGGAGCGCGCGAGCTCGGCGAGCGGCGGCGGGTCTGTCACCGTGACGGTGGTCGTGGTGGCGGGCGACGTCGCCGGGGGGCCGGACGAGCGAGGCTTGTCACGCGCGGGCTGCCGCCCGGAGGGGGTCGCAACGCGCGGCTCGGCGACGACGGGCTTGTCCGCCGGGGTCGCGGCGACGCC
>CALQBK020000192.1 GCA_943328795.2 Bifidobacterium breve
CGACGTGGACATTTGACCTCCAGTTGGAACGTGAGCGACTGAGCAGAATCAACTTTCGCGATCAGCGCCTGCGGGCACTCCACGCCGTTGCGACGGACGTGCCCCGCCCGTCCGGCGTCCTGGGGTCGCAGTCGTTATCGACGCCGTCCTCGGGCACCTCTACGGCGCCGGGGGTCGCCGAGGGGTCCTGGTCGTTGCAGTCGATCCCCTCCGCGAACCCGTCCCCGTCGGCGTCAACGGCGATGTCGTCTGAGCACAAGGCCATCGCGATCCACGGCGGCGCCAACGCGAGCCACGCAGCAGTCAACAGCCGGGCGCGCAACGCGCGGCGGCTCAACTCCCGGCTCACGACACACCCGAGCCGCGAGGGTTGCCGACAGCGATGCCCTCGCAGCCTTGGGGGCGGCACGGGAGAGTTGGAGAGTGCGGGGATTGAGTAGGCATTGTTGACTCCGTTTCATTTCATGCAGTGCGCCCACGCGGCGAAACTCTCCGCTCCTGCTCGCCAGGAGATGGCAAAGGTCGGGTCAGCGGTTAGCCCTCGGCATGCGCGTCGCGATCTTGCTCCCCTGTCGCGACGAGGCGCGCGCGTTGCCCGCCGTGCTCGGGGCGCTGCGCCCCGCTGGTCACCGCGTCGTGGTCTGCGACAATGGCTCTACAGATGGGAGCGGGGACGTCGCACGGTCCCTCGGGGCCGAGGTCGCGACCGAGCCCGCGCGGGGCTACGGCGGGGCCGTGCTCGCCGGCATCGCGCTCATCCGGGCCGACCCACCCGACATCGTCGTCATCATGGACGGGGATCACTCCAACTACGCAGAAGACGTCCCTGCCCTCACTGGGCCCATCGCCCGCGGCGGGGCCGACCTCGTGATCGGGGAGCGGCTCACGCTCGGGGATCGCGCCGGGCTCACAGCGCCGCAGCGGGTCGGCAACCGGTTGGCGACAGCGCTGATCCGCGCCCAAACAGGGCATCGCTACGCGGACATGGGGCCGTTTCGAGCCATCCGGTGGGCGAGCCTCGTGGCGCTCGAGATGGAGGACCGGACGTGGGGCTGGAACGTCGAGATGCAGATCAAGGCCGTGAAACGCGGGCTCAAGGTGGTGGAGGTGCCGGTTCGCAACCGCGTCCGCATCGGCGACAGCAAGATCTCCGGCACGCTCGGGGGCGTCGCCCGCGCCGGCGGGAAGATCATCTACGCGTGCTGGAAGTACCGCTAGTACGATAGCCTGGCGGGATGCGCCCCCCTCTCCTGCTCCTCTTGCTCGGGCTCGTCCCAGCGTTCGTCAGCACCCCCGCGAGCGCGTCGGCGTCCCCTCCGCCCAAGGGCTACTACCGCCAGCCGTCCCTGCGCGGAGACACGCTGGTGTTCGTCTCGGAGGGCGACATCTGGCGCGCGACCTTGTCCGGGACGGGCCGCGCGACGCGGTTGACGACGCACCCCGGCGCGGAGTCGATGCCGGTGCTCTCCCCAGACGGGACGATGGTGGCGTTCACCGCGACGTACGACGGGCCGCTCGCCGCGTACGTGATGCCGACGGCCGGTGGGCTGCCGAAGCGGCTGACTTGGGACGGCAACCGCGTCGGTGTCTCGGGGTGGACGCGCGACGGCCGGGTGATCGTGACGACGGACGCCTTGTCTGCGTTGCCCGCTACGCAGTCCACGATGATCGATCCCAACACGGGCGTACGCGAGGTGCTGCCGCTCGCGCAGGCCGCTGGCGGCGCGTTCACGAAGAGCGGGGCGTTCATCTTCACCCGGTTTGCGTTCCAAGGCAGCCAGACCGCCCGCTACCAGGGGGGCACGGCCCAGGCGTTGTGGCGTTGGGACCCTGCGAAGCCGGACGCCGAGGCGACCCCCCTCACCCCGGACTTTCCCGGGACGAGCAAGGACCCCATGCCCCACAACGGCAAGGTCTACTTCCTAAGCGACCGTGACGGCACGATGAACGTGTGGGTGATGGGCGAGGACGGCGCGTCCCCGGCCCAGGTGACGCACTCGGTCGGCTGGGACGTGCAGTCTGCCTCGCTCGACGCGTCTGGCGCGAACGCCCGGATCGCCTACCGCGTCGGGGCGGACATCCACCTGCTGGACCTCGCCAGCGGGGCAGACCAGGTCGTCGATCTCACGCTCGACTCGGACCTCGACCAAACCCGGGAGCACTGGGTGCCGGACCCGATGGCGTGGGTCTCCGACATCGGGCTCTCGCCCGACGGCGACCGCGTGGTGCTCACTGCGCGCGGCCGGGTGTGGGTGATCCCGAAGACCCCGGGGCGCGTCGTGTCCCTCACGCCGAGCGCTGGTGTCCGCTGGCGTGGGGCGCAGTTCACGCCGGACGGCGAGAGCGTCGTCGGCCTCTCGGACGTGACCGGTGAGATCGAGCTCGCGGAGGTCCCCGCCGACGGCAGCGCCGGCGCCGTCACGCTCACCTCGGGCGCCGACGCCATGCGTTGGGAGGTCGTGCTCTCCCCCGATGGCAAGCTGATCGCCAACACAGACAAGGACCAGCGCCTGTACCTCTACGACCGGGCCGCGAAGACCAACACGCTGCTGACGTCCTCGAGCACCGACATCATCTCCAACATGCAGTTCTCGCCCGACAGCAAGGTGTTGGCGTGGGAGGAAGCCGGGAACAATGGGCTTCACCAGCTGCACGTGGAGGACCTGGCGACGCACCAGCAGGCCGCCATCACCACTGGGCGCTACGACAGTTGGGGCGGGCGGTTCAGCCCCGACGGAAAGTGGCTCTACTTCCTCTCTGACCGCAACTTTGTCTCCTCGGTTGGGAGCCCGTGGGGCCCGTACGCCCCGCAGCCGCACTTCGACCACCGGACGCAGATCTTCGCGCTCGCGCTGCAGCCCGACACCCTGTCACCGTTCCAGCCCTGGGACGAGCTGCACCGGAAGCCCGCGGACGACGCCGCCAGTGCCGATGCGGACGCCGCCGACAAGAAGAAGCCGAAGAAGGCGGACAAGAACACGGCCCCCGAGGCTACGACCCCCGCCATCGTGATGGACGGGCTCTCGGCACGGCTCTGGCCGGTCCCGGTGGCCCCCGGCAACTATAGCGGGCTGTCGGTGAGCGACACCGCGCTGTACTGGCTCTCCAGCGAGGGCACGGGCGAGTCGGCGGCGACGTCCCTCCAGGGCCTCACGATCGGAAACGATCCGCCCGAGGTGAAGACGCTCGTCCCGGCGCTCGACGGGTACGAGCTCTCCCAGGATGGAAGTCGGCTGCTCGTCATCAAGGAGGGCGGCTTGAGCATCGTCGACGCAGAGGTCGGCGAGCTCGACCTGTCGAAGGCCGCCGTCGACCTCTCCGGCTGGTCGTTCTCGGTGAGCCCACGCGAGGAGTGGCGCCAGATGTTCGTCGAGGCCTGGCGCCTCGAGCGGGACTACTTCTACGCGCCGAACATGAACGGCGTCGACTGGCAGGCCACGCTCAACCAGTTCTTGCCGTTGGTGGACCGCGTTCGCTCCCGCGCGGAGCTCTCGGACCTCGTCGCGCAGATGGTGTCCAAGCTCTCGACGCTGCACACGTTCGTCTACGGCGGCGACGTGCGGGTCGGGCCCGACTGGGTACAGCCCGCCTCGCTCGGCGCCAAGCTGGCCGCCGTGGAGGGCGGGCTCGTCGTCGAGCGGATCTACCAGTCTGACCCGGACCTGCAGGCCCGTCGCTCCCCGCTGCAGGTGCCCGGGGTCGACTTCCGGGCCGGGGACGTCATCGTCGCGATCGACCACCAGCCGGTCGCGTCGGAGGCTGCGCTCGCCGCGGCGCTGCGCAACCACGCGGGGCACCCCGTGCTCGTCAGCTACCGGCGCGCCAGCGTCGATGCCCGCGGGCGCCACACCACGGCGGACCTGCAAGCCCTGGTCACGCCGCTCGACCCCGACCAGGACCGCGACCTCCGGTACCTGGACTGGGAGATGCAGCGCCGGGATCGCGTAGACACCGCCGGCAAGGGCACGATCGGGTACGTCCACCTGCGCGCGATGGGCGAAGACGACATCGCCCAGTGGACACGCGAGTACTTCGCCGTGTTCGACAGGCAGGGGCTCATCGTCGATGTACGGCACAACCGCGGCGGCAACATCGACAGCTGGATCCTCGGTCAGCTGCTGCGCCGCCCGTGGATGCAGTGGAGCCAGCGGGTCGGCTCGTCCGCTTCGTGGAACATGCAGAGCGCGTTCCGAGGGCCCGTGGTCGTGCTGTGCGACGAGAGCACGGCGTCGGACGGCGAAGCGTTCAGCGAGGGCATCAAGCGCCTCGGGATCGGCAAAGTGATCGGCACGCGCACGTGGGGCGGCGAGGTTTGGCTGTCGAGCAGCAACTTCCTCGTGGATGGCGGCATCGCGACGGCCGCCGAGTTCGGGGTCTACGGGCCCGAAGGCAAGTGGCTGATCGAGGGCCACGGCGTGGACCCGGACGAGGTGGTGGACAACCTGCCGCGGTCCACCTACGACGGCGGGGACGCCCAGCTTGACGCGGCGCTGCGGTACTTGGACGAGGAGCTGAAGGCCCACCCGGTCCTGGACGCGCCGCACCCGGCCTGGCCGACCGACGGAGCCAGGTAGCCGGGGCCAGCCCGGGCGCTGCGCACACAAACGGGCCCCAACGTCGACGCGAGGTGTGCCGAGCGTCGGCGCCGGCGGGGCTTCCCATCGTCCGCCGTCCTGGTCTATGCTCCGGCCATGTCCAAGATCCTGGTCGTCGACGACGACGGCTTTACTCGGTCCCTCCTCGCAGATACCGTTCGAGCCCTCGGGCACTCGGTCACGGTCGCCGCGGACGCGCGCGAGGGGCTGCAGCACCTGGTGAACGCGCCGCACGACGGGGTGATCACCGACGTGCGGATGCCCGGGTGGGACGGGATCGAGCTCGCGCGCCGCGTTGCGCTCCTCCCGGACGCGCCGACGGTAATCCTGATGAGCTCGGACCCGGACTTCGACGTGCACGAAGAGGCGCTCCGGCGCGGGGTGCGCCCGACGTCGTTCCTGCAGAAGCCGTTCGACCGGGTGGCCGTCTCGCGCGCGGTGAACGTGCTGACCCAGGGGGACGTGACTGCGCCTACGGGTACGTCGAAGCCGGACCTCGTGAACGTGCCGCGGGGGCGCGACGACCTCCCTGAGTGGCTGCAGCACGTGCGGGGGACCGTCCGGGAGCTCCCCCCCTGCGCGCGTTTGGTACGTCGCTTGGCGCAGGCAAGCGAACGGCGCGCTCATCGTGCGGCACGTGCAGAAGGCCCCGACGCTCCTTGGGTTCAAGCGGGGACAGGTCGTAGAGATCCAGGGGGTGCCGTCGCTGCTCGCGAACCAGCTCCCACCGGGCGTGATCGCGGAGACGCTCTCCGCCGCCGTGGGTGGGGCGATGGTCGGCGGGGCGTCGCTGGACGGAGCGCTCCAGGCGGTCGCTGGCGACGTCGCGCGGTGGATGCTCGCCGTTCGCGCGGGCGACGTACGCTTTGACACCAGTTGGACGGCTGGGCCAGGCGCCATCCCCGTCCCGGGCGCCCCTCCCGTGCTGCTGGCCAGCGCGATCGCGGAGGTCCCCCCGGACGAGCTGCAGCGCGCGTGGCAAGCCGTCGCCTCGGCCCGGGTGACGGCCCGTCAGCCGACCGACGTCCCCGTAGAGCGGCTCGGCCTCGAGCCGTTCGCGATGCGCGCGCAACGCGCTGCGTCGGGCCAGGCGGTGCAGGCGCTCGTGTACGAGCTGTCGGGCGGCCAGGCCGACAAGCGGGTCCAGGCCCTGCGCGCCCTCGACCTGCTGCTCCGGTTGAACCTGGTCACCCTCGGCGCATGAGCTCCTGCGCCTCGTCAACCCGGTCCTCCGGTACGTAGACGCGGGCGATGTGGCGCTCGTCCTGGTAGCGCTCGAAGATGCGCGTCGCGTCCTCCAGCGAGAGCACCTTCGGCGACACGCCCGGGTAGCGCTGCACGACGTAGATCCGGGGCGCCTTCCCCCGCTTCTGCCCCATCACGTTGTACCGGGACAGCTTGCCGGTTGAGCTCGCCTGCAAGCAGTCGATCCCCGCGGCCTCCAGGCGCGCGAGAGCGCCCTCGGTTTGGACCTCGACCAAGCTGCCGTGGAGCTCCAGCGCCCGTCGGT
This sequence comes from Bifidobacterium breve, assembly GCA_943328795.2. Lineage (GTDB taxonomy): Bacteria > Myxococcota_A > UBA796 > UBA796 > SXON01 > CAIUMM01. The sequence goes on from CALQBK020000192.1 coordinate 6,106, forward strand.
ACGCCCTGCGCTCCACGATGCGCCGCGCCCACGGGTCCGACGAAGCGCGCAAGTACGAGTGGAGGTGCACGTCGTCGAGCTCCAGGTACCCCTCCATGTCCGTAGGGAACGGGTAGCGCACGTCGCTGCTCGTGAAGTGCTGCTTGAGCATCTCCTCGAACACCACCGACTTGTGGTGGAAGTACACCATGACGAACATGTGGTACCGGGCGATCATGAAGTCGTCGAACGCGTAGATCGCCCGGTGGTCCAGCGCGAGCGAGACCAGGTCGTGCTTCTCGGGGCCCGAGCGAGGCTCGACGTGGCACTCGAGGTTGCCGATCAGCCACCCGACGTCGATCTGTCCGTAGCGAGCGCCCGAGTAGTAGGAATCGCGCTGCAGGTAGTCGAGCCTGTCTACGTCGAGCTCGGACGAGATGAGCTGGGAGAGGACGCGCCGCCAGTCCACGCCGCCGCTGACGAAGAACTCGTCGGGGACAGCGACCTCGTGGCTCACGAGCGCGGCCACGTGCCGGCCGAGGAACGGGAAGTGCGAGGCGATCGCGTGCGCCAGCGACGACTGGGTAAGGATCCCGACCGTGTAGTCCTCGTGGGTCGCCTGCTTGTCCAGTCGAGCTTCGACCGCTGTCGTCGCGTAGGCCGTGATCCCAAGCGCGCGCAGGTTCGGCATCGCGAACTCGGTGCAGTGGGAGAACGGCGCGTGGCCCAGGTCGTGGCAGAGCGCTGCCAGCCGCACGCAGCCACGGAACGCGGCGCGCGTCGCGGGCGGGAGCGGCGACGTGCGGGGCGGGACGATGGCGTCGAACGCTCTGCCCGCGAGCTCCATCACCCCGACCGAGTGGGCATAGCGGGAGTGAACCGCGCCCGGGAAGGGCAGCTCCGAGAACCCCATCTGCTTGATGCCGCGAAGGCGCTGGACGAACGGGTGGTCCACGATGTGCGCCTCGTCTTCGCCAACGAGCACCGCACCGTGAATGGGATCGCGTACCTCCATCGAACCTCCCGGCCGTGCGTGATAACCGCCGGGTTCCTGATGCGCCCCATCCCCACCGACTGTCCGCTCGCCGTCGGCGACGTGCTCCACCAAGCTGCGTTCGGGTTCGCGGTCGTGGACGGGGTGGACGCCGCGGGCGCGGACGTCCGTTGGGAGGCCGCGGGCAACCTCCACCCGGCGCGCCTCTCCCGGCAGGCGCTGCGCGACGCGTACCACCTGTGCCACCCCCGGGGGCTGCTCGCGCTGAGCGTGACGTCGCCGGAGCTGGCGCGCCAGGTCGTCGAGGGCGACGCCGTCGGGGCTATCGGGCGCTTGTTGCTCGACGCGGGGCCGGCACGACCTGCGGAGCTCCGCGAGTGGCTGGCGGCGCGTGGGCTGCTCCCGTCTGCCGGGTTCGGACCGTGGTGGGAGCGCGTGGTGCCGGACCTCGACGCCGATCCCCGGGTGACGCGCGATGGCGAGCGCTGGTCGATCGCCGAGGGCGCGGAGTTCCCCGACCCGACGCTGTCTCCGCCCGAGCCGCTCGGCCCGCCGGGTAGCTGCCCGGCTGCCGGCGCCCTCGACCTCCTGTGCGCGCTGGCGCGTGCCGTCGCCGTGCTCCACGGCGCGGGGCTCACGCTCCGCCGCTCCGGGGACCCCTTCTCCCGAGTCGGGGACACGTTCGTCGCCGCGGGCAACCCGGGCGGCGAGCGCGCCGCAGACGTGCGCACGTGCGCCCGGCGCGTGTTGGAGCAGGTGCTGGGGCGCTTGCCAAGCGAAGCCGATCTCCCCTCGAGCGCGCTGTTGGCGTCCGTAGCGGACGTCGCGCCCGACCTCGCGCCCGAGCTGCTCGGGGTCCTGGAGCGCGCGGTCTCCGGCGATGCCCGGACGGTGGACGCGTTCGCGCTGCTGCACGACGCGGAGCTCGCGAGGGCGACGCACCAGGTCCGGACGTCGTTCCCGCACCGGCGGGATGCGCGCGTCGTCGCCGGGTTCGACACGCACATCGGCGTAGGGAAGGCGCTCGGGGCCCAGGTGAACCAGGACGCGTTGCTGATCGCCGGGGAGCCAGACCACGCGCTGTTGCTGGTCGCCGACGGCATCTCGTTGTGCACCGTCGGGTCCGGGGACGTCGCGTCGCGCCTGTTGGTGGAGAGCATGCGCCGCTGGTGGCAAGAGAGCGGTCCGGGCCTACGCGGCGCTTCGGCAGCTCGCGTGCAGATGGCCATCCGGGAAGGGCTCGTCCGCGCCAACCGGCACATC
>CALQBK020000193.1 GCA_943328795.2 Bifidobacterium breve
GAGCTCGGGGGCGTCGTCGTCCAGCTCGTCATCACCGGCGTCGAAGGCGACGGGGGCGGGGCGGGCGGGGGGCTCGGCCGCTGGTGCGCGGGGCGGCGCCACGCTCCGCCGATCGCCTGCGGCCCAGTCCGAGAGCCGGTCGTCGAAGCGGGACGGAGGGTCTTCAACGGGCGCAGGGGCTCGGGGGGCGGGGCGGGACGGCGCGTCGAAGGTGGAGGGGGCGTCCGCCCGACGCGGGGCGGGATCGGCGTACGCGGGGACCTGGAGCCCGCGGAGGCGTTGGCCAGCCTCGGAGACCGGGCTGCGGGCCGGGGCATCGGACGCGCGCGCCTGCGTGCGCTCCCACTCGACCTCGACGAGCGATCGCCCGCTGTGCTGCGTGGGGGCATCGCGGTCGATGTCTTCGATAGGGAGCAAGTCGGGGACCTGGCGCGCCGACCAGACGCTGCCGACGGAGGGGAGGTCTACGGAGGGGACGTCCGGCAGGGACGGCGCCTCGCGGACGCGCGGGGGCGCTGCAGCGGGGCGGGCCTCCGGCAAGCGCGGCCGGTCGTCCGTGAGCTGGCGCGGCATAGCGACGCGCCGAGGCTCGGCGCCGGTGCGGGTCATCGGCCCCGGCACCGAGATTCGCCCAGGGTCGCTCGCTCGCTCGGGCTGGGACTGGGTGCCCTCGGGCTGCTCGTTGTCGTCCTCCTCCTCGTCTTCTGCCTCCTCCTCGTTGCCACGCAGCCGGTCCCGCGCGGCCATGACGCCGCTCGCCCCGGCGCGAACCGCCGCGACGCCCATCGACCCCATCGCCCGGGCGGCCATCGGCACGCCGTTTTGGACGCCGCTCTGCACCCGGTCGACAGCGCGCGCGAACATCGGCTGCCAGTTGATGCGGAACAGGATGGTCACCGCCGCTGAGAGCACCGACGCGACCGCGATCCCAGCGCCGACGCGCCCGAGCCGAGGCGCGAGCGCCGCCGCCCCCGCAGCGCCGATCAGGCCGCCTGCAGGGAACGCCCTCCCATCTGCGCCCGCGAGCAGCTCGACGCCGATCGACAGGCTCAGGAACGCTACGCCGCCGACGATGACGGACCCCCAGCCACCTACCCGTCGGCCGGCCAGCCGGAGCACGATCATCCCCGCGACGCCAAGCACCGCCCAGGACGCGTAGCCGAACCCCTGGAGCAGCACGTCCGCGACGACGGCGCCTAGCGACCCCATGATGTTCTGGACGCGCCCGTGGCCGACGACCGAGAAGCTCGGGTCCGTCGGGTGCCAGCTCGCGAGCGCGCACGCGATGAACCCGCAGACGCCGAGCCCCACGAGCAGGGCTCCTTGGCCCACTGCCGGGTTCCAGAGCGACATCGTCGTCTCCGGCGCTGCGGCGAGCTTCTTCCGCTTCGTGGTGCCGGAGACCTTCGGCTTCGGCCGCGCGGCGCTGCTCGTGCGCTCGAGAGCGGGCGCCGGCGTCGCGGTCCCGGGTGACTCGGTGATCTGCGATGTGCGTACTCTGGCCACCTAGCGCTCCGTCAACGGTCCATCCTACCGTCTTTCCCTTGACGTGTCATCACGAGCCCTCGTTCACCACGTAACGGTCGCGCCGGCCTCGGCCTGGACGTCGGTGTACTCGGTCGTCGCGTAGCGCGGGTCGGCGTCGGTCCGCCGCGTCCACGCCGCTCCGACGTGCACGCGCGCGGCCTTCGAGAGCGCGTAGGAGACGTCCACCTTCGCCTTGAGCGCGAGGTCGTCGCGGTGCACCTCGCCATGCAGGCTCTCCGCCCTCGCGCCCGCTTGCAGCGCGAGCCCGAGGCGGTCGGCGAACCGTCCGCCGTACTCGAGGTAGCCGTAGTTGTACGCGATGTAGTTCGTGAAGACGGCGTCCTCGAAGTCCTTCTCGTAGCCGAGCGACACGGTCTGCCCCTTGCGCGGCGCCCACGAGAGCGTAGCGCCGGCGAGCAGGGCCTCGGGCGGCCGGAGGAGGTCCGTCGCGAACGTCTCGGCGCCCGCGGTGTCGAGCTCGGAGGGGTCCGCGAGCGCCGCGTTGGGGTCGCTGCTCACCGACCCCTCGTCGTAGTACGCCTGCCCGAAGCCGACCGTGATCTTTGCGTGGATCTTCCTGGTGAGCTGCCCATCGAGGCCCCACTGCGTGCGCCACGCGACGGAGTCTGGCTTCCCTAGGGAAGCGCCGTAGTCTGCGCCTTCGGCCTCCGGACCAACGGCGTCTACCAGGTTGTTCCGCCAGCGGTAGACGGTGGCCGACGCCTGGCCGACCACCGAGGACTTCGGTAGGACCTTCCAGCGTAGCGCCGCGGTTGGGCCGAAGCTCGAGCGGTTGTTGTGGCTGGGGCTCGCGGACGCCTCGGCGCCGGGCACGCGGTAGAAGTCGAAGCCCGCGGCTCCGAGCAGGTCGATCTCGAGCGCGGCGCCGCGGAGGTTGAAGCCGGCGGTCGAGTCGTTCGACGTGGTCACCAGGTTCGAGCCGTTGGTCCCGTTCGCCGCCTCGGTCGGCTGGTTCTTGACCCCGAACGCGTCCGTCAGGGTCACCCCGAACGGCCCGGTCGGGAGCGCGCGGAGGTCGAGCGCTGCGTCGACCTCGTTGAACCGGTCGAGCTTGCTCACCGCTACCCGATCCCCGGGCGCGAGGTCGAGCAGCTTCTTGAGCCGGTAGCCGGCGTCGAGGTCCAGGCGCAGGGCGTCCTTGTCCAGGGCCAGCCCGAGGCGTGGCTCGACGATGAGCCCCGGCGGCCGCGACAGGGTCCGACTCGACGCCGTCCGAGAGGTACACGTTCGAGTCAAACCCGACGTCGACGCTCACCTCGGGGGTGAGCACGGCCTCGCCGAGCCGGATGTGCTCACCCGGGGCGGCGAGCGCACCAGGCGCCACCAGGAGCGCGATCAGCACCCCCGCCGACCGGCAGCGCAAGCTCTGTGGGCCCCGCGCCGGCCTACTGACCGGAGACGGCCCAGGTGTACGACGGGACCTCGGCGTTCAGCGCAGCGTCGAACCGCAGGCCACGCACACCCGTCACAAAGCAGCTGCCCAGCGTGGTGTTGCCCGTGGTGTTCTCGACCACGTGGGCATCCTTGACGACGCCGCTCACGATGCTCCAGCCGACGGCGATACGGCCCGAGAGGCCCTCGTCCTGCTTGAGGCCGGCCTCCACGCAGCTCTGGAAGGTGCCGGACTTCTTCTTCACGATGGACGGGATGCCCGCGCCATCGCCGGAGTCGACGTCCACGTCGCCGCCGCCGAAGTCGATCTTCGGCTTCTTGATTTTCACCGCGACCGCGGAGCCGGTGCCGGCCTCGCCGCCCGTAGAGCCGGAGACCGCGACGCCCGCGTTCTCCTTGCCGTTGGCGCTCCCGCCACGCGCCGCGAGGCCCGCAGCGCTGGCCTCCTGCACGTTGGTGACACCGGCGAGCGCTGCGTCCAGGCCTGCGCGCGTCGAGTCATCCCCGAGGATGTCGACGGCGGTGCGGCCGTTGGTCGCGTCGCCCACTGTACCGAGCGCCTGGATGAGCAGCGACTTCTTCGCGACGGACTCGGCGGAGGGGGGCGGCTGGTTGTCCTTGGGGGGCGCCGAGTCGGTGTCCGCCGCGGGCTTGTCCTCCTTGGGCTTGTCCTCCTTGGGCTTCTCTTCCTCGGGCTTCTCGTTGCCTTCGTCCTTCGGCATCTTGATCTCGATCGGCAGGGGCTCGATGTCCTTGTCGAGGAGCTTCACGGCGTCATCGACGTTGGTGAGCTCGGAGTCGTCCGGGCGAGGGGACATGTAGATGAAGGTCATGAAGCTGGCAGCGACCAGCGAAAAAGAGCCGAGCAGCACGAGGAACAGCGGATCCTCGTCGTCGTACCACTTCGCACGGAAGTCCGCGGCGGACATCGCACGCTCGGGCTGGGGCGGCGCCGGGACGAACTGGAAGAGGATGCTGCTGGTGCCGATCACGAGCTTACCGCGCATGCGCTCGTCGAGCGTGTGCACCCACAGGTCCCCGCGCTTCGTCGCCGAGCTGCGGAGGTCGGCGATGGCCTTCATGCCGTCCTTTGTCTGGATCATGCCCTCGACCCACTCGGGCACCTGCAGCAGGTAGCCATCGCGCTGGGGGATGAACATCTCGACGCGCTGGCCCAGCCGGGGCTCGGTCACGACGAAGAGGTTGCGCGGGTTCTCGCCGACGCTGACGATCTCGCCGATCTTGGTGATGCGCTCGGAGACCTTGCCCTCCTTGATCAGTCCGAGGCGCAGGACCTTGGGGTTCGTCTTGGCGGCTGAGGCGGGCTGTGCGGCGGTGCTCATGGGAGTTCCGTGTCGGAGTTCCGTGGCGGGGCCCGGCGTACCCAGGCTCCATGAAATGACTGACAACATAGCGCGGCTTTGGTTCCGCGGGAGGGCGTGCGATCGTCAATCTCTTGCCGCGCTTCGTTCTCAGCGGGACCTTACCGCGTGCTCTCGACCACGAACCGGTAGTCGTCGACGCCGGCCGCGTGCGCGGAGGACAAGACGTCCCCGACGACGCTGTAGGGAACGGCCTTGTCGCACGCGATCAGCAGCGGCTGCCCAGGGTTCGGGAGGGCCGCCAGGTCGGAGCGGAGGGACGGCACCCCGGCGCTGTCCGGCGTGGTGCTCGGCAGGTAGCGCCCATGACCGTCGAGGGAGAGCACGCGCACCCCGTTGAGCACGATCGCGTCGGTGCGGATCTCCAGCCGGGAGCCTTGCTTCTCGCCGGCGCTGGCCGGCACCGCCGGGAGCACCAGCGAGGGCGCGTCGACGACGTTCGGATCGTAGAACGTGAGTAAGAACGCCAATATAAGCGTGAACATGTCGGTCATCGACGTGATCTGCAGGTACGGGTTCTCTGGCAACCTGCGGCGCGCGCGGCGCTCCTTGCGGGCCGCAGCCGCGCGTCTGCGGTCCACGCCGCCCGTCGCGGCCGTCACTTGCGCACCGCCAGCAGGGGCTCGGGGAACAGGGCGCGGGCCTTCCCGCTGGACCAGTCCTCTCGCGCAGCAGCCATCACCGCGGCCACCACCTCGAACGACACGTCGCCCGTCGGGGCGATGACCACGCGGTTCTCATCGGGGTGCGCCGCCTTGAGCGTCACGAGCGCCTGGCCGAGCGCGTCCATGTCATAGGTCCCCGGCGCACACGGGCCCTTGCACGGGATGCGCGGGTCGAGCCCCGGGCTCCCGCCGACCAAGAACCCCATCTCGTCGATCTCGACGCTGACCACCTTCTTGGACTGCTCGGAGAGCGAGCCCTTGTCCGGCGCGTCGAGCGCGCTCACGACAGGCCCGCGCGCCGGCACCTGCGAGAGCGCGAGGAACCGCACGCTCAGCAGCAGCATCGGGACGAGGTGCACCACCACGCTCAACATCGGGATGAGGTCGAGCCCGGGGCCCGTGTCCTCCAACCCCGAACGCCGGGCCACCTACCCCTCGTGCGGGGCGCGCGCGGTCTCGGCCTGCGCCTTGACGGCGTTCAGCAGGTTGACCAACCGCGCCGCGGCGTGGTCCACCTCGTCGAGGATCCGGTTCGCGCGTGCCGCGACCACTGCGTGGATCGCGAGCACGGGGATGGCGACCAGCAAGCCGGCGAACGTGGCGTTCATCGCGACGGCGATGCCGCTCGCCAGGGCCGTCGACCGCGCCTCGGCGCTCGCTTCCGCCACGGCGTGGAACGAGAGGATGAGCCCCTGGATCGTGCCGAGCAAGCCGAGCAGCGTGCACAGGTTCGCGAGGGTCGTCATGTACGGGATGCGCTGCTGCACGAGCGGCGTGATCTCGAGCGTCGCCTCTTCGAGCGCGTCGCGCACCTCGTTCTCGGGGCGGCCTGCCCGCAGGAGGCCGGCCTTGAGCACGCGGGGCAACACCGCGGCCGACTCCGCGTTGCAGAGCGTCAACGCGGCGTCCACGTTCCCCGCGAGCACGTCTCGCTGCACCTGCGCCAACAGCGCTGGCGCGTGGACGGACGCGCGCAGGAACAAGAAGATCACGCGTTCGGCGGAGATCGTCGCCCCGAGCACGCCGCAGGCGATGATGGGCCACATGAAGACGCCGCCGTCTTCAATCCACTTTGCGAGGTCCCAGTCCAAGCTAGAACGGCTTCGAGTTCACTGCATCGACGATCTTCGGCAAGAAGCTCTCCTTCAGGTCCAGCACGTACTTGGGGCTCAAGTTCTGCCTGGAGATCAGGATGTCGATGGTGGGCTTCTGAACCTCGCCCTTCAAGACCTCGTTGAACGAGAACTCGCGGGCATGGGCGGACCCCGCGGCGAGGAGGCCGACGAGGAGCACGGACGCGGTGCGGAAGATGCTGCGCATGGGGGCCTCGATGCTAGGGGGAGTCAAAGGGGTAACCCGGGCCGCCTGCGCGGCATTCCGGGTGCTGCTCACTGACCGCCCCAGGGGCTAGCGGGGTCCTGCGGAGGGGGCTCCGTGGGTGCGGGCTGGGGGGCGGGGGGCGTCGTCGGAGCGGGGTCGGGCTGGCCCCACGGCTGTTCGGGGGGCACGGTCGGCGGAGGGGCCGAGCCGTCCGGCGGAGGGGCCGAGCCGTCCGGCGGAGGGGCGGACCCGGCCGGCGGGGTGACGACCTCCGGGGCCACGGGAGGCTGCTCGGCGGCCTTGGCGGCAGCCTCGGCCTCCTTGCGCTTCCGGTCCTCCTCGCGCTTCTTGGCCTTCTCAGCCTTCTCCTTCGTCTTTTGGATGGACGCGACCCACGCGTCAATCTCGGCTGGGGGGCCCCCGCCAGCCGCACGGTATTGGCCGATCGCGTCGAGCGCAGCATCGTAGCTCTTCAAGTAGTCGCCGTAGAGCACGGCGAGGTCGCGCCAGGGCTCGGCGTTCCGAGCGTCGAGCTGCAAGGCGGTCTCGTACTCCCGCTTCGCGTCGTCAAAGCGCCCCAGGCCGCGGTAGCAGATCCCGAGGTTCAGGTGGATGCCGGCGTCCTTCGGGGTGGTCGCCGCGGCGCGCTCCCAGAGAGGCGTCGCGTCGTCGTAGGCGCGATTGTCCAAGTAGTAGCTGCCGAGGAACTGCAACGCGGCCATCTCGAAGGGATCGATGGCGAGCGCCTTCTGGAACTCGATCACGGCGTCGCCGCTGAACCCCTTGCGGTAGTACACCTGCCCGAGCGTCGCGTGAAGCTGCGCGCTGGAGTCCCCGTTCAGATCCTTGTCGGCCTTGCTCAGCAGGAACGCCGCGAGGTCCAGTTGGTTGGTCTCGAGGTACACCAGCGCCAAGTTGCAGAACAGCGGGATCGCGCGCGAGTTCACCGCCAGCGCGGACTTCGCCTGCGTGATCGCCTCGGTGTAGCGCTTCTGCTCGCGCAGCGCGTTGATCGCTGCGACCTGTAGATCCACGCTGCGGTTGTTGTAGCGCAGCCCGGACTGGAAGCTGGCCAGCGCGAGATCCGTGCGCCCCGACCGCTGGTTGAGCAGCCCAAGGTTGAGCCACGACCTATCGAACGAAGGGTCGATCTCGGTCGCCCGGAGCCAGGAGCGGCGCGCCTGGTCCTCGTTGCCCTGGATCATGTAGGCGACGCCCATGTTGTACGGCACCGACGGCTGGTCCGAGTACTTGGCCTGCAGGGGCTCCAGGCGCTCGAGCGCCTGCGCAGCTTTCGTCGCGTCCTTCGTCGTGAGCATCGCCACGGCGTCATCGAGCTGCCGCCGATCGGGGGGATCGAACGGGTCCTTGACGGCCAACGCCTCCTCTGCAGCGGCCTCCGCTGCGGCCTTGGCGGCGGCGTCTTCCCCGCTGGGCTCCGTCGTGACGGCGGCCGGCTCCGCAGGGGCGGCAGCGAGCACCGGCTCGGTAGGCACCGTAGGCGTGGGGGTGACGGTGGTGGTCGTTGTCGTCTTCTTCGGACAGCCGACCAGCAGGAGCAGGGAGAGCGCAGCCGTGAGCGGCAGCGAGAGCGAGCGTGGGCTCATGGCGTGGGCTCCTCTTTCGGCTTGATTTCGGACGTCGGCCCGGCCAGCGGTACGTCACCCGGGTCGATGGCGCCGCGCGACTCAACGCGCTCGCTCGGGAAGTCGGACGGGAAGCGCTCGTTCAGCGCGGTGAGCGCCTTGGAGTTCCAGGCGGACCACCGCTTGTCGTTCTTGGACTTGTCGAGCGCGGCCTGCAGCAACTTCCGGCCGGCATCCTCGGTGGGCAAGCGGAACCGCTCGTCCACGGTGGCGCGGTACACGTCCAACTCTTCCTCTGACAGGCCCTTCGGCGGCGGAACGTCGTACAACATGTCGGCGAACACAAAGCGGGACATGCCGATGAAGTACTGCGCGGCTGCGCTGGAGTCGTAGTCCTGGTAGGTCGTGATGATGTCCACGGCCTGGTCGCTGA
>CALQBK020000194.1 GCA_943328795.2 Bifidobacterium breve
CGGCGGGCTGGAGGCCGCCTTGTCCCTCGCGGCGGAGCGCATCGCGGACCTGCGCAAGGACCGCCGCCTGCGTGGGTTCCAAGTGGCCGGGCGCTCGGCTGGCGGGCAGCCGGACCGGCTCGAGCTCGTCGCGTTGCCGTTCGACCACCCCCGGTCCGCCCCTGCGCCGTGGCGGGACCGGGAGATCGGCGGCCCGCGCTGCTTGTGCGTGGACCCCCACGCCGTCGCGATCCTCGCCTGGGCGCCTCGCTCACCGATGGAGACGTGGGTGCTCCCTCGGCACGGCCGCCCCGCGTTCGGGGCCGGGATCGACGCCGTTGCCCACCTGGCATCGGACGTGCTCGGGCGCCTCGCGCGCGCGTTGCCCGGCGTGGGCGTGGACATCGTCGTCGTAGACGGTGAGCCCTGGCGCTTGGAGCTGCGCCCGCGGCTCGTCGCGGACGGCGTTTTCACGCTCGCTACCGGGATGCCCGCCCACGGCGCGTTCCCCGAGGAAGCGACCGCCTGGCTGCAGGACTTCTGCTAGCCACGACGTGCAGCGAGGCGCCGTGCGCTCACCCTGCGCTCAACGAGCCGAGCCCCGCCACGCCTCAAACATCTGTTGGAGCCCCTCCTCGGCCCCTATGACCGGCGCGTAGCCGAACGCCTCGACCGCGGGGCGGATGTCGTATGTGTGGGACGTAGCGAGCTGCGCGGCAACGAACCGTGTCATCGGCGGATCTTCGGTGCGCCCAAGCACCGTCCAGGTGGCCTCGGCGACAGCGCCGAGCGAGCGCGCGACCCAGTACGGCACGCGGGCGGTCAGCTCGGGGAGCCCGATCTCGCGGAACACCCGGTTGATCCAGGGCCAGAGCTTCACGGGCTCGGGATCGTTCACGAAGAACGCCTTGCCCGCGGCAGCGGACCCGGGCGCGAGCGCGGCCGCTGCTTGGAGGTGCGCGGCAGCAGCGTTCTCGACGTTCGATAGGCTCACCTCGTTCTCGCCATCCCCGACGATCCGCAGCCGCCCAGCGCGGTGGCGCGCGATGACGCGCGGCAGCAGCCAGGGGTCGCGCGCGCCCCAGATCAGGTGGGGGCGCAAACAGACGGTCGAGAGCGCTGGGCTGTTCGCGGCGAGGACCCGGCGCTCGGCCTCGGCCTTCGTCTCGGGGTACCAAGCGAGGTAGCGCGACGGGTACGGGAGCTCCGCGGCGGTGGCGTTCTTGTGGTCGTGCCCGTCGAAGATCACGCTCGGAGAGCTCGTGCACACGAGCTTCGGGGTCCCGGCCTGCCGCATCGCGTCCAGCAGCACCTGGGTCGCGGTGATGTTCGAGCGCACGAATTCGTCCCGGGGGCCCCACACGCCCGTCTTTGCAGCGACGTGGAAGACCACGTCCACGCCGTCCACGGCGCGGAGCGTCGCAGCAGGGTCGGCGAGGTCGCCTGTCACGCAGTCCACACCCAACGCGGCTGCGGCCGGGTACTGCCCGCGGGCGATGATGCGCACGTCGTCGCCGCGGGCGCGCAGCTGCTGCACGACCGTGAAGCCCAAGAACCCGCCACCGCCTGTCACCAGTGCTCGCACCACGTCTCCCTGTTCGGCGCCGGAATTAGCGCGCTGTCAGCCCCGTTTGCCCCTGGGCCCACGCCTTCAGCTGGGTCCGGTGGATCTTCGCGTTGTGGCGCACGTCGACGGGCATCGCATCTCGGAAGAACACGTCGAACCCCTCCCCGCGCAGCGCCGTCTCGATGCCCGGCGCGCGGGGGCCCTCGACGACGATCGCCGGGCGCTCGCTGCCCCGAGCGCCAAGGCCGATCAGCGCGACCCGACGCCCCTCGCAGTGCGGCGCGATCCGCCCCTCGACGCAGTCGGTGTACAGCGGGCCGTTCGCCGTCTCCACACGCTCGGACTTCCGCCCGCAGAACCAGAGCCGCCCGTCGTGGTCGAGGTAGCCCAGGTCCCCCACTCGGTGCCAGGTGACGCCCGCGCTGTCGAGGATCTTCGCCGCGGCCGTCGCCTCCGGCCGGTTCGCGTAGGTGCGCGTCACGACGTCCCCGGAGACCGCGATCTCCCCGATGGTCCCGCGCGCCACCTCGTCCGCGTCGCTCCAGGCCGGGAGCGGCTCGTCGGTGATCCGCAGCACGCGCACGGTGATCCCGGGGGCGGGCCGGCCGACACACGTCCCCTTCCCTTGCAGCGACAGCGCGGCAGTGGTGTCCAGGATGTCGCGACCCCAGTGGTTGGCGACGGGCAGGGACTCGGTCGCGCCATAGGGCGTGCCGACGTCCCCGTTGGGGAGCGCCCGCCGCAGCTCGGCGACCAGCGCGGGAGGCACGGCCGCGCCGGCGATCAGCACCCGCTCGAGGTCCGGGAACTGCACGCCGTTGGCGCTGGCCCACGGGGCTACGCGGCGCCAGATCGCGGGGGAGCCGAACGCGGTGGTGCACTTGTGCTGTTGGAGCGCACGAGTCACCTTTGCGGGGTCGCACTTGCCGGGCTTGGACGGGTCGAGGTCCGGGATCACGCTGGTCATCCCGAACGCGAGGTCGAACAACGAGAACAGCGGGAACGCCGCGAGGTCCACTTCGCCCGCGCGGAAGTCGTAGATCGCCGCGAGCTCACGCACCTGGGCGTTGAACATCCCGTGCGTGTACACGACGCCCTTGGCCGGGCCGGTCGACCCCGACGTGAACAGCACCGCGGCCTCGTCCGTGTCCGCCCGGGAGGCCAGCTGCGCTCCGCCGGCGGTCTTGGCCAAGCCTTCGAGGGTCGGCCCGCCCCAGAACAGCCGAGGGCCAGCGGTCACCACGGTCTTCACCGAGCGAAAGCTCCGCGGGAAGATGAGCCGGATGACGTGGCCGAGCGGGATGCCGACAAACGCGGTGGGGGCGATCTGCTCGACGCACCCGAGGAACGCCGCCCGGCCCATGCCCGGGTCGATCAGCACCGGCACCGCCCCCGCCTTGAACAGCGCGTAGGTGAGCCCGATGAGATCGATCCCCGCTCGCACCAGCACGAGCACGCGGGTCCCCTCCCCGATGCCATGCGCCAACAGCCCGCGCGCCATCGCGTCGGTCCAGCGGTCCAGCTCGCCGTAGGTGACCCGCCGGCCCGTCTTGTCGGCGATGATCGCCGCCTGGTCCGGGTGCTCGGAAGCGCCCCGCGTGAGCCAGCCGGCGGTGTTCAGGTTGCCGACGAGCGGGGTGATCATCCGGCCCGCCCGGTGAGCTCCCGCACTGCGCCGATCACCACGTCCGGGGCGTCCTCCATCACGTAGTGGCCAACGTCCGCGAGCCGCGTGACCTTCGCCGTGGGGAACTGAGCGACCCACTCGTCCAAGAACGCCGGGGTGAAGCACCAGTCTTTCATCCCCCACACCAGGTGCATCGGCTTGCCGGCCAGCGACGGGAGGCCGTCCGCTACGCCCTGGAGCGTGCCCCGGCTCGGGTGGTTCGGCTCCATCGGGATGTCTTCGACGAACTTGAGCGTCGCGATGCGGTCGGCCCAGGAGCCGTAGGGGAACAGCAAGCCGTGCTTGGCGTCGGGCGAGAGGCCTCGCTCGCTCGCCATGAAAATGGCCGCGCCAGCAAAACCGTTGAAGCCGCGGACCCCGATGGCCCCGAGCCCAGGGATCCGGCAAACGGCGATGCGCGCGGGGATCCGGGTGCTCGGCCAGGCCGCGGTGTTGGTGACCACGAGGTTCGCGACGCGCGCAGGATCGCGGACTGCGACGCCGCTGCCGATCGCCCCGCCCCAGTCGTGCACGACGAGCGTGACGTCCTGCACGCCGAGGTGCGCCAGCAGCTTGCTCACGTTCGCGATGTGGCCCTCGAGCCGGTACGGCCAGCCTTGGGGCTTGTCGGAAAGCCCGCAGCCGACGTGGTCCATCGCGATCACGCGGTGTGTACCGCGAAGCTCGGAGATCAGCCGCCGCCAGTAGAAGGACCACGTGGGGTTCCCGTGGACGCACACCACCACGGGCCCGCTCCCCTCGTCGACGTAGTGCATCTGGCCGCCGTCGACCGCCAGGAACTTGGACTCAAACGGGTATTCGCGTCGCCAGCCCACGCCGGGGGCCGGCAGGGCTACCACGTGACGCTCATCATCGTCACGTTCAGGCCCGACCCGATGCCCATCAGCGCGACGTGGTCCCCAGGCCGCACGCGCCCGGCCTCCTCGGCCAGCGCGAGCGTGAGCGGGACCGCCGCGGGGCCGACGTTCCCGAACGTCATGTACGTCGGAAAGCAGCGGCCGAACGGGATCGAGAGCGCGTCACACAGGGCCGTCAGGTGAGCCTTCCCGACCTGGTGGCAAATGTACTGGTCGATCTGGCTCTCATCCCAGTGCGGCAGCTCCTCGGAGGCCCGCGCCCAGGTGCGCCGCGCGAGCGCCACGCCCGCCTTCAGCAAGCGCGTCGAGTCGGTCACCATCCGCTCGGAGGTACCGATACACAGGCGGTTGTTCTCTGTATCGGCCAGGCCGACCGAGCCGTTCACCCGGTGGCTCGTGCGCGACCGATCCGCGCGACCGAGGACCATCGCGACGGCCGTGGAGCCGAGCGTCAGGGTCGCGAAGTTGTCCCAGAAGTCCTGGGAGGTCGCGTCCGGCGCCAACAGCCGACGGAGCGTGTTCTCGACGATGTCGCCGGAGTTCTCGCCGTCGACCAGGAGCGCGTAGTCGACGAGCCCGGCGTCGATCATCTGCCCCGCCACCTCGATGCCGTTCAAGAACCCGAGGCACGCGTTCGCGATATCGAAATTCCGACACGTCGCGGGCAAGCCCAACGCTCCGTGCGCGAGGCACGCCATCGACGGCTCGAGGAAGTCCTTCGACACGCTCGTGCTGATCAGGATCCCGACGTCGTTGCGATCGATCCCGGCGAGCGTCATCGCCCGACGTCCGGCGCGCGTCGCCACCTCGTGCACGGGTGTGCCGGGCTCCCAGAAGCCGCGCTCGACGATGCCGGTGAGGAGCTCGATGGGGTGAGGTGGGAGGCGCATCCGCGACATGGCAGGGTGGAGCCTGTCCTCGAGCGCAGCGCTGGTGACCCGGTTGGGAGCGCGCTCGTAAGCGATGCTCTCGATGGAGACGTTCTGGAATCGCATTGGGCCCGGCTGCTAACGGGTTACCCGCGCGCATGCTCGGTGCTTTGCTAGCGGCCCTCACCGGTCGGTGTCCGAATTGCCAGAAGGGTAAGCTGTATCAATCCTTCATGAAGCTAAATGATACATGCGACGTGTGTCACGTGCGCTTCGAGCGCTGGAACGGGAGCTGGACCATCGCCGCGGTGATGGGGTACGGCGCCGGCGCGCTGTTCGCGATCGCCCTCGGGGCGTGGTTCCTGCACAACGACGCGCTGAAGGGCTCGGAGAAGATCATCCTGCCGGCGACCATCGTGTTCACCGCGTGCTTCTACCCGCTGTGTAAGAACTTGAGCATGTTCATGCTGTGGAACAACGGCTTCATGACCGTCGACCCGCCAACGCTCGTCCCGACAAGCCCGCCAGAGGACTGATACACGCCGGAGGACGGATACACGCCGGAGACTACTCGGCGTCGTCCCCGGCGAAAGGGGCCGTCCACGCCGTGCTCGCGTCGCACGGGAACGAGAAGCCCGGGCCGTAGCTCGACGCGACGTCCGCGCAGTCCCCGCCGGAGCAGCGGTAGCTCGCGGTGATCTCGCCTTCCAGCACATTGGAGCCGGTCCACCAGCCGTCGATACGCGCCGACCACGCCACCGATGCGTCGGTGTTGCTCGACTGCGCGTACGCCACCCCGGTGTCGAAGAGCTCACACGAGAACGTCGGCCCGTCGAACGCGCAGGCGACGCCGTCGGTGTCGTCCGCCCACCGCCACGACTCCCCGACCTCGATCCAGACCAGCCCCTCGGACTGCACCCCGCTCGCGGGGCCTTGCGCGTCGCAGGACCAGTCGGTCGTCGCGGCGTCCACCGCGTACCAGCCCGAGCTCGGCCGAAGCGTCGCCTCCGATTGGCAGGCGACGAGGGACGCGAGGAGGAGGAGCACGGATGCTGGATAGACGGCCCCGCCCCCCCGCGTCAAGTGAAACCGTCGCGGGGCCTCGCCCACCTCGGGCTACCGGTGCTCGCAGTGCGCGTGGGATTCGGCCTCGTCCGCCTGCTCGTCCCAGCGGTCCTCGTCCTCGTACGCCCGCTGTGCGTCGCTGTGCTCCCGCTGGTCGTCGCCGCGGTAGCCAACGCGGTCGTCCTGGGCGACCATCCGCGCGGTCCGGTACGGGTCCACGGTCACCCAGCCGTCCTCGATCCGGCGCCCGTGGTCGTCGACCAGCTCCAGGTGGTGGGAGCCGAGCGCGAGCTCGAAGTGGGCGTCTTGCCCGGCGGACAACGAGCGCAGGTAGCGGCCATCGACGAGCAGCTGGGTCTGGACCGGCTCCTGGTTCTGGACGTCCACGATGCCCCGGGTGGGCGCGTCGACGCGCCAGCTGGTCACACCGTCGGGGCGGATCGTCGCGACGATCTCGTCGATCTCCTCCCCGGTCACCCGCCGCGCGGTCACGTGGAAGGCGCCGATGGGGACGTCGTGGAAGACGGTCTGTCCGAGCGCGTCCACGAGCCGCGCCTGGCCGCGGTCGGTGACCATCTGCACCGGGATCGGCAGCGGGTTGTACGCCACGAGGTCGTTCACGCGGGGCATCTCGGCGATGAACATCGGCTCGGCGAAGGGCGCGACGTCGAGCCGCTCCCGGTCAACCGTCCACGACCCGGCCACCATCGCGAGGTCGTGGCAACCGACGGTCATCGACACCAGGCGGGTCTGGTACGGCTGCAGCGAGGTGTACACCCGCCCGTCGACCAGCAGGTCCGCGGGGCGATCGGCTTGGTTCTGCACCTTCACGAAGCCAGTCGCCGGCGGGGTGAGCACCACCGACGCGGGGCGGGAGCTGCGGACGTACACCTCGCGGGTGGCGAGGCCCCGGTCGATGCCGAACTGGCGGTAGGTCGCGCGCACCGCGACTTCCCCCTCGCGGGCCTGGAACGGCAAGCTGCGGCCGGGGGCGACGGAGACCGCGTGCCCGTCGACGCTGACGAGCAAGGTCGCGGGCGTCTGGTTGGTGACGTAGACGGTCCCGTAGACCGGGGGGTAGTAGGGGTGAGCCTCGGCAGCGCCCGTGCCTGCCAGCAAGAGCAGCGCAGAGAGAGTGGCGAACGACGACGGGTAGGACATCTCGGCTCCGTGTGAGGGTCCCGCTGAATCGCGCTTGCCTCACGTGAAGTGGACGCGGCTCGTCCGCAGGGATTCGGCCGGGGGGCGGCGGCGAGACAGGACGTGACCGGGCGAGACACGCCGGGGGATCAGTTAGGCTCCGGGATGTCCGAAGATCGGCGCAGAGACCTGCCGGCGGTGCACGTGTTGCTCGCGCTGGTGCCTGACCTCCCCCCGGTCGCGGCGAAGCGCGCTGCGCGCGCGCTGTTGGAGCTCGCGCGCTCGGGGGACACGCCGCCGGACTGGGCGGTCGCGATCCGCGCCCGCGTCGCCCGCGATCGCACGCTCCACTTGCGGCGGGTGATCAACGCGACTGGCGTCGTGCTGCACACCAACCTCGGCCGGGCGCCCCTGTCCCGTTCGGCGCAGGCAGCGGTGGCCGCTGTCGCCGGGTCCTACACGAACCTGGAGCTCGACCTCGCGACCGGAGAGCGCGGGGAGCGGCTCGCGGGTGTCGGCCCGCGGCTCTGCGCCCTGTTCCGGACCGAGGCCGCGCTGGCGGTCAACAATTGCGCCGCCGCCGTGCTGCTCGCGCTCTCCGCGCTCGCCCAGGGCCGCGAGGTGATCGTCTCGCGCGGCGAGCTCGTCGAGATCGGCGGCGCGTTCCGGATCCCGGACGTCATCACCGCGTGCGGGGCGCGGCTGGTCGAGGTCGGTACGACGAACCGCACGCGGCTCCGGGACTACGCGGCCGCGATCACGGCGAACACCGCGGTGATCCTGCGTGTGCACCCGTCGAACTTCCACGTCGAGGGGTTCACCGAGAGCGCGGACCGGGCCGCGTTGGTCGCGCTGGCCCACGAGCGCGGGTTGCTCTACATCGAGGACCTCGGCAGCGGCGCGATGCGCGACAACGGGGCCGACAGCTCGGTCGCGACGGTGTGCGCCGCGGGGGCGGACGTCGTGTGCTTCTCGGGCGACAAGCTGTTCGGCGGGCCACAGGCGGGGATCGTGGTCGGGAGCCGCTCGGCGGTCGGGCAGATGCGAAAGCACCCGCTGTACCGGGCGCTCCGCCTCGACCGGCTCGTGTTGGCGGCGCTCGAGGCGACCGTGATGGACCGCGCCGACGACGTGGAGGTGCCCGTGGACGCGA
>CALQBK020000195.1 GCA_943328795.2 Bifidobacterium breve
GACCGAGCGACGGCGCGACGAGGTGGAGCGGATCCGGGGCCGGCTCGAACGGGCCCAGAAGCTCGAGATGCTCGGGCTCCTGGCCGGCGGGATCGCGCACGACTTCAACAACTTGCTCACAGTCATCTTGGGGAACGCGAGCCTCGCGCTCTTGCGGCTGGGCGCGGCGGACCCGGCGCGGGTGTCCGTCGAGCGCGTGGAGCGCTCCGCGCAGACAGCCGCGGATCTCACCCGCCAGCTCCTCGCCTACTCCGGCAAGGGCCGGTTCGTCATCGAGCCGGTCGACCTGTCGCAGCTGGTCGAGGACATGGGGATGCTGTTCAAGGTCTCCGTCTCACGGAAGGCGGTCCTGAAGTTCAACCTGGTGCGCGACTTGCCGCGGTGCGAGGCGGATAGCTCACAGATCCGCCAGATCCTCATCAACCTCATCACCAACGCGTCGGACGCGCTCGGCGACGAGCCGGGCACGATCACGCTCAGCACAGGGCTCATCCAGGCGGACAGGGCCTACCTGTCGCGCGCCTGGCTCGACGAGGACCTCCCTGTGGGCCCGTACGTGTGGCTCGAGGTGAGCGACACCGGCATCGGGATGCCCCCCGAGACGCAGAACCACATGTTCGACCCGTTCTTCACGACGAAGCCGCGGGGGCACGGGCTCGGCTTGTCCGCGACGCTGGGCGTCGTCCGGGGCCACCACGGGGCAATCCGGGTGTACAGCGAACGGGGGCACGGGACGACGATCAAGGTGCTTTTCCCTGCGATCTCGGATGGCCGTGAGGTCACCACGGAGACCAAGGTCGAGCCGACGCGCGACGCCCGGCGCGGCGGAGTGATGGTGGTTGACGACGAGGCCGAGATCCGCGAGTTCGCGTCCGACGTGCTGCGGGAGCTCGGCTACACCGTATTCACGGCGTTCGATGGCGAGGATGCCGTCGCGCTTTTCCGGCATCGGCACGCCGAGATCGACGGCGTGTTGCTCGACATGACGATGCCGAGGCTGAGCGGAGAGGAGACCTTCCGCGCGCTCCGGGCGATTCGGGCAGACGTGAAGGTCATGCTCTCGAGCGGGTACAACGAGCAGGACGCGACCAGCCGGTTCGCGGGCAGGGGACTCGCTGGGTTCCTCCAAAAGCCCTACACGGCCTCGCAGCTCCTCGAGAGCGTGTCCCTGCTCATGCGCGGAACTCGGTAGCCCCTACGCCACGAGCGTCAGCAGGTTGAGCCGCTGCAGCATCTCGAGCGTTCGGAAGCCGGACGTCCGGAAGGCCGGGGACTGGCGCGCGAGCTCCAACACGAGCACGTTCACGCGCTGCCCCCGGGCGGTGTCGTGGGCGAGCCGCGCCAAGGCGTCCAGCCCCCACGCCTCCGGCAGGCTGTCCTTCGGCGCGCGCGCGAACGCCTTGGCGGACAAGACCGAGCGCCACGCGTCCTGGATGGTCGAGTGCGGGACCCGGGCGAGCGCGTGTGTGACCGCGTCCGGGACGCTGAGAGCGCCGGGGATTGGCTCGCCGGTCAGGAGCTCCGGTGAGCACGCTTCGAACCGCACGGACCCGTCGTGCAGCTCGAGGAGCCACCGCGCGAGCTCGTCGGCGTCCCGATGCTGGCCGGGTCCGCGAAGCAGCTCCCCGCGCCGGATGGGCAACGCTACGTCGCTGCCGGGGAGCTCGAGCCTCAAGAG
The DNA here is from genome assembly GCA_943328795.2 of Bifidobacterium breve. Lineage (GTDB taxonomy): Bacteria > Myxococcota_A > UBA796 > UBA796 > SXON01 > CAIUMM01. The sequence goes on from CALQBK020000195.1 coordinate 1,679, forward strand.
CCCGCTGGCCCTCCGACGACTCGCGACGAACCAGGTCCGCACGGGCGGGAGCCGGAAGATCGGCATGTTGGGCTGAGCCAGCCAACCCGGCGCGTCGTCTCGCCCGAGCGGCACGGCTGGTTGGCCGGTTGGCGGGCTCGCGGCGGCCGGGAGATCCGCCACCGGCGTCGGCGCACCCAGCAGCTGCTCCAGCACCCGGCGGACGGCGTTGAGCTGGAACGGCTTTTGGAGCAACACCCGCGCGTCGCCCCCCCTCGTAGCGGCCTCCTCGTAGATGTCGAAGTCGGGCTCAGCGCTCATCAAGGCCACCGGCAGCCCCGAGAACCCGGTCCGGATGCGCTTCACGAGCTCGATCCCGTCCATCTCGGGCATCCGGACGTCCGTGATGACCGCGTCGAACGCGGCGCCCGGCCTGGCCAACGCGACGAGGGCATCCCCGGCGCCCGAGCACCGAGCCGCGGTGTGCCCGTGCGCGACAACCAAGTCCGCGAGCACTTGCGCAGACAGCGCGTCGTCGTCGACCAGGAGGAGGTTTGCCATCGCTTGAGTGTACGTGACGCCGGCCGGGCTTACAACAGAACCTGTCGAAAACCTGTCGTTGTGCGGTCCCCCTCGTGGCGGCTCGGCGAGCGCAGCCTGTTGGTGGGGCGGGCGGGGCGGGGCGCGTTAGCCACGCGGGTGCCTGCTCCCGACCATCTCGACCGATTGATCGCTGCCCTGGACGCCGAACGAGAGGCGCTGGTGCGGGAGGACGCCGTCCTCCGCGGCCAACCCCTGGCGAGCCGTGTCGCGGCGGGCGCGGCGCTCGGCCCGCTGGACATCGTCACGACGGAGCACCGCTCCCGGGGGCGGGTGAACGTGCTGCTTCGCGGGAAAAATCTGCACGATGGGCTGTCGCCGGGCGAGCCCGTGGTGCTCGGGCCCGTCGGACGGCCTGACGTTGGCGTAGCGGGGCGGTTCGAGGGCGGCGACCAAGGCACGGTCGAGCTTCGCGTGGACGCGGCACCCGAGGGGAAGGGCCCGTGGGCCGTGGTGAAGCGGCTCGACCTCTCCTCGTTGGAGGCGCAGCGCTCCGCGTTGATCCGCGCGGCCACGAAGAGCACGCCCCTGCGCTCGCTGCTGCTTGGGCACGAAGCGCCGTACCGGCCGGACCCGCTTGACCACCCGGCGCTTCGTGACCTGGACCCGTCCCAGCGCGTCGCTGCCGCCGCTGCGCTTGGCGCGACCGAGATCGGGCTCGTGCACGGTCCGCCCGGCACGGGCAAGACGCAGGTGTTGGCCGGGATGCTGGTCGCGCTCGTCGACATGGGTGAGCGCCCGTGGGCCCTCGCCGAGAGCAACGCGGCGGTGGACCAGCTGGCGCTGAGGGCGTCGGCGGCCGGGCTCGACGTGGTGCGTATCGGCGTGAGCGCGCGCGTGGGGACGGCCGCTTTGCCGCTCACCTTGGAGCACCGAATCCTCAACGGCGCGCGGGCAGGCGTGCTCCAGACGCTCCGCCGCGAGCGCTCGCGGGCCAGCGACGACGAGGCCCGAGAGATCGAGGCCGCGATCCGGGAGGAGTGGCAGGCGGCCAAGCGCGAGATCCTCGAGAACGCGCAGGTGGTCGCGCTCACGCTGGGGTCGCTGGCCACCCGCGGCGCCGAGCTCGTCAACCCGCGGACGGCCGTCGTGGACGAGGCCAGCCAGGTCTGGGAGCCCGCGCTCTGGCTGTTGGCGAACCGCGTGAAGCGGATGATCCTCGCCGGGGACCCGCACCAGCTGGGGCCAGTGGTCAAGAGTCAACACCCCGCGCTCGAACGCAGCCTGCTCGCTCGCTTGGTGGACGAGGGCTTTCACTTCCCCATGCTCGCGACGCAGTACCGCATGTGCCAGGCGATCAACGACCTCGTCTCGCCGACCTACAGCGGCGCCCTGTACCCCCACGCCTCGGTCGCCGGGCGCACGCTCACGGCCCTGGCGCCGCCGTGGACGGACAGCCCCGTTCGCTTCTTGGACACGGCCGGCATGGGTCACGAGGAGGTCCGAGAGGACAGCGGCAGCCTCTACAACCCAGGCGAGCTGGACCTCGTCACGCGGATCGTCGAGGACCTGCTCGCCGGCGGCGTCTCGTCGTCGAGCATCGCCATCGTCACCCCGTACTCTGCGCAGCTCGCGCGGATCCGGGAGCGTCACCCCGGGATCGAATCGGGGACGGTGAACGCGTTCCAGGGGCGCGAGCAGGACGTCGTCATCGCGTCATTCGTCCGCTCCAACGACATCGCGGAGCTCGGCTTCGTATCTGACCCGCGGCGGCTCAACGTCACCATCAGTCGCGCCCGGCGGCTCTTCGTCGGGGTGGGGGACGCCGGCACGCTCGGGACCAGCCGCGTCTACCAGGAGATGATCGACCGGATCGCGGCCGCGGGCGGCTACCTGTCGGGCTGGGAGTTGTAGCTCGACCGCAGGTCGGGCTACCCGAACAGGCCCTTCGCGAACGAGTGCGGGTCGAAGTCTCTGAGATCGTCGAGCTTTTCGCCGCACCCGACGAGCTTCACCGGCAGGTCCAGCTCCTCGGCGATCGCCACCACCACCCCGCCCTTGGCCGTGCCGTCGAGCTTGGTGAGCGCGATGCCCGTCACCGACGTGACCTGCTTGAACACGCGGGCCTGGGCCAGAGCGTTCTGGCCCATCGTGCCGTCGAGGACCAGCAGGCACTCGTGGGGTGCGCCGGGCAGCAGCTTGCCCACGACACGGCAGATCTTGCCCAGCTCGTCCATCAGCGCCGCGTGTGCCTGCAGCCGGCCGGCGGTGTCGAGGATCACGATGTCAACGCCCTTGGCGATCGCCGACTTGACCGTGTCGTGGCACACCGCTGCGGGGTCTGCCCCCTCTTGGTGGGCGACGACCGGCACCCCGGCTCGTTCCCCCCACACCTTGAGCTGGTCGATCGCGCCCGCGCGGAACGTGTCCGCGGCGCCGAGCATCACGCTCTTGCCCGCGAGCTTGTAGCGCGACGCGAGCTTCCCGATCGTCGTGGTCTTGCCCGCGCCGTTCACGCCGACGACCAAGATCACCGTGGGGCCGGTGCTCGCCATTGCGATGTCGAAGGTGAACCGCGAGATCCGGCGAGCCACTTCGATCGCGAGCCAGCCGCGGAGCTCGGCGACGGGCACCTTCGCGTCCCGGGCGGCTGTCACGAGCGCGAGCGCGGTGCGCGGGCCCATGTCCGCGCGGATCAGCCCCTCCTCGAGCTGCACCCAGGCGTCGGCGTCCAGGTCCTTCCCGGGCGCGAAGCCCGCGAACACGCTGGAGAGCCCGGCGCGCGTGCGGGCGAGCGCGTCGCCGATCCGGTCGATCAGCGTCGGGGGCTTGTCCTCGGGCTCCGCGTCGGGGTCGGGCGAGCTGAGCATCGACCGCGCGGGTGCTCGCTGCGTGAACCACACGAGGCCGCCGGCCGCGGCGAGCAGCACGACCACACCAAGCACGGGACCAAGGACGTCGTTCACGGCTGTCGGCTAACCGGGCGGCGACGTTGGGCGAGGAGGAAGGCGAGGGGAGCCACGGCGTAGAGCGAGGTCGGGCCCCCGAGCGCAGCACAGCAGCAGACCCCCGGGACGCAGCCCTCGTCGAGCGGCGCGGTGTCGCAGGCGGCGAGGTCCAGCGTCACGACGGGCGCCAGGTTCAAGCGGCGGGCCTCGGCGAGCGCTGCCACCCGGACGTCGTCGTCGGTCACGCTCTCGTCGCCGATGAACACCCGGTACACCCAGCGAGCTGGCTCATCCGCGGGGACCGTCTGGTCTGCGAACGTGCAGCTGGCCCCCGAGCGGGACAGGACCGCCGCCAAGTGCGTCGTAGCCGTGTCCTGCACCAGCCAGGCCCGATCCGAGAGCCGCAGCAAGCCGGACGACAGCGCGATCCCCACCGGGTCGCCTACGGTGCTGGCGTCCACCGCGACGACCTCGTCCAGCAGCGCCGGAACCGTCGCGATCTGCTCGCCGTCCCACGGGAAGGTCAGCTCCAGCGGGTCCTCCCCCGCGCCGAACAGCACCTCCGCCTGGTACTCCCGAACCCCGTCCGTGCTCCGCACGACCTCCAACCACGTCGTGTCCGTGCTCCGCCCGGCCGCCGTCACGTCGAGCGGAGCGGAGGCCGCGATCGCGCTGTCCGCGGGGCTGGCGTCCACCAGCGCTCCAGCGTCGAGGTCCACGAGGAGCGCGTCGCCGCACTGGCTCGCCAAGCTCTCCAGCGCCAGGCGCTCGGCCTCGGCGGCGTGGTCGAGCGCGTACTGCGGCTCCGTCGGGTATGGGTTCCAGCCCGTCGCGTCGCTCACCTCGCCCAGCAAGAGCGCTCTCCACGCCTGCTCGACGAGGTCGGGGTCACCGCCGGCGATCTCTGCCGCTTCCACGACGTGCCGCGCGCGCATGTTCGTGGTGAGCACCGGATCGTCGTGCTCGTCTTCGCCCCACAGCCCGCTCCCGCCCATCCACCGAAACATGTTGGTCGTGTCGTCGGGCTGCCACGTGCCATCGATGACGGGGGGCAACGGAGCCGGTGTGCCGAGGGGCGTCCCGACCACCGCGGCCACGTAGTCGTGCACCCCTACGATCAGCGCGCCGGCCTCCTCCGCGGCCTCCAGCTCGGCGACCCGCGCGGCCGTGGAGTCGGCGTCGTAGAGGAACGCTGGGCCGAGGTATGGATCCAGACCGCCAGTCGCCCAGAGCTCGCCGTCGTCGAGAAAGCTCCACCCGACGCTGAAGTCATTCCCGGCGAAGCCGCTCCCGCCGGGCAGGACGATGACGTCGCCTGCGTCGGCCTCGTAGCTGTACACTGGCGCGTCGGGGCTGGTCCCCCACGCGAACTCCGCGAGGTTGTGGGGCATGACCGCGATCGCGTAGCCCTCCTGCGGCATCCGCTCGAGCATGCCCTGGCCGAACTGCCCCTCCTGGCTCCACACGACGTCGGACAACCGCAGCTGGTTCGCGTCGAACACGTCCCGCGTGAGCGCGAGCGACACCTCCTCGTCACGCCAGGGGTACGCAGTCCAGAGCTGGTCCGAGTAGTGAAAGCTCACGAGCTCGACCTGCCCGTTGTCCGCGAGGGTACGCAGGTGGTCGAGCACGTCAGGGCGCCGCTCGGCGAGGACCTCGACCATGTATGCCTGCAGCTCGATGTCGAACGTCCAGGTCGGGTGGGCGTCGAGCACGTCGAGGACGGGGGTGAACGACTGGTCGATGATCTGGTCCTCGACGGACTCGGCGTCGGTGGGCCACGTGGTGTACAGCCCGTCCAGCCCGCCCGCGCAGTACTGGAGGTTGAAGTGCAACAAGGTGAGGACGTACGAGGGCATGAGGGGCCGTGGCGAGCGCCCGCACTATCGCGACCCGCGCGCCGAGCGGATTCGGATTAGGGCCGTCGCGTGCAGAAAGCGATCACCATCCTCGGCCGCACCTACACGCTCCGGGCAGACGGCGGCGAGGACCTCGAGCAGGCGGCCGCTGAGGTCGACAAGCGGGTGAAGGAGCTGATGCGTCGCTCCCCGGCGATCGACGCCGGGACCGCGTCGATATTGACCGCGTTGAACCTGGCCAGCGAGCTTCGGAACGTCCGGGCGAGGGCCCGGGCCGAGGTGCAGGAGGCCGACCACCAGATGGCGGCTGTAGAAGCGGTGTTGGAAGCGGCGCTCTCGCAGGACGGCGCGACGGACACGGGCGCGAGCCCAGGGGAGAATGCATGATCCAGACCTTGGACGAGATCAGCGCGAAGGTGAACGCCGTGGCCGACCGGGTGGAGAACGCGCCGCCAGGCATCGCCGATCGCGTAGCGGGGCTTGCCCTCGGGGGCGGTGCGAGCGCGGTGATCGGCATCGCGATGTATCTGACGCCGGACCCGAACGGCTTCGGCACCCACCGCCAGCTCGGGCTCGGGGCGTGCACGATGCTCTCGCTCACCGGCTGGCCGTGCCCCATGTGCGGCATGACCACCACGTTCACGCTGTACGGGCACGGGCGCATCCTGGACGCGATCGCGAACCAGCCGTTCGGCATGGTGCTCTTCCCGGCGACGGTCGCGATGGCGCTGCTCGGTCTGGCAGACCTCTTCACGGGGCGGGGTGTCCTCCGCGGGGCGCTCAAGGTCATCCAGCGCCGGGAGCGACTCTGGGCCGGCGTGCTGCTTTTTGGGATGATTGGCGGCTGGATCTACAAGTGCGTGCGGATGCACCCCGAGGTTTTCGGGTCGCTCGTGTGACGATTCCGCGGCGAGCGGGTTGACGCCCGTGAGGTCGCGCGGTATTCTCAAGGCCCCGAGACCTCCAGCAGGCACCGGCGGCCAGAGAGAACGAAAAAAACGTTCTTGACGCCACCGAGAGACGCTGATAAGGTGGCGGGGCTTCGGGAGAAGGAGTCTTCGGACACCAGACACCGAAACAAGCGGAAATCGGGCAACCGATGGAACGCTGATCTTTGAAAAATTGGTAGCAGATTTTCGTAAACGTTCAATAGAGTTTTAAGACGTCTCTTCCGTTAGCCCGGAACGAGGCGCAGAGGATCAAAACTGGAGAGTTTGATCCTGGCTCAGAGCGAACGCTAGCGGCGGGCCTAACACATGC
>CALQBK020000196.1 GCA_943328795.2 Bifidobacterium breve
ATCAAATTCAAAGTGCTTTATTTGTAATTAGAACATTAAAAAAAATCATAAACCCTTTTATGAATAACAAAGCCTGGATAATTTTACTTTTTTCATTAATAGCAATAAATACCCAAGAACAACACTATGGGCGCTGGGCACGCCGACCCCGAACGCCGTGTGGGCGCTCTGGTGGACCGTGATGGTCGGCGCGATGCTGGCGGTGGTCTCGACGGGCTGGCTGCAGCGGCTGGCGGTGGCCGCGGCCGGGATCTCGGCGCTCGTGCTCGGGCTGGAGGAGGCGCTGAACCTGAAGGCCTATGACCGGCTGATCGCGTGGCAGTCGCTCGCGCTCGTGTTCGCGCCGGGGCACGTGGACGGAGACGACGACGAGCGGCCGTCAACCGCCGCCGGGTTCGCTCGCTGGGCGCTCGTGATCGCGTACGCCGGCCTGTACGGCTCCACCGGGTGGATGAAGCTCTTGTTCGAGCCCGCGTGGGCGACGGGCAAGACGCTGGAGTACTTCCTCGTCGACACCAGCTTCGGCCTGCGCCCGCTCGGGGTGCTGGCCAGCGCGCACCGGTGGATGCTCGCGCCCGCGGGCTGGCTGACCATCGCGTTCGAGACGAGTTTTCCGTTCCTCGTGACCTGGAAGCGCGCGCGGGGCCCGTTGCTCGTCGCCGGGGTGGCGCTGCACCTCGGCATCTTCGCGCTGATGACCGTCGGGCCCTTCTCCGTGGCGGCGCTCGCCGGCTACCCCGTCCTCCTCGGGGAGTCCCGCTGGAAGGCGGTAGTCGCCTGGGTGCGCACGCGCCGCTTGCACGTCCCGCTCGCGGTGGGCCTCGCCACCTGGGCGGTGCTCATCGCGCTCCCTCTGGCCTCGCCGTGGGCGCTGCCCTCGACCCCCGCCCCGTTTACAGTCCCCGACCCCTCGCTCCGCAGCGCGATCGCCGCCGCGCTCCTGGCCCCCGCCGCGCACCCCGTCGTCCCCGGTGCAGGCACCCGGCGCGCGTTGACCGCTCCGGCGACGCCGAAGACCGCCGGACAGCGCGGCGCCGTCGCCGTCCTCGCGGCGCTGGCCGAGGCCGGCTACCCCAACGTGGCGCTCACCGACGCCCCCGGGCCGGACGCCATTCACCTCACCTCGCTCGGCCGCATGTCGCTCGTGCCGGGCACGCAGCGGTGGCCGGGCGCGTGGGGCCTCTTCTTGCCGTCCACCTCGGACTTCGTGGCCCTGGACGGCGCGGCAGTCGCGCTCTTGCCCTGCTTCTCGGCCGCCGGCGTGAACGTCACCGATACCTCCACGGTGCTCGGCCACGGTCCTAGTGCCGTGACCGACACCGGCCCGCTTCGGCTCCCGGCCCTGGCCACCGGCGCGCCGGACCCGGCCCTGTTGGACCTCGACACGCTCGCCCGCGTCGCAAAAGCGCTGCAAAGCTGCCCTTGGTGAACAGACTCGCCGCGGGCGCGCAACAGAGGTAGACTGAGTCCATGCGCTTCTACCGGACGTCCGCCATCCTCGCCCTGGGCCTGCTCGGGGTGAGCGCTGCGGCGTTTGGGGCGGACGACGTTCCTCCCGCCGACCCGCCAGCCCTCCCCCCGCAGGATCCAACGGGCGACCAGCCCGTCGTCGAGCCCGGGCTCATGCCCTCGAGCCACTCGGCCTCCCCGCGCCAGAAGCTGTGCGACAACGGGGATGGCCCATCGTGCCGCTCGCTCGCCGACGCGTTCAGCGCCAGCGGCGACTACATGACCGCGCTCGCGTTCCTCGAGCGGGCGTGCTTGTTCAACGACACGCAGTCCTGCGCCGACGCTGCAGCCGCCTACCTGACCGGCAACTTCTATGGCACGGACTGTTCAGGCATGGACCCGTGCAACCTCATCGACATCGACGGCGAGCGTGGGTACGACCTCGCGCTGAGCTCGTGCTCAGGCGGGAACCCGACGGGGTGCTACCTCAAGGGCTACGCCTACGAGCACGGCCTGGGCACCGCGTTGTCCCACCTCACGGCCATCGCGATCTGGCGCCAGAACTGCAACAAGCGCTACGATGGCCACTCGTGCGTCGAGCTTGGGATCGACCCGCCGATCCCCGAGCCCCCGAAAGAGAAGAAGCACAAGAAGAAGTAGCGTCGAGCGCATGTCAGACGGCGCGGCGGTTCGCCCACAACGCGGCGGCGCCCGCGACCATCCAACCCAGGCCCCAAACTACAGCCGGGACGCCTGTCAGCTCGGCGAGCATCGTCGCGTCCGTGACGGCCCCGCTCGGGGCGCCGAACACGTCCGCGCGAATGTCCCCGAACGCGTACAGCACGCTGTACACGCCGTAAAGCCGCACGACGGTGGTGGCCGCCCACGGGGGCGCGCGGAGCCCAACCCAGGCGAGGAAGCTGCACCACGCGACGACGAGGGCAAAGCCCCAGGAGACCCACGGCATCCACGCGAGCGCGATCCCAACGCCCACGACAGCCAACCCAACCGTGACTAACCGCGCGCGGCCGACCATCCTGAGCAGCGCGATGCCGGAGAGCAGCGACCCCAGGTAACCGGCGTTCAAGATGAAGAAGCGTAAGCCGCCTTCGCTCATCGTCGCGCCGCCTTCGTCCAACCCGAGCTGGAGCTCGAGCACCCGCCCCCCGGTCAGGACCGTCACGAGCGCGTGGCTCGCCTCGTGCAAGAACACCACCGCGATCGACAACGGCCAAAGCAGCGGCGACCCCCACAGCCACGCGAGGCCGACAAACGCAGCCGCCAGCGCCACGCGCGATCGCACACGCGCGTCGAGCTGGCCCCGGACCGGGCCGACCGGCTGGCTCATCGCCGTCGGCGTGCGAGCCCGAGCGCCGCGCCGAGCGCCCCGAGCGCTCCCAACGTCCCGGGCGTGCCCGTCCCGCAGCCGCACCCAGAGCCCCCGTGGTAGCCCCCCTCGCGCGGGGGCGTCCCCGTGTCGGGCGGCGCGGGCTCCAGCGAGGTCACACACGAGTCGAGCGCGTTCTGCGCGAGCGTCGTGCGGTCGTAGGTGAGCAGCCAAAGATCGGGGTCCAGCTCGACGTCACTGACGGCGCCGCTCGTCGGCACCACCACGCACACCGAGCTCGCGGAGAGGGTGACCTTGGTGTCGAGCTCTGAGCCATCGTCCAGGGTGATGCGCAGCGGCACCGGGAGCGGCATCGTCGTGTCACTCTCGATGGCGACTACGACGCCGCCGTCCACCGCGCGGTAGCCGAACGCGAGCGAAGGCTCCCCGGTCCCGTACACGTAGCCGTCGAAGAACCACGAGAGGTCCGTGAGCGTGCTCGCCTCGAAGCTCTCCTCGAACTCGGACGTGCTGGCGTTCGCGTAGGCGTAGCGCGTGGTGTAGTCCGACAGCGCGTGGAAGAAGGCGTCGTCCCCGACCATTCCGCGCAGCATGTGGAGGATCCACGAGCCCTTGTCGTACACCGTGCCGCCGAACAGGTTGTCGGGGTCGTACACCGGAAAGTCGCCTTCGCTGTACTTCCACTGGTAGTAGGTGTCCCGCTGCCAATCCACGTACTCGGTGAGCCCCTCTTGCCCATACGCGGCCTCGTACCAGAGCGCCTCGGTGTAGCTCGCGAAGCCCTCGTTCAGCCAGACATCGCGCCAGTCGGCGAGCGTCACGTCGTCCCCGAACCAGTGGTGGCCTAGCTCGTGCACGTTCACCAGCTCCGCGTTCTCCCCCACGTACACGTCGCCGAAGCTCGTGCAGGTCGTGTTCTCCATGGCGCCGCCAAACGGGACGATCGCGTTCCCGTAGCGCGCGAACGGGTAAGCGCCGTAGCGCTCAGAGAAGAACGAGAGCATGTCGGGCGTGTTGCCGAACGCGGACTCCACCGCGCCAGCGAGGGGTGACTGCGCCCAAATGGTGACAGGGATGTCGTCCCCGACGTCGAACACTTGGTAGTCGGCGATGTGCAGGACCACGAGGTAGGTCGCGATCGGCTGGCTGAACACCCACTTCCAGGTGTCGAAGGTCCGCCCGTCGTCCTCGACTACGCCGGGCTCGACGCACTGGTCAGTGCCCGGGCTCCAGCACTCTTGCTCCCCGTTGGCGGCGACCACCAAGCCAGACGGCGCCTCGATCTCCCAGGTCCACGTCGCCTTGTCCCACGGCTCGTCGTAGACAGGCAACCACGTGCGCGCGTAGTCCGGCTCGTCGACAGACCAGGTGATCCCGTCGTCAAACTGGAGGCCCCAGTCTACCGAGCGCCCGGTCCGCGTCCACTCGACGACCACCGTCGCGGTGTCGCCACCCGGCGCGACGTGCCAGGCGCCATCGACGTCCTCGGGGGTGACCACCACGCCGTCCACGGTCACCTGCCGAAGCTCCCCGCCGGTGTAGTGAAAGAGCAGGTCGCCCGACGGCTGGTCGGGCCGGCGCGCGGCGGTGATGGTCATCGTGCCGGTGACCTGCAGGAGGTCGGGGTCGATGCGCACGTGCGCGAGGTAGCTCTGCACGTCCCAGGGCATCGATGCTGCGGGGTTCGAGGGCGGCGACGGGCCGAGCGCGCCACGCGCGTGGAGCTGGTGGAACACGTCGCGCGAGGGGTCGGCGTCGCGGAGGTGGCCAGGGGCCGGCAGCCCGGCGAGCGCCGAGGCGACCCACGCGAGGATCATGGCTCGCACCGCAGGGGGGTCCACGCGAGCGTCTCGCCCGCGGCGAACGAGCCGACGAGCGACTCGGTCACCTCGAGCTCCTCCGCGAGCCGCGCGAGGGACGGCGCGGGGTGGACGAGCAGGCTGCGGACGAGGCGCGTGAGCAGCGGCACGCGGGGGAGCAGGCGGACGTCCATCCGGCGCACCGCCGGGGAGGCCGTGAGCACCCGCACGCGCGCGACGGCGTCCTCTACGCCGCCGATGCGGTCGACCAACCCGCGCTCCAGCGCCGCGCTGCCGGTCCAGACGCGGCCGCGGGCGTGCACCTCGACGGCGTCGAACGGCGCACGCCGGCCGGCCGAGACGCGCGAGACGAAGGCCTGGTAGAACCGGTCGAGGCTCTGCCGAAACCGCTCGCGCTGTAGGGGGGAGAACGGCCGCGCGAGGCTGTACATGTCGGCTGTCTCGCGCTCGGTCACCACCTCCGCGCTCACCCCGAGCTTCCCGAGGAGCCCGCCGATGACCGGCTTCCCGCCGACGACCCCGATCGACCCGGTGATGGTGCTGCGTTGGGCGAAGATCTCGTTGCAGCCCACGCCGATGTAGTACCCGCCGCTCGCCGCGACGTCCCCGAACGCGGCGACCACGGGCTTCTTCTCTACCAAACGCCGCACGCACCGCCAGATGGTGTCACTCGCCGTCGCGCTCCCGCCCGGCGATCGGATCGCGAGCACCACCCCGGCGACCCGGTCGTCGTCCCGCAGCGCCTCGAGCGCGCGACACACCGGCCCGGCCGCGATCGAGGGCGTCCCCGCCCCCTCGCCGTCGAGCACGTTCCCGACCAGGTGCAGCACGACGACGCGCGGCTGGCCTTCGATCCACCCCTCGACCCGGCTGCGGCGGGCCCGCGCCCGCGCCCACCGGCGGAACGGCACCCGCGGCGCGCCGCCGTAGAGCTCATCGAGTTGGCCCTCCACCTGGTCCCGGTAGAGGACGCCGTCTACGAGGCCGAGCTCGAGCGCGCGCTCCGCGCCAACGGGGGCCTCGGCGAGCGCCGCCCGCGCGGCGTCCAACGTCATCCGGCGGCCAGCAGCCACGGTGCTGTCGAGCTCGAGCTGCAAGTCCCCCACGAGCGCGGCGGTGGCCTCCCGGTTCGCCGGGCTCGCGAACGAGCGCGTGAACGTCTCGCCGAACGCCTTGTAGGCGCCAGCGGCCTCCACGTCGAAGCGCAGCCCCAGGCGTTCGAGCAGGCGGCCGCCGAACGTCAGGCTCGCAGCCACGCCCAGCGCAGCGACCTCCCCCGTCGGGCGGATCCACACACGGTCAGCGACGGACCCTATGTAGAGCTCCGCGTTGCCGTACCGCCCCGCCTCCACGGTGATCAGCTTGCCCGCCTCGCGCGCCCGCCCCAGCGCGTCGCGCAGCGCCTCGATCGTCGCCCAGCCGCCGCCGAAGCCGCCGTCCAGCACCAAGTGGATCCCGCGGGCGTCGCTCGCGGCGAACGCGATGATCTCGGCCGGGGTGATGGGCGGCTCGCCCGCGTCGAACCGCGCCTCCAGCACGGGGCGACGGCGCTCCACCAGCCACTCTCTTAAGCGTGCGTACGCCCACAGCGGGGTCGCCGAGAGGCGAGTGGACAACGGGAAGGAGGGCACACCCGGGGGTTATCAAGAAAGCCTCAGCCGCGGGAAGAAGGCGCTGGGCCGCGATACTCTTGCGGCATGTTGTCCATCCCCCCCGCCCGCCCCCAATTCGAAGAGGGCACCACCCTCGACCGGTTCCTGCTCGAGACGCTCCGGGATCACCCCGAGGCAACCGGGCACTTCGTCACGATGATCAACCAGGTCACGCTCGCGGCGAAGCTCGTCAGCGCGCGCGTCAACCGCGCGGGTCTCGCCGGGATGTTCGGCGCCACCGGCTCGATGAACATCCAGGGCGAGTACGTCCAGAAGATGGACGTATACGCGAACGAGACGTTCAAGCGCGCGCTCGAGCACGCAGGCGTCGTCTGCATGATCGTCAGCGAGGAGGAGGAGGACATCATCCCGATCCCCGCGCCGTTCATCCCGGGGCACTACGTGTTCGCGATGGACCCGCTCGACGGCTCTTCCAACATCGACACCAACGCCAGCATCGGGACCATCTTCGCGGTGTTCCGGCGGCAGAGCACGCGCGGGCAAGGCGAGCCCCGGGACGTGCTGCGGTGCGGCCGCGACATGATCGCCGCGGGGTACATCGTCTACGGCGCCGGCACCGTCCTGGTGCTGTCGACGGGGCAAGGCGTGCACGCGTTCACGCTCGACCCGTCCGTCGGCGAGTTCTTCTTGAGCCACCACGACATCCGCTTGAAGCCGGAGACGCGCAGCTACAGCTGCAACGAGGCGTACTCGGGCACCTGGGACGAGCGCCTGCAGACGTGGCTCGCGTCCACGAAGGACCCCGCCGCGGGCTGGTCTGCCCGCTACATCGGCAGCCTCGTCGGCGACTTCCACCGCAACCTGGTCAAGGGCGGCGTGTTCCTCTACCCCCCGTCGAAGAAGAGCCCGAGCGGCAAGCTGCGCCTCTTGTACGAGGCGTTCCCGCTCGCGTTCCTCGCCGAGCAAGCCGGTGGCGCCGCGACCGACGGGCACGGGCCCATCCTCGACCGCACGCTAGCCTCGTTGCACGAGCGCACCCCGCTGTACATCGGCAACCGCGCGACGGTCACCGAGATCACGCGCCTGTTGTCCACCACGACGTGAGGTCCACCGGTTCGATCGAGCTCGGTCCGACAGAGCGGGTCCTCCAGCGCGCGGACACCGGGATCGACGTGCACCTGCACAAGCAGCGCGGCAGGCTCGGCGACGTCGCGCTGACCCGCAAGTGGGTCGGGGACGCCCCGCCGGACCCCGCGATCGTGCTCGTCCACGGGTTCGCGCAGAACCGGTACACGTGGCACGGCTCCGGCCGCAGCCCGTCTGCGTGGTTCGCCAGCCAGGGCTTCGACGTGTGGAACCTGGAGCTGCGGGGTCACGGGCTCTCGCGCGGCCGGGGGTCCGCGGACCGCTTCGTGGACTACGTCGATGACGCCGTGCGGATCTCCGACGCGCTCGGGCCCGCGACGTGGCTCGGACACTCGCTCGGCGGGGCAGTCACCTACGCGGCCGCGACCAAGTCCGAGATGAGCGGCGTCGTCGGGATCGGCGCGCTCTACTCGTTCGCGCAAGCCAACCGCACGCTGAAGGCGCTGTGTCAACTGTCGAACGTGCTGGGCGCCGGCGGGGCGCTGGGCCCGGTCGGCGCGGGGGTGCTCGGCGCGCTGAACGTGCGGATGAAGCTCGCTGGGCGGCTGCTCGGCAAGCTCTACAGCATCTCGGACATCGCCGGCTACGCCTTCCCAATCTCCGGGTGGGCGCCCGGGAGCATCGAGCCCGACCAGCTCGCGGAGCGTCTCGAGCGCGGCTTCGATTGGACGAGCCTGAACATTTGGCTGG
>CALQBK020000197.1 GCA_943328795.2 Bifidobacterium breve
CCGGGGTTCGTGCGGTCCAACAAGCTCGCGGCGAGCGGGCCCGCCTGCGTCGCCGGGCCGAGGGCCACCGGGCTGGACGTGAACGACGAGAACGTCACGAGCGCGAGCTGGTCGACGTCCGTGAGCTTCTCGGCCAGCGCGTGCACGGCCCGGCGGGCGTCGGCGAACTTGCCCTCGTCGTTCATGGAGCCGGACGTGTCGACGACGACGGCGAGGTCAACCGGGGTGCGTGCCCTCGTGGTGTCCTCGGCGGCTGCCGTGACGGTGATCACGAGGTTGCGTGCGGTGCGCTCGCCGTCGAGGAGCGCTGCGTAGTCCAAGCTCGCGGTGACCGTGAGCGGGCCTGCAGCGGATGCGGCTTGCGCAGGAGTCGGGTCGGCCGAGGTGAGCACGGAGGGCAAGGAGGTCGGCGAGCTGGCGATCACGAGCGCGGTGACGCCGCCGATGCCGAGGAGGGAGGAGAAGAGCCAGCGGGGCATGGGGGACTCCGAGACGGGGGTGGTGAACGCTGTGCAGGGTAGGAACTTACAGACCTCCGCGCTTGCTCCAGGTTCCGCTTTGCACGCGCGCTGCACAGTCCCGCCACGAGTGACTTTGTCGAGTGTCGTCACCTGCGCTTGCCCTCGTGGGAACCGGGGCGTACATGCGCGGTCGGAGTGATGGATGCACGTCGTGAAGTCCGGCCTCGCGCTGCTCTCGGTCCTCGCCCTGTACGGCGCGGCGCCCGGCGTGAGCGTCGCCTGGGCCGGCGCGAAGGAGGACGGCTACGCCGCGCTCGCCGCGAAGAACTACGAGCAAGCGGCGCGGCTCCTGGGCCAGGCCCGCGTCGAGGCCCCCGACGATCCGCGGCTGGCCGACGCGCTCGGCACAGCGCTCTACCGGGCCGGCCGGTTCCGCGAGGCGGAGCAGATCTTCAACGCGCTCGCTGACTCAAGCACGGACGCCGGGGACGCGGCGCGCGCGCGCTACAACGCCGGCAACGCGGCGTACGCCGGCGGGCGGCTCGACCAGGCGCTCTCCGCCTACCAGCAGAGCATGTCGAAGGACGCCGTGTTCAAGGAGGCGCAGCAGAACGCTGCGGCTGTGCAGAAGGAGATCCAGGCGCGGCGTGCTCCGCCCCCGCCCGAACAAGACGACCAGCAGCAGCAGGACCAGCCCCAGCAGGACCAGCAGAAGCAGGCTGGGCAAGACGGGCAGGACAGCCAAAAAGGGGACCCCAAGGATGGCCAGTCCGCCGACGGCCAGCAGGCCGACAAGGGCGATGGCACACGGCCCCCGGACGCCAAGCCCGGAGCCGCGGAGGGCGATCCGAAGAACGCCTCCCCGAGCCCGGGCGAGGGGGATCCGAAGCAGGCACCGGGTGAAGGCGAGCCGCAGTCGGCTGGTGCTGAGGGGGAGCCTCGAACCGAAGGGGAGCCCCAGGACGCCGTCGCGACGGGGGAGCCGGGGGAGGGGAGCGGGATGTCGAAGGCGCAGGCCGCGCAGCTCGTCGACAGCGTCCAGGACGGGAAGCCCAGCGTCGTCGTGGGCACCCCGTCGGGGGGCAAAGACTGGTAGATGGTCCCGGTGCTCACCCTCTTCCTCGCCGCCGCCCCGCGGGCGTACTCCGCGCAGGTGTCGTTGCAGGTGGACACGCCGGTGCTGTCCGAGGGGCAGAGCGTCGGGCTCGTGCTCACCGTCACCGACACCTCCGTGCGCAACGGGCCGCCCCGGTTCGGGGTCCCGGCAGGGCTCCAGGCCGAGTTCGAGAGCCAGCAACAGCAGCAGCTGATGCTCAACTACAACCTCACGACCTCCACGATGTACCGGTACACGCTCACAGCGCTGAAGGCGGGCGAGTACGTGATCCCGCCTGTCGCTGTGCAGACGGCCGCCGGGGGGCTCGTGACCGGTCCGGTGACGGTCCACGTCCAGCCCCGCGGGGCGTCGAGCGCCGGCGTGAACGAGCTCACTGGCGAGCTGACGGACGGCGTGCGCTGGGTCGGGCAAGAGGTCGTGTACCACCTCCGGTTCGCGACCGACCGGCAGATCCAGAACGGCAACTGGGTGGCCCCGGAGGGCAAGGGGTTCGCGGTGGACCCGGCTCTCGAGCACGTGATCACGAACGGCACGCTCGGCGAAGGCGGGACCCCGGTCCAGGTGCGCGACCTGTACCTGCCGCTGCGCTTTACGGAGGCTGGGACCATCACGATCCCCGGCGGTGCGCTGCAAGCGCAGTTCCCGGTCGAGCGGACCCGGCGGCGCAGGGGCCAGCTCGAGCAGCTCTTCCCCGAGATGGGGATGCTGATGGAGATGCGGTCGGACGTGTTCAGCGCTGAGACGTTGACGCGCACGCTGAAAGAGCCTCCAAAAGCCGGCCGGCCGGCCGACTGGAGCGGCTTGGTCGGCACGTTCCAGTTGACGAGCCACGTGAACGGCGCGCCGGACTCCGGGCCAATGCGGGTGAACGTCGGCGACACCGTGACCATCGCGGTGGACTTGGTGGGGAACGCTCCGGTGGCCGGGGTGAAGTTGCCCGCGCTGCAGGGCGACGGGTTCCGGGTGTACGACGACCAGCCGGTGGCGACCGGGGTGATCCGAGACGGCGCGATCGTCGCGACGTCGAGCTTCAAGCGCGCCGTGGTGCCCGAGCGCCCGGGACCGCTCACCATCCCGGCGATCTCCGTGCCGACGTTCGACCCGGTGACAGGCACCTACGTCGTGCTGCACACCGAGCCGCTGGTGCTGGACGTGCAGGGCGCCGCTGCGACCGCGCAGGTGGCGAGCTTCTCCTCGGGCGCGGCCCCCGCGGCGGACCTGGGCGCGACGGACGAGCTGCTGCCCGTGCGCACCGAGCCCTCGCTCTCGCCGCCTTGGCCTGGCCGGTGGGCGCTCGTCTTGCTCGCCCCGGGCGCGCTCGCGTTGGCCGGCGTAGGCGTTCGGGCCGCGGTCGCCCGGCGGGCGGCGCAGGCACCCGGCACGCGCGCCCTCGACTTCGGAGACCTGCCGGACGACCCGCACGACCGGCTCTCTGGGCTCGAGCAGATCTTCCGGGAGGCGGTCGCGCCCGGGCTCGGCGTAGGCGCCGCCGCGGTGCGCGGGGAGGACCTCGCGCGGCTCGGCCCGCTCGCGGAGGAGGCGCAGGCGGTCTACCGGCTGCTCGAGCGCGCCCGCTATGCGGACGGCGGCGGCGCGGAGCGCGCGGCGGTCCAAGACTTGGAGGCCGCGCTGCGCGCGTTCGTCCGGAGGCTCGCGTGATCGCGCTCCTGGCGCTCGGCAGCGCGCTCGCCGCCTCCACCGGCACGTTCAACGACGCGCTCGCCGCCGGGGACCTGGACGGCGCCGACGTTGCGCTGAGCGCGACCATCGCGGGCGGCGCCCACACCGCCGACGTGTACTACAACCTCGGCAACCTCCGGTACCGCCAGGATCGGCTCCCCGAGGCCGTCCTGGCCTGGCGTTGCGCAGCCGCGCTGGCCCCGCGCGACCCCGACGTGAAGGCGAACCTCGACGTCGCCCGTCGCAAGCTCCCCGATCACTACGATGTGGACCCCGTCACCCCGGCGTGGGCCCCGTGGCAACGGGCGCTCACCCCCGACGAGGGCCAGTGGATCGGCGCGTCGTTGGCCGGGGCCGCGCTGCTCGTCCTCGCGTTTGGCGGTGCGCGCGGCCGGGGCCCAGCTGGGCTCGCGCTCGCGCTCGGCGGCTGGGTGTACGCAGGCGCGTTCGCCGCCGGCGGGGAGCTGCCCGTGGGCGTGCTGCAGGCGCCAGCTACGGCGACCAGCGACCTTGGCGGCGGCTCCGCGCTGTTCAAGCTCTCCGCCGGCGCCGAGGTCCAGGTCGCGGACCAGGGCGGCGGTCAACTCCTCGTCGCGCTGCCCGACGGCCGGCGGGGCTGGCTGGACGCCGGCGCGGTCGCCCTCGCGGACCCCGCGACGGGGTGCCTGCTGAGCCCCGCTGCTGCGACTCCATAGCGGCGCACGGGGCGTTTTCGTATTAGCACTCCCCCCGCTGGCGCTGCACGCCCGCACGTCCCTGGAGGGTCCATGTCCCCGCGCTCGTTCCCCGCTCTCGTCCTCGTCCCCGCGCTCCTGCTCGCCGGCTGCGGCACCGCAGCGAAGATCAAGAAGCTCGATGAGACCGAGTACGGTCACTACATCGCGCTGCGCCCGTTCATGACCGACGAGCAGCGGGAGTACTGGCTCGGCTTGAAGACCGACGCCGAGAAGGACGAGTGGCTCAAGGGCCAGAAGTGCTGCGTGCCGGAGAAGAGCCTCTGGGACAAGTTCTACCAGTACAACGACGTCGTGCGGAAGCAGATCCTCGACGGCAAGGTGCAGACGGACTGGTCGAAGGACCAAGTGCTGATGGCCTGGGGCGCCCCGTACGACAAGCGCAAGCTGACCGGCCGGCCGGCCTCCCGGTCCGAGCTGCTCGTGTACCGGTTTGAGCGCCACGACGGCGGCGAGGTGCTGGTCTACGAGCCGGGGAGCAAGACGCTCTACAAGGCCATCGGGACCTTCACGCGCCTCGTGTACTTGGACGACGACAAGGTCACGTCCATCGAAGAGAAGGATGGCTGGGTCGAAGAGTAGAAACCCTGGTACACTCCCTCCCGCGGCACTGCGGCACGACGAGGCTCCCATGCGTATTTCGATGACCCACTCCCTAGTTCTTGGCCTTGCACTCGGGGCTGGCTGCACCATCGACAACGGGCTCAAGGGCTCGTCGGAGGCCACGGGCGCCTACAACCCGCCGGACCTGTCGGTGCCGAAGCAGGTGGACGAGATCACCCAGGTGACCGTCCCCGCGGTCGACGTGTTGTTCATCGTCGACAACTCGGGATCGATGGCCGAGGAGCAGCGCGCGCTGCGGGACAACTTCTCGCTGTTCATGCAGTACTTCACCGGCTCAGGGCTCGACTACCACGTGGGCGTGGTGTCCACGGACTGCGACAGCCCCCGCAACAAGGGCGTGCTCGTCGAGGACTCGACGGGCGGCAGCGCCTTCATCGATGACAGCTTCACGGGCGAGGAGGCCACGGCGAGCTTCCAGCAGCGCGCGAACCTGGGCACGAACGGCAGCTCCGACGAGCGCGGGAAGGACGCCGCGTGGGCCGCGTTGGTCACCAACGCCAGCTCGTCGAGCGCGGGGTTCATGCGCGAAGAGGCGGACCTCTCGGTGATCGTCATCTCGGACGAGCGGGATCGGAGCCGCGACGTGACCGTCAACGAGTTCTCCAGCTGGATGACCTCCCTGAAGCCCGACGGCGCGACGTACTTCTCCTCCGTCGTCGGCCTCGGGAACGGCTGCGTCACGGCCGAGCGCGGCACCGGCTACCTCGAGGTGACCGACAACGTCGGCGGGATCGAGTGGGACATCTGCTCGACGGACTACGCGAGCTTGCTCGACCAGCTTGGGTTGCAGGCGGCGGGCTTGAAGAACGAGTTCTACCTGTCGCTGGTGCCGGTCGAAGACTCGATCCAGGTGTCCGTCACGGACCCCGAGGACAACGTCACCGACTACGAGGCCGGCGCGGACTGGACCTACAGCGCGTCACGCAACAGCATCTCGTTCTTGGAGGTGTTCCCCGACCCGCTGTCGGTCGTGAACATCACGTACGACGTGCTCTCCACGAGCGGCGACCCGACCGTCGAGCAGACGGACACCGCGGCGCCCTAGTCCGGGAAGACCAGGCCGTAGCGGCTACATCCCGCCGCCGACGATGGTCAGGCGGCAGGGCTCGTCTCCGCCGCTGCAGGTCGCCTTCTCCTGGTCGAGGAACACCTCGATGCGCTCCCCGACCAGCGCGTTTACGCCTTCGGTGAGCGTAGGCGAGCCGGTGAGCACAACGCGCCCGTCGCCCGCCGTCATCGTGGCGTTGTCGGCCCGGGCGACCCTGCCCCCGCGGGTCACCACCACGTGGCCCCGCGCGGTCAGGACATCGATGTGGTCTTGGTCCTTGTAGCGAACGTCGAGCGTGTCCGCGGTGAGCGTCACCGGGCCCCGCGTGACCTTCACGTCCTCCCGGAACGTCGTCGTCTGGCTCTTCAGGTCCCACTCGAACTTGGCGGCGACGATGACGAGCGGGATGCTGGAGTCCCCTGTCACCTTCACCTCCTCCGCGTGCGCGACGCCCGCGAGGAGCTCGACGCGCGCGGCGCTCCCGGACCAGGGGCCCGCGGTGCCTTCTACGCCCGTCAGCCGGGTGGACTCGGGGGCCAAGGGCAGCTCCGGCGCGCAGGCAAGTGCGAGCAGGAGCACCATCACGCGCTGATCTCCGGCGCGGGCTTGGCCCGCTCCCGAGCGACCAATCGCTCGAGCGCGGCGCGCAGGAACGCGGTGAACAGCGGGTGCGGGGCGAGGGGGCGGCTCTTGAACTCGGGGTGGAACTGGCACGCGACGAAGTACGGGTGACCGGGGAGCTCGATCATCTCGACCAGCCGGCCGTCGGGCGACGTGCCGCTGATCTTCATGCCCTTCTGCTCCAGCAGCGCGTGGTACGCCGGGTTCACCTCAAACCGGTGGCGGTGTCGCTCGGAGATGCGGTCGGTGCCATACACCCGGCGGGCGATGGTGCCCTCGGCCAGGTCGCACGGGTACGCCCCTCGCCGCATCGTGCCGCCCTTGTCGGTGACCGCTGCCTGGCTGTCCATCAGGTGGATGACGTGGTCGCCCGACTCTGAGAATTCAGATGAATTTGCATCCCGCAAGCCACCGATATTTCGCATGAATTCGACGACCGCGAGCTGCATCCCCAGGCAGATGCCGAAGAACGGCAGGTTGTTCTCGCGCGCGTACCGGATCGCGTGGATCTTTCCTTCCGTCCCGCGGTTGCCGAACCCGCCGGGGATCAGCACGGCGTCGACCCCAGCGAGGTGGCGCGCCACGTTGGAGGGGTCGATCTCCTCGCTGTCCACGTACTTGAGCTCGACGCGGGCGTCGTTCGCGATCGCGCCGTGGGCGAGCGCCTCGTTCAGGGACTTGTAGGTGTCGGTGAGGTGGACGTACTTGCCGACGACGGCGACCTTGACCTGGTGCGGGGGGTTCTCCGCGCGGCTGGCGTAAGCGCGCCAGGGGTCCAACTGCGGGTGCTGGACGCCCCACACTCCGCCGAACCGCTGCAGGATGCGGGTGTCGAGGCCTTGCTCGTGAAACACGAGGGGCAGCTGGTAGATGTTGTCGACGTCGTGCGCGGAGATGACGTCGTCGCGGCCGACGTTGCAGAAGTTCGCGATCTTCTGGCGTAGGTCCGGCGGGATCGGCTTCTCGCTCCGGCACAGGAGGATGTCCGGCTGGATGCCGACGGAGAGCAGCTCCTTCACCGAGTGCTGCGTCGGCTTCGTCTTCAGCTCGCCCGCCGCGCGGATGTACGGCACCAGCGTGACGTGGATGTAGAGCACGTTCTCGGGCCCCTTGTCTGCTCGCATCTGGCGAATGGCCTCGATGAACGGCAACGACTCGATGTCGCCCACGGTCCCACCGATCTCGATGATCGCAAGATCGACCGCGCCGTTCTTCGGGCCCGTCGCCTCCTCCATCATCCGCTTGATCTCGTCCGTCACGTGCGGGATCACCTGCACGGTGCTGCCGAGGTACTCGCCCTTTCGCTCCCGCTCGATCACGTTGCGGTAGATCTTCCCCGCGGTGAAGCTGTTCTGTTGGTGCAGGTGCCGGCCGACGAACCGCTCGTAGTGGCCAAGGTCCAGGTCGGTCTCTGCGCCGTCGTCCGTCACGAACACCTCGCCGTGCTGGTAGGGCGACATCGTGCCGGGGTCCACGTTCAGGTACGGGTCCATCTTGACGTTGATGACGCGCAGCCCGCGGGCCTCCATCACTGCGCCGATCGCGGCGGCGCTCAGCCCCTTACCGAGTGAAGAGAGGACGCCGCCGGTGATGAAGATGAACTTGGTTTGCATGGGGTTCCTTGCGGGAGGGGTTCGGGGGCTGCGGGTGCGGGTCATGGGAGGGCACGCCAGGTAGCGCGCATGTGGTCGAGATCTTCCGGGGTGTCGACGGCCGGCGCGGAGTGCGCCACGCGGCAGA
>CALQBK020000198.1 GCA_943328795.2 Bifidobacterium breve
CGCCGTCAAGGCGCGTAGGTGTACTCGTAGAGGCGCGCGGGGTCCGGCTCGGGGGAGGTCTCGGCGAACTGGTACGCGTCCTCTGCCTCGGCGTCGACCGAGGCCTGCAGCGCCTGCAGCTCGGCGTCCGTCGCCCCCAGGTCCCGGAGCCGGTGCTCGGTGATCACGAGCGGGTCGGTCTTCTTCTTCGCCTCGAGCTCACCTTCGGGCCGGTACTTCGCGGGGTCCGACATCGAGTGGCCGCGGAAGCGGTACGTGATCGCCTCGAGGATGACGGGGCCGTGCCCCTCCCGCGCGTAGGCCACGGCGGCGCCGACGCGGTCGCGGACGTGTTCGACGTCGAAGCCTTCGAACTGCTCCCGGAGCATGCCCACTCCGAGCCCGCGCAAGCTCATGTCGATCAGCGACGACGCGCGCTCCACGCTGGTGCCCATCGCGTAGTAGTTGTTCTCGCACAAGAACACGACGGGCAGCTTGTACAGCTGCGCGAGGCACATGGCCTCGAAGAACGCGCCCTGGTTGGCCGCGCCGTCCCCGAAGAACACCACGGCCACGCCGCCCGTCTTGCGCTGCTTGAGCGCCCACGCGACCCCGACGGCGAGCGGGACGTGCGCGCCCACGATGCCGTACCCGCCCATGAAGTTTACCTTCGCGTCGAACAGGTGCATCGACCCGCCGAGCCCCTCGGTGCAGCCCGTCGCCTTGCCGAACAGCTCGGCCATCACCGCGCGGGGGGTGACGCCCTTCGCCATCGCCTGGCCGTGCTCCCGGTAGGCGGTGACCCAGTGGTCTTCGGGCCGACACGCCGCGGCGGCGCCCACGGCGACGGACTCCTGTCCGATGTACAAGTGGCAGAACCCGAGGATCTTCCGCTGGGTGTACGCCTTCGCGGCGAGCTCTTCAACGCGGCGGATGAGCAACATCTCGCGGTACAGGTGCGTGAGCTCCTCGCGCGTGCACGGGGGCAGGACGCCCGGCCCGAGGGTGGGGTGGCCGGGCTCGGAGGGGGGGGTGACCATGGCGGACTCCATCAGTTCAGCGCGTAGGGTTCGACGAGCGTGAAGGGGGCGATCTCGGCGTCGAAGCGTTCACCGCGCGAGTTGACCATCTGGTACGTGCCGTGCATCGTTCCCATCGGCGTCGAGAGCGGGCACCCGCTGCGGTAGCTGTACTTCGCGCCCGGCTCGAGGACGGGCTGCTCGCCCACCACCCCGGGCCCTCGCACTTCCTCCACGCGCCCGGAGGCGTCCGTGATGGTCCAGTGGCGGCTGATGAGCTGCACGCGCTCGCTGCCCTGGTTCTGAATCGTGACGTCGTACGCGAACATCCAGTGGCTGTTCTTGGGATCCGAGTGCCCCGGCAGGAACTCCGGGGCGACCTCGACACGAATTCCGCGAGTGATGGCTGTGGACATGCGCCCGAGTAACCCCCTGGAGCCTCGCGTCGCTACCGCACCGTCGGAGGTCAGCCGCTGCAGGTCTGCGCGATCTCGTACGCGACCGAGATGTCCTGGTTCCAGGTCAGCCCCGCGGCCTCGGTGAACACGATGCTGTTGGTCGCTTCGTCGTAGGTCCAGTCGTACGAGGTGGTGCCGTCGACGCTCACCACCAGCGTGGCGACGTCCGGGGTGGACGCAAGCGGGTAGCCGACGCCCAAGCCTGCGCTGTCCTGCACGATTGTGCCGAGGTTGCTGGCCCAGGTGCTCGAGCTCCCGCAGATGGAGTACGTCGCCCCGCCGGTGAGCTGCGCGACAGTCGCCCAGGTGTCGCCTGCCTCCGCGTTCTCACAGCCGCTGGGGAGGTCTCCGACGATGGCGCTGAGGTGTACGCGCGAGGGGTCGTCCTTCACGCTGGTGAGCTGCGCGACCCACGACGAGGCGTCGCCGTCCGACTGCTCGTCCTCGTCCGACACGCCGATTAGCGCGAGCGAGCCGTCAGCGCGGAGCATGTCCTTGTTGCACCCGCGGTCCGTCGTCGCGGCCTCCTCGGTCCCCGCGTAGAGCACCGAGAAGCCCTCCTCGGCCAGCTCACCGCCGTAGTACGTCGAGTCGTACATCGCGCTCAGCGTCGCCATGACCGTGGTCCGGCTCATCGTGTTGTCCACGAAGTTCGAGGGGCCGTTGACGCAGCCGTCGTCGTCCGTGAGCACTGCGAAGTGGAAGTCCGTGCCGGACGCGACGAGGGCGTCGTACAGCGAGGTCATGTTCGTGCGGAAGCGCCCGACGTACCCGGAGTCCTGCATCGACTGCGACTTGTCGACGAACACGACGACGTCGAGGATCCCGTCGGGGGTGGTGAAGTGCTCCTCTGCCGTCGGCGACGCCTGGGCCTCGCCAAAGTAGCTGCCGGACACGGTGGGCGTGGTCGTGCTGGAGGTGGTGACCAGCAGCGAGCCGAACACCACGTGCTGCAACGTCGGCACGTAGGAGACCGTGAGCGTCTGCGACTGGTTCGCGCCGAGCGTCCAGGGCAGCGGAGTGGCCTCGCTCACCGACAGCTCGCCCTCGGCGCCGCTGAGCATGACGTCGTTGATGGTGACGGTGCTGCCGCCGACGTTCGTGACGGTCACGGGCACCTCGGCCTCGCAGCCGAGGGAGAGCGTGCCGAAGTCGTGTGACGCAGGGTCGAGCACGACGCCGCCGTCCGCCGACTCCCCGACCAGGACGACCTCGGAGACGCCGTCCGGGTCCGTAGACGCGACCTGGAGGTTCGCGCCGTAGCTCCCCGGGGTGGTGGGCGTGAAGTTGAGCACCACGCCCGTGGACTCGCCGGGCGCGAGCTCGGAGTCCCCGGCGTCCGTGATCGTGAAGGGCGCCGTGGGATCATCCACCGAGAACCCCAGGATCTGCAGCGTCGCGTCACCGGTGTTCGTCAAGTCCAGGACTTGCGCCGAGCCCCCCATCCCGGCCGGCACGGAGCCGAAGTCGAGCAGGGACTGACCAAGGGTGAGCTCCGGGAGGCCGCCGGCCGTGTCCTCTCCGCCGATCGTGATCTTGGCGCTCGAGCAGGCGGCGAGGGGGAGGGCGAGGAGGAGGAGGGAGGTGCGCATGCGGGGCTCCAAGGGCTGACAAACTATTGACGCAGGATGACACTATAGCTGAAAGTTCGCTACGTGCACCTAGATCTGGGCGCAACCCGGCCCCGTTCCCGGATAGGCGGCGGCGCATGCCGGACCGCAAGGACCACGACGACCCGACGGACCACACCCCCCACGTGGAGGGTGCTTCCGCGCGCGAGCCCGCCGAGGAGGCTCGCGAGGCCGAGGGCCCCGGTGGGCGCTTTCGCAAGCTCGGGCGCCGTTTCCTGGGCCAGGAGCGTGTGTCGGCGCGCGAGGTGATGGGTGCTGTGCTCGAGGGCGGGGACAAGGCGAAGACCGAGATCGTGAAGGCGGTCGCGAGGGAGGTCCGGTCGTACCTGGAGGAGCTCGGGCTCCGAGAGTTCATGACCGACTATTCGCTCGAGGTTCGAGCGAGCTTCAACTTACGTAAGTTGACGGACGCCGAGAAGGGGTTGCCCGCCGGGCCGGCCGCCGACACGGCCCCTGAGCGGTCGCGACCCGCGTGACCGGGGGCCGGGGCGGGAAGCCTGACTGGGCCCGCGTCATCGTCCTGTTGAGCATGCTGGGGCTCGTGCTTGGCTGGCAGGTGTTCCGGTTCGTCTGCGACGACGCGTTCATCGACTTCCGCTACGTCGCGAACGCGCACGCTGGGTATGGCCTCGTCTGGAACCTGCCGCCGTTCCAGCCGGTGGAGGGCTACACCAGCCTCGGCTGGGTGCTCGTCTTGTGGGCGGCTTGGGCGCTCACTGGCTACGACCCCGTGCACGCCGCGGACTGGCTCGGGCTGCTCTTCGCCACGGGCACGCTCTTGCAGACCGCGCGGTGGGCGCTTCGGTTCCCACTGGGGCGGCGCAAGCCGCTGGTGCTCGCGTTGGTGATGCTCGGGACGCTTTCGAACCGCACCTTCTTGGCGTGGACCAGCTCGGGGCTCGAGACGCCGCTCTGGGTGTTCCTGTTGGTGTCGTGGACGGAGGCGACGTGGCATGGGCGAAAGACGCAGGGCGCGTGGGCGGCGGCGCTAGCGCTGACCCGACCCGACGGCGCGTTGTTCGCGGCCGCGACGTTCGCGCTGGGGGTGCACAGCTGGCTCGCGCTCGGGCGGCCCGCGCGCAAGCCCGGCGCGCTGCTCGGGTTGCTCCCGCTGCTGGTCATCCCTGCGCACCTGGCCTGGCGCCACGCGATGTACGGGTTCTGGGTGCCGAACACCGCCTACGCGAAGGTGGCCGGCGCGTGGCCGGAGGCGGGGGTGCGCTACGCGGCCGCGTTCGTGCTCGAGTACGGCTGGTGGGTCGGCGCCCTCGTCGGCGGAGCAGCGTTCTTGGTGTTGCGCCCGCGCCTGCGGGTCGCCCCCGGGCCGGCGGCCGCCGTGTGCGCACTCGGGGCACACGTGGCCTGGTACACCCTCTGGGTGGGCGGCGACCACTTCGAGTTTCGCATCTACGCGCACCTGGTCCCGCTCCTGTGGCTCGCCCTCGCCGGCGCCCTCGGCCACCGGGCCATCGGCGTCCCCGCGCTCCTCGGCCAGCTGGCGGTCTCGTTGCCCATCCCGTGGACCCACTTCGCGCTCAGCCAGGGCATGGGCATGGGCGAGGCCATCCACGAGATGGTCGTGCCGGTGGCCCCTGCGCTCCCCGCCCCGCTGTCCTGGATGGCCGAGCCGTGGGACGACCTCGAGGCGTGGTTAATCCCCCACTACGTCGGCATCCGGCACCAGGAGCACAAGGCGTACGGCCTGAAGGTGCAGTACTTCTTCGGGCCTCGAAGGGCGCGCGTGCCGTCCCTCGACGCGGCTGATGTCCCGGTGTTCACCGCCATCAGCATCGGCGCGGCCGGCTGGATGATGCCCGACGTCGCGGTGGTGGACCTGTGCGGGCTGGTGGACGCCGTGGAGTCCCACAACCCGGACTTGCGGCCCGGCCAGCGCATGGCCCACCAGCGCCAACCGCCCAAGGGGTACGTCGAGTGCTTCGCGCCCGACGTGATGTTCGTCGGCGACCACCTCGGCCGGGAGCGCCGCTCCGTGCCGCTCACCGCGGCAGACGTCACCGAGTGCGAACGCGTGTGGTGGGGCAAGGCCGGGCTGGAGCTCCCGGCCCCGAGGCAATAGTCCGAAGTGTGCGCCAGGCGCGGCCGCGGCGCACGCTTCGGGCCGTCGCTTCGCGCGGCTTCTCCGGACCCCCTGTGGCACATCCTGGGATAGGTTGCCAGCCTGCCCCGAGAGCGCCGCGTGAGTAAGGACAGTACCGCCCACATCTTCCAGTCGCTCGCCGCGAACTTCTTCATCGCCTGCATCAAGGGCGCCGCGGCGTACTTCACCGCCTCGGGCTCGATGGCCGCGGAGACCGTACACAGCTTCGCCGACTGCGGGAACCAAGGCTTGCTGTTGCTCGGGGTCAAGCAGACGCAGCGCCCCGCGGATTCGCTCCACCCGATGGGGTACGGCCGCGCGTTGTACTTCTGGTCGTTCATGGTCGCGATGCTGCTGTTCACCGGCGGCGGCGCGTTCTCGATCTACGAGGGGGTGCACAAGATCGCGCACCCCGAGCCGCTCGAGCACGTGGAGATCGGGATCGGGATCCTCGCGCTGTCGCTGCTGATCGAGGGCGGCTCCACGCTCTCCAACATCAAGGAGATGAACGTCCGGCGTCGCGAAAAGCCGTTCTTTCGCTACCTGCGGGACAGCAAAGACTCCGACCTGATCGTGGTGTTTGGGGAGAACGCCGCCGCCTCGCTCGGGCTGATCTTCGCTGCCGCGGCGTTGGCGATCGCGGGGGTCACCGGGGACGCGCGCTGGGACGGCGCGGGCAGCGTAGCGATCGGCGTCGTCCTGGTCGGCGTCGCGGTGTTCTTGGCCCGCGAGGTGCAGTCCCTCTTGGTCGGGGAGAGCGCGGACGAGCAGATCATGGCGGTGGTCCAGAAGGCGGCCGTGGACCACCCGCACATCCTCGAGATCCTGAACCTCATCACCATCCAGCAGGGGCCGGGCGAGGTCATGGTCGCCATCAAGGTGCACATCACCCCGGACCTGTCGGTTCGGCAGGCCTGCGAGGTGATCAACACGTTCGAGGCCACGGTGCGCGCGCAGTGTCCCGAGGTCGAGTGGCTGTTCGTCGAGCCCGACCTCCCAAGCTAGGTCGCCGTGTCCGCCAGGTAGCAGCCGGTGACCGACTGGCGCGCGATGAGCACAACGGGACACCTCGCAGCGCCCCCCAGCTGGGGGAGCTGCGCGACCTCGGCGTCCGACACCGCGAAGAACGCGGCGCCATCTGCGCCAAGGCGCGCCAGCAGCGCCACGGGGTCCAACCGGGTGGAGAGGTGCAGGTTGCCGATCACCTCGGTGCCGGGGACGGTGATGAACACCGGGTACGGCTGCTTGCGCTGGAGGTAGGTGCGGCGCTTGTCCGGCGCCTCGTGGTGGTCCTCGAGCGACGCGATCAGCACGACGGCGCTCTTCGGGACGACCATGCGCGGGAGCATCGTGAGCGGCTGGGACAGGTCCGGGTCGGCGTGCACCCGGGCGTCTGTGAGCGAGAGGAACTCGCTCGCGCGGTCGTTCGCGACCTCGTTCAGCCGGCGGTTCTCGGTGCTCAACAGCCCGACGATCCAGTGAGTCCCTGCGTAAACGGCGACACGGCTGGACGGCATTTTTTCTCCTGTGTAGAACTGTCGACCCCTTATCCCGCGCCAAAAACCAGACTGCGCCCGTCGGAGCCCGACGGACGCAGCGCTGGACGAGCCCGGGAGGGCTACTCGCGGTTGGCGATCGCCATGTCGTACGCCTTCGAGAACGCCTTGGTGTAGTCGTTCGCGCTGTACTTCTCGATGGTCATGTCGGGGTTGATCGCCATGGCCGAGGGGTAGCCGCTGACGTTCATGAAGGACTGGAGCTCCATGTCCTTGTCAGCGAGGATCGCGATGTCCGGGTTGTCGTAGGTCTCGTACCAGCCGACGAGGTCCTCGTCGTGGATGCTGCCGCCGTTGACGTCGGCGTCGAGCGCCGTCACCCAGTAGACTTCGCCGTTCGCGACCATGTCGGGGAGCTCGTCGTACCAGCCCTCACCCTCGTAGTAGTCGGCGATCGCGTTGTTGTTCTTGCCGTCCATCCACTTCGCGACCTCGTTGCACCAGTAGCACCACACCCCGGACAAGTCCAGGACGATGGGCACGCCGTGGTTGGCGTAGTCGTAGATGTCGACGGTCTCGCCGAACTGGTCGGTCCAGGCGAAGCGGGGCAGCATGTCGCCGGAGCTGTGGCCGCCACCCCAGCCCGGGTCTTCCATGCTGTCCTTGTCGGCGTTGTAGGGCCAGCCGCCCGCGTAGATCATGCTGGAGGCGTCCGTGGGGTCCACGCCGGCGCTGACCTCGTCCGCGTCGGAGTAGCCGTCCTCGTCCGTGTCGGCGCTGGTGCCGCTGGTGCCGAGGTCAAACTCCTCCTTGTCGCTCAGGCCGTCGGCATCGGAGTCCGCCGTGGCGGGGTCGGTGCCGAAGGTGCTCTCTTCGGAGTCCATCAGGCCGTCGCCGTCCGAGTCCACGTCCTCGTTTTCGGTGGCCGCGTCGCCGCAGGCGATGAGGAGGAAGGGGAGGGGGAGCAGGACGAGAAAGGAGCGCATGGTGACCTCTGGGAAAGGGTAGATCGGGGGCCTGAGTGCAGGCGCGCACCGATCTTGTCATAGATTGCCCAAGACCGCCACTCGGGGGCCCAAAGACTCGTTCGATTTGAAGGGTCTTGCAGGATCCTGGCACGCGGACCCGGAGCGTCCTTGAGGTGGCGCACGGGGACGGCGTTGTTTCTGCCGTCCGCGGCGGCTATGCTGGTGGCATGTCGTCCGAG
>CALQBK020000199.1 GCA_943328795.2 Bifidobacterium breve
AACCTGGGTCTGTGGTCGTCCAGCGGCCGGACGCTGCACCTGGACCGCAGGTTCGTGCTGTCAGCGCCCTGGACGAGCGTCCGCGAGGTGCTGCTGCACGAGATGGCCCACCAGTTCGTCGACGAGATCTACAAGGTGCGGGACGAGGCCGCGCACGGGCAAACGTTCAAGGACGTGTGCGCCCGCTTTGGCGTGGACGCGCGCGCCAGCGGCGTGCCCGAGCCCGCGGACGACGCGCCGACCCCGCGCATCATCGAGCGCGTGCGGAAGCTGCTGGCGCTCGGGAAGAGCGCGAACCAGCACGAGGCTGAAGCCGCGATGAACGCGGCCCAGGCGCTGCTGCTCAAGTACAACCTGGACGCGTCGGCTACTGCGGAGGCCCGGGTGGTGTGGAAGACCGTAGGTCAGCCGGGCATGCGCCACACCGAGGACGAGAAATTGCTTGGGGCGATCCTGACCAAGCACTTCTTCGTGAAGGGGCTCTGGATCAACGTCTTCCTCGCCGACCGCCGGGACTGGGGGAGCGTGCTCGAGGTCTCTGGGACTACCGAGAACGTGGAGATGGCGGTGTACGTGCACGGGTTCCTGCAAGACACGACGCTCCGGCTGTGGGAGCAACACGGGGTCGGCCACACCCGCACGGCGCTGGCTCGCTTCCGAGCGGGCGCGTACCAGGCGTTCTTCCAAAAGCTGACGGAGCAGGCGACCCGGCACGCAGAGACCGGGCTCGTGTGGGTGGGCGATCCCCGCGTCGAGGACTGGTTCGAGCAGCGTCACCCGAACATCCGGCAGGTGCGGACGCAGGGGTTCCGCCGCGACTCCGACTACCAGCAGGGCAAGGAGGTGGGCCGCGGCATCGTGCTGAACCGGCCGATCGCGTCCACCGGCGACAGGGGGCTGTTGCTCACGAAGAAGTAGGCCCGGCGCGGTTCCGGTGAGGACGCGCGTCTACTCCGGGTCTTCGCGGAGCTGGTACTCCTTCATCTTCAGCTGCAGGCTCTTTCGGCTGATGTCGAGCCGCCGCGCGGCCCGGGTGACGTTCCCGTTCTCCGCCTCGAGTGACCGTAGGATCAGCGCCCGCTCGAGCCGAGCGGTGTGAACCCTCACGTACTCCTTGAGCCCCACCTCG
Organism: Bifidobacterium breve; assembly: GCA_943328795.2. Taxonomy (GTDB): domain Bacteria; phylum Myxococcota_A; class UBA796; order UBA796; family SXON01; genus CAIUMM01. The sequence goes on from CALQBK020000199.1 coordinate 1,130, forward strand.
CCCGCGTTCTCCGCCGCGCCTACGCCCTCGGTCGCGCCGGGCAGCACGTCGTCCGCGAACTGGTCGCCCTCCGACAACAGCACGCCGCGCTCCACGACGTTCTCGAGCTCGCGGATGTTGCCTGGCCAGTGCCACGCGCACAGTCGCGCCATCGCGGCCTCCGCGACGTGCGTGACCCGCTTGCCCAGGCGGGCGTTGAAGCGCGCGAGGAAGTGGTCCACCAGCAGCGGGATGTCCTCGCGCCGCTCTCGCAGCGCCGGCAGGCGGATCGGGATCACGTTCAAGCGGTAGTAGAGGTCCTCGCGGAAGCGCCCGGACGCGACCGCCGCCTGCAAGTCGATGTTCGTAGCCGCGATCACCCGGGTGTCGATCGCGATGGAGCGGGTGCCGCCGACGCGGTCGATCCGCCGCTCCTGGAGCGCACGCAGCAGCTTCACCTGCATGTCGCGCCCGAGCTCCGCGACCTCGTCCAGCAAGAGCGTGCCGCCATCTGCGAGCTCGAACCGACCGGGCTTGGCGGTGACCGCCCCGGTGAACGCCCCGCGCTCGTGGCCGAAGAGCTCGCTCTCGAACAGGTTCTCGGGGATCGCCCCGCAGTTGACCGTGATGAACGGGGCGTCCTTTCGCGACGAGTGGTCGTGTAGCGCGCGGGCGACCAGCTCTTTGCCCGTGCCGCTCTCGCCAACGATGAGCACCGTGGTCGGCGAGTCTGCCACCTTCTCGAGCAGCGAGTACACGCGCTGCATCGAAGGCGTGACGCCGATGAGCTCGAACCGGCCGCGCGGGCCGGGATCCGCCAGCGTCTTGCGCGTCGCGCGCTCGGTGCGCAGCGCCTTCTCGACAGCGTTTCGCAGCTCCGTCAAGTCGAACGGCTTGGTGATGAAGTCCGCGGCGCCGAGCTTCAGCGCCTCCACCGCGGCGTCCACGGTGCCGTGCGCGGTGATCAGGATCACGGGCAAGCCGGGCTGCTCCGTGCGGATCCACGCGAGGAGCTCCAACCCGCCGATGCCGGGCATCTTCAGGTCGGAGATGACAAGCTCGTAGGGCTTGGCGGACAACGCCGCGGTCGCTTCGCCGCCGTCGCACGCGGCGTCCACCTCGAACCCGTCTCGCGAGAGATGAGCTTGAAGGACCTTCCGAATCGAAGGTTCGTCGTCGACTACCAGGATCCGGGGCCGCATGGCGCCCTGGGTAACCCGGGGCCCACCGTCGCGGGGGCCAGCCCTCGCGCTGCGCCCTCCGACGAACGCGTGAATCTCGGGGACTCGGGAGCGTAGGAGAGGAGTTAGCTTCGCTGACGCTGCCGTCCCTCCCTGGAGCCCCCTTGAACGTTCGTCGCTTGGTCCCCTTCCTCGGCCTGCTCGTCGCCGCGCTCGCGTTGTCGCCCCCTGCTTCCGCCGGCAAGGCTGCGCCGGACTTCTCGCTACGCGACATCACGAACAAGACGCAGACCTTGTCGCAGTACAAGGGCAGCGTGGTCCTCGTGAACTTCTGGGCCACGTGGTGCGGGCCCTGCAAGGTCGAGATGCCCCACCTGGAGGCGATGTACGACGAGCTCGGGCCCCAGGGCCTCGTGGTCTTGGGCATCTCGGCGGACGACTCGCGCTCCGCGTCCGCGGTCAAGCCGGTCGCGATGAGCCTCGGGCTGAAGTACCCGGTGCTGCTCGACACCACGAGCGCGGTGGTGAGCCAGTACAACCCGTCCAAGACGCTCCCGTACAACGTGATCGTCGACAAGGCCGGGAACATCGCGAACGTGTTCTCGGGGTACAACGCGGGCGACGAAGTGACGGTGAAGGCGGCGATCGTAGCGTTGCTCGGCCAGCCCGGGTGATCGGGCTGCTCGCGGGCCTGTGGCTCTGCCGGTTTGCGACGGCCGCGGCGGGGGACGACCCCGCGACGACCCCCACGCCAACAGCGCCGACCGCGGTTGACGCGCCGGCGCCGCTTCCCCCTCCGGCCGAGGTCGCGCCGGCGGCCCCCCTCGCCGCAGACGACGGGCTCGACCCCCTCGGCGTAGGGGCCGACCCGGTTGCTGGCGACACGAGCATCGGCCCCTCCGAGTTTCCGGGGCCCTCGGGGCCGTCGCTCGCCGGCGGCGGCGTGAGCGGGACCGAGGATCTTCGAGTGCGCTACTACCACACCGACGACAAGCTCACGGACTTCGAGGACCGCAACATCCTCGACTACGTCGAAGCAGTCGACCGTGTCGACATCACCGGCGGCAACCAGCGCTTCACGGTCTCGCTCAGCGGCGACGCCGTCGGGCTCTGGGGCAACCGGTACATCCTCGACGGTGAGCTGCACCACGAGCGCGACCTCTACACCGACATCAGCTCTCCCTGGGACGACGCGCTGTTCCAGCTCGAGAAGGTGACCGCCGTGCTCCGAAGCGATGTCGGGGTGTTGACGATCGGGGACTCGTACGCCGCGTTCGGTCGCGGTATCGCGGTCAACCTGAACAAGAACACGGACATCGACATCGACACGTCGCTCCGTGGGGTGTCGGGGGTCGGTCACTTCGGGCGCGTCGACGTGACCGTCTTGACCGGCGTCACGAACCCGCAGCAGATCGCGCTCGAGAACCCCAACGTCGGGCTTCACCTGGGCCGCCAGCACGCGGTCACCGGCGCGCAAGCGAACGTCTTCGGGCTCGGGCCGGTGAACCTGGGCGCACACGGTGTGATGTACCAGTTCGCGCGGGAAGCCGACCCCACGCAGAACGCGCTGCTGGCATACGACAGCGCGCCCGACGCCGCGGTCGCCGGCGCCACCGTCGAGGCCCTGGGGGTAGGCGGGATCGACTGGTTCCTGGAGGGCGACTACTTCGACTACATGGCGGCCGATCTGCCGGCGGACAACGGGTACGAGCTGTACCTCTCTGCGGCCGCCTACCCGGGCTTGCTGACGGTGCTGGTCGAGGCGAAGCGGCAGGAGAACACCGAGGTGTTGAACACCTTCGCGACGCCGGACAACTACGAGATCGCGGCGGGTCCCACGCTCGAGTACGAGCGGGTGATCACCGAGGACAGCTCGGCAGCCGTCAATTCGAACGACCTGAGCGGCGGGCGCGCGCGGGTGGACCTGCGGCTGGGGAAGGGGACGGACACGCTGACGCCGTACATCTCCGAGGCCGGGTTCTACGACGCCGAGATCGGCGGACTGCACTTCAACGCGTCGCCGGAGGCCATCTCGCACACCGTCGCCGGGGTCACGTGGTCGCACGGCGAGGCCCACTTGCTCCTCAACGCGGGTTTTCGCGTCGACCGCAGGCTGCCCGAAGGCGGGACGGACTACGGCGCGGACCGCCTCGAGCACATCGACGCCGCGTTGACGGTCCCCATCGCCGGCCCCGTCTCCGTAGAGCTCGCCCCGGCCGCCCAGGCGTTCCACTGGGGCGTGAACCCGCAGCAACAGTCGGATTACGTCGACTTCTCCGGCACCATAGCCATCAAGATCGGCTCGCCGTGGGCGTTCATCTTCTACAACGACTACTCGTCGAACCCGCTCGTCCGCTCCACGGGCAACCTCGGGGAAGACCTGTACGGGGCGGGGGAGATCCAGTGGAAGCCGACGAGCTCGATGACGCTGAAGGCCTTCTACGGGGCGTACCGAGCGGGGATCCGGTGCGCCGGTGGCCAGTGTCGCTCTCTGCCCGGATTCAACGGCGCGCGCATCAGCGCGACCGCGTCCTTCTAGTCCCTACCGCGCGGTGGCGGCAGGTCGCGAGCCTTGCCGGCCGCCGTGAGATACTTCAGCGATTCGGAGTCCAACCTTGCTCACCTCGCTCCTCCTGCTCACGGGCTGCTCGATCCTCCAAGGTCTGATGGCTGGTGACTCAAAGAAGACCGTGAGCGATGCAGATGCGTTGCTCAAGGCCGGCGATCTCACGGGCGCAACGGCGATGTACGACGCGGCGCTGGCGAAGGCGCCGGCGGACGTCGACCTCGCGATCGGCGCTTCGTACGGGCACTTGCTCATGGGGGACACGGCGAAGGCGGACGCGATCCTGGCCGCGGCCGAGCCCGGGGCGAAGGAGCGGGCAGGGGAGCTGAAGCTCCGTCGGGCGCTGGTCGCGATGAAGGGCGGGGACTTGGACAAGGTCAAGGAGTTCGCGAGCGGCTCGAACATGCCGGCTGGCAAGCTCCTCGCGGCCGAGGTGAACCTCGCCGATGGCGAGCGGGACGCGGCGAAGGCCCTGCTGGAAGAGGTGAAGGGCACCCCGGGCGACCTCGGGGCGACCGCCAACGCGTACCTGCAGCTGATGGCGGATCCGAACGCGCTCGTCGGGGGCTTGTCCGAAGCGCAAGCGCTGTGGGCCCTCGGGCAGCGCAAGATCGCGGTGCGGTCGGTGGAGGACCTGGTCAAGGCCTACGCGGAGACGCGCGAAGACGGCCCCGAGCAGCTGTTGCTCTGGGCCGGCCGCGCGGCGTCGGTCGGCGAGTCGGACATCTCCACGAACTTGTTGGACGCGATCTCCGTCTCGCCGCCCGGCCAGGCGTGGCGTGTCCAAGCGACGCGCGCGATCAACGCGTGCGCGGTGGGCGACGGCGCCACGTGCCTGAAGATCCTCGACACCATCAAGCCCGCGGCCCCGGCTGACGGCTACCTGGACGCCCGGGCGACCGCCGCGATGCTCATCGCCCCGAAGGACGGCGCGACGGCGAAGGCCTTGCTCGATGGCTACAGCGGGGACGCCGTGGCCCGCGCGCTCGCAGAGTCGGGGGATTCTGCGAACGCCGTGAATGTTGCGAGCGATCCCGTGTTCAAGAAGCAGCTCGGAGGCTGACCATGTCGCTCCTTCTCTCGTTTATGCTCCACGCGGTCGTCTCGACCAGCTCCCCGGCCTACGCAAAGGGCGACGACGAGGGCGTGCCCGTGCGCGTCGTTGTCCGTGACGAGGCCAAGGCGCCCATCGCCACCGCCGTCGTCCGCCACCCCCAGGAGGCCGACCGCCACCGGGTCAACGCCGTGGACGGCTCGTGGGAGGCGAGCGTGCTCTACCTGCCGGACGGCAGCGAGCTCCGCTTCACCGCGGGGATGACGCTCAACCTCGAGATCTCCGCACCGGGGTACACGACCCAAGTGCTCACCTACCAGGTTCGGAACCGCCGGAACCAGATCGACGTGACGCTCCCCAAGATCGAGGCTGAGGACAGCCAGCTCGAGGAGCCTACCATCAGCTTCGGCCGCGACGAGCCGAGGGAGTAGCCGGATGAACAACCTCTATCGGACGATGCTCACTGGGCTCGCGCTCTCCGCGCTGGTGCTCCCCGCGGCAGCGGCTGGCTGGCAGTCCTTCTCGGCCGCGTTCCCCACCTCGGCCTGCCAGGACGGCTGGGCCGCATGCATCACGGCCGGCGGCGCGGTTGGCCCCGGCATGCTGCACGACACGGCCGGCCGCCCGATCCCGTCGGATGGTCGCCTTGGGTGGTTCGATCTGCAGCCTACTGCCTCCTTCTCCCCGTTCGTGGGCCTGTCCGCTTACAGCGGCCCCGCCGGCGGCACCATGCCGGCGCCTGTCGCGTCCAGGGAGCCCGACCCCGTGGCGCCAAGCATGGCGCCCCAGCCGACGCCCGGCCCCGACGCCTCCATCCGCACGACCCCCGGCCCGTCTACGATGGGCCAGCCGACGGGCCCCGCGGACTCCAGCGTCCGCACGCAGCCGGTCGCCGCGCAGCCCGTGTCGAACCCGAGCCAGCCGGTCTCGTCGATGCCCCCGTCGATGCAGCCTAGCCAGCCCGCTCCGCAGCCCGTCGCGCAGCCTGTCGCGGCGACCCAGCCGGTCGCGCAGCCGACCCCGATCTCGCAGCCCGTTGCCCAGCCCGCCCCGACGGCGGTCATCGCGACGAGCGCGGCCGCCTCCACCGACTGTACGGACCTGGTCACGCTCGAGCCCGCGGCGATGATGGGCTCGCTCACCACCGCCCAGGGCAAGTGCCTCGAGGCGCGGCTCGCGTCGGAGTCCCAGCAGACCACGAAGGCGAAGATCTCCCTGGTGCTGATCAACAACGCGGACGGGAAGGGCGACAAGGCCGAGTGGGAGCGCCTCGTGAAGCGCCACCTCGAGGACATCGACCGCTCGGACCCGGACCTCTGCTACAAGTACTCGCTGCAGCTCTCCCGCGGTGGCGCGGGGCGCGCGTCGGGGGTCATCCGCTGGGCCGACTACGCGCTCGAGAACAAGTCCAAGTGGACGGGCACGACCTACAAGTCGCGGGTGTTCGCGCTGTACAAGCTCAAGACCGAGGCGGGGAACAAGCTCTGGCAAGACGCCGAGGCGACCTATACGACAGAGCACACCGACGAGAACGAGGCGAAGAGCGCGAAGTACCGTGGAATGACGAAGGACTTCGCGCGGGAGTGGCTGGACTACGCAAAGGCGAGCGCGCAGGACACCAAGTCCGCGATGCAGTACTGCGTCTCCGCCGCCGGCACGACCGCGTTCTGTGAGGGGTAAGTGATCCTGACGCTCCTCTTCGCTTGCAGCGGAGAGCCGACGGACGCCACGGCGCCCGCGGCGACCGCGCCCGCGAGCGCCGTCTCTGCAGCGATGCTCGCGCAGACGTGGCAGGTGCGCCTCGCGCCGGACGCCGCGCGCGCCGGGTTCGAGGGTCGGGCGAGCTGGACGGCGTACTTCCAAGGTCACCGTGCCGAGGCGCTCCAGGCGATGGCGAGCGAGAACGACCCCGTCGGGCTCGCACGGATGCACGCGGAGTTCGCGGCGATGTACGACGAGGCCGCGCTGCTGGCGGCA
>CALQBK020000200.1 GCA_943328795.2 Bifidobacterium breve
CGCCGCATCGAGGGCCCGGGTGCGCCGCGATGGCAAGGCGCGACCGCGAGGCGGGTAGGGGTAGCATGCCCGCGGCATGTGACCGACGAGCAACGCCGCCAGCGCGGATGCAACCGCGGCCCGAATGCCGCGTTTATTTCTCGGCGGGATCTTAGCCCAGGATGCGCCGCACGCGGCCCCGCCAGGGCTAGCTTCTACTCCTCGCCGCCAGCCTCTTCCGTGCCTTCGCTGGGCGTAGCGGCGTCGTCGATCCGCTCCGCGTGACGGCGACGGGTAGACCAGCGGCCCCCGGCGTCCTCGGCGGGCGGCACGGGGAACGGCCCGTTCGCGTCGTCCCACTGCATCCGCAGCTCGTACAAGGCCCGGTCCCAGCGTGCGAGCATCGGCGGGATGCTGAACGGCACCGCGAAGGTGCCCCCCGCCCGCGCGACGTCGAGCAACAGGGGCTCCACGTCCAGCGGGTCGAAGGTGTACACGATGAAGGCGGGGCCGTGCTTGTCGAGGTGAAAGAGCACGAGCGCCTCGCAGTGCTCGAGCACCGCGGGGATGCCCATCGCGTTGTAGAACAGCGCCGGGCGGCCGTCCGGGTCCGAGAACCCGACGAGCTTGAACAGCGCATCCTCGAGCGCCGGCAGGTCCTCGGGGCTCACGTCCGCGCCGACCAAGAACCCGTCGGCCTTCGGCCGCGCCATCCCGGCATCCTCGCCGAGCATGTACACGTCGGCCTCGTCGACCCCGATCGGGGCGAGCCACCGCACCGCGGGCGTCCGCCGCGCCCCGCCTTGCGGCGTGTACGTCCAGTCCTCCTCCGTCAGCATCACGGGCGGCAACGCGCGCGGGTCGCCGACCTCGCGGAACGCGTGCACCGGCAGGTCCGGAAAGATCGCGCGGATCAGCACCGCGGCGGTGACCCCGGCCTCGGCCAGCCCGCGCACGGCGTCGCGCGCGCTGTCATCCGAGAAGTTGGCCCCGCTGATCACCAGCCGGTGGACGCGATCCGGCCGGTCCTCGGCAGGATCGACGATCGGCTCGATCCAGCGCTCCCGCCCACGGCAGAGGCGGTCCGGGTCCTGGGGGTCGAGCGTATCGAAGCAGTAGCCAAAGGCGCGCATCGCCGGGGGCTAACTGTTTTGGGGGCCGACTTCACCGCCGGCTGCGAGGGCTCCCGCCAGCACGGAGGCGTGACTACGTTCCCGGGGCCATGATCCACGTGCTCCCGGTCCGCACCCCGACGCTCCCGCCGGCTACGCACACCAACGTGTACCGCGTCGGCCGCGTCGTGTTCGACGCCGCCTCGCCCTACGCGGACGAGCAAGCGCGCACGCTCGCCTGGGTCCGCGAGAGCCCCGTCCCGGTCGACACGATCGTCCTCACGCACCACCACCACGACCACGTCGGTGGGGCCGAGGCCCTCCGCACCGCGCTGCGCGCGTCCGGCACCCCGGCCAAGATCCTCGCCCACCGCGACAGCGTGCTGCCCTTCGACCTGGACGGCACGCTCGACGACGGCGACGTGCTGGACACCGGCGACGGGCCGCTGCGGGCGGTCTACACCCCGGGCCACGCCCACGGTCACCTCGTGTTCCTCGCCGAGAATGGGGACTGCATCGCGGGAGACCTGGTCGCGGGGACCGGGACCATCGTGGTCGCACCCCCCGAGGGGCACCTGGAGACCTACTTGCAGAGCCTGCGGCGCATGCTGCCGCTCGCGAAGCGGCTGTACCCGGCCCACGGCCCCGACCTGCCGGGCGAGGACACGCTGCGGCACTACCTGTTCCACCGCGCGATGCGCACCGAGCAAGTGCGGGTCGCGCGCGACGCGCTGCTAGCAGCCGGCGAGCCGGTCACCCCGGTTGCTGTCGCCGAGCGCGTGTACGCCGGCATCCCGGGGGTGGACCCGCTGTTCGCGGCCCTGCAGGTCGCGGCGATCTTGGCTTGGCTGGAGGAGCACCATGGCGGATGAGAAGAAAGACTTGGGCGATGCCGTCGACCGGCTCGGCCGCACGGCGTGGGGCCTCGGGACGCGGCTCCTGGGGCCGAAGATCGTACGCCCGCCCACGGGGGAGACCGAGCGGATGTCCCCCGAGACGGAGATGGCGATCGACGCCGCGGGGGCGACCCTCGGGCGCTGGCTCCACGCCGCGGGGCGCGCGATCGAGGCCCACCCGATGGACCCCGTAGCGGCCGTGCGCGAGGCGCGGGAGCACATCGACGAGGTGCCCGAGGCCGTCGAGGGCGAGACCCCGCTGGCCGCGGGCGCCCGGGACCTGGGCGGCGGGCTGTTCAAGCTAGCCGAGGGCATCCTCGACGTCGTGGCGCCCCGCCGGCCGCAGGGCGCAGCAGGCGAGGCCCCGGGGACCGACGCAGCGGGCGACGACGCAGCGGGCGACGACGCCGCGGACGACTCGGGCTGATGCGCCTGTTTGTGACCGGCACCGACACGGAGGTCGGGAAGACCGTGACCACCGCGTGCCTCGCGGCGGCGCTCGCGGGCTCGGGTCCCGTGCGGGCGCTCAAGCCCGTGGCGTCCGGCGTCGCGCCGGGCGAACCCGGGGAAGACGCCGCGCTGCTCGCGCTCGGCGCGGGGCACGCCGCACCGCCGGGCGGCGTCACGCTGCGCACGCCGTGCTCCCCGGCGCGCGCAGCGCGGGAGGAGGGCGTGGACGTGCAGCTCGCGGCCGTGCTCGATTGGGTAGCGGCGAACACTGGGCCGGCCGGCGCAACGCTGGTCGAAGGCGTCGGCGGGTGGGAGGTCCCGGTCGGGGCGGGCTGGGGCGTGCCGGACCTGGCCCTCGCGCTCGGCTGGCCGGTGCTCGTGGTGGGCGCCGACCGGCTCGGGTGCCTGAACCACGCCGTGCTGACGGTGAAGGCCGTGCGCGCGCGGGGCCTGGCGGTCGCGGGGGTGGTGCTGACGCGCTCGGCCGGCGGCTGGAACGTCGAGGACCTGCGCGGGCTGCTGCCGGGCGTGCCGGTCGTCGCGCTCCCGGCGCTCGCGTCGCTGGACCGGGCGTCGCTAGCGGACGCCGGCCGCGGCCTGCTGGACGGGCTGGCCGGCGGCGCGCCCGCCGTGTAGACCCGCCGGCGCGGCCTGACGCGTCCTTGGCGTCACTCCCTTGGGAGGTAGCCGGGTATCTCCCTACTTCCGCCCTGGGTCCGGAGCCGGGATCGCCGGCCCGCCACACGGCGGCTCGGGCGAGACCTCGGTCGGCGGGCTGATCATCGGCGAGTTGCGGTCGCACCGGCCAAGCACACCGGCGACGATGCACGTGGCCGCGGCGGCCGCGATCTTGCCTACTTCGATCGCCGCGCTGTCGTCCGGGGCCTTCGGCGGCGGGGTGGCGCGGCAGAGATCGTTGCTTGGCGGGACCGTTACGAGCGCGGGAGCCGGCGGCGCGGTCTTGCAGATCGCCACGAGGGGGATGCAGGCGTCATCGCAGAGTTGGGCGCCGGGACAGGCGGCTGGTGGGTCGGCGGCGAGCGCGAGGCTGACGGTGAAGGAGAGGAACAGCATCGAGAGCCTCTCGTGGACTGTAGCGCGTCCGCTGGCCCAAGGCGGGCCGGCCGCCTACCGCGCGCGGCAGCGGGCGTCGGCGCTTGGGTCCAACTGCCCCAATTGTCGGTGGGCCTCCGCGATCACGCACCAGGACGGCCCATTTTCGGGCATCGGGCGCGAAGAGGCGCGCCGGTAGTCCATCAGCGCGATGGCGTCCGTCGGACGGTGAAGCGCGAGCGCGTGCGACGCGACCTCTGCAAGCTCCCGCGGCGAGGGCTCAAAGTCCGGCGCGTGCGCGTCCTCCGGGAGGGCCGCCATCCCCTGCATCCAGGCGTCGACCCCGTCTGCATCTCGCTGCTGGGCGAAGCGGACGCGGGCGAACTGGAAGAGCGCGAGCGAGTCGCCGCCGTAGCTCGCTTCCTCGGCCCACAGGTCCGCCTCGGTCTGCCAGGCGCCCAGGAGGCGCAGGGTGCGCGGCAGGTTGAGGGCGACGAGGGCCAGGAGAGCGACGGCGCCGACGTTCAACGCACGCGTGGAGCCAACCGCGGGGAGCCGCAATGCCAGCACAGCAAGGCTGACGCCGAGCGGAATGTACACGTACCGGGCACAAAGGAACCCACCCAACCCACCGGCCGCCCCCGGGACGGTGAGACCCACCCAGGCGACGGCCGCGCCGACGACGGCCCAGGCGACCGTCCTCGCGCTCCGCAGGCGGACGACGCCAAGCGCCACCGCGCCAAGCAGGAGCGCCCCGGCGACCGCGCGCCAAGCGTCGGACGGGTGAAGCTGCCCTACGAAGCCGGACTTCGACAGGGCCGTCGGCCAGCTGGTCAGGATCGGCAGCCACGACAGCGCGACCTGCGCAGGCGTCCCCGCGTGCGGCGTGGGCGGCGCCGGCACCCGGCTGGCGTACCAGGGCGCGTAGAGCGCGGCGTCTACGAGCCCGACCAGGAGCAGCTGGCCGGCGTGCGCACGCCGACCGGCCAGCCACGCCAGGGCCGGCGCGACGAGCAGCAGCGGGGCCGTGCTCTCCTTGGTGAACAGGGCGGCCCCGAGCAGCACCGAGTACGCCACCAGCGCCCGCGGTCCGCTGGCCTCGGCCGCGACCAGGGCGAGGAGGCAGCAGCCGAGCGCCAAGATGTCACAGGCGTCGGCGCACCAGGGGACGACGTACGCCGTCGCCGAGTGCACCGAGAGGACCAGGCCGCAGCAGGCGGAGAACCGGAGGGCCGCGGGACGCACGGACGCCGGGGCGAGGAGGCCCGTCGCGGCGAGCAGCCCGCAGATGGCGCCGTGGACGACGACATTCCCGAGGTGGACCACCCCCGGCGAGAAGCCGGCGGTATCGCCCAAGTCGCCCGCGCCTCCTGGCCCGGGCAGAGTCCAGCCCCGCAGCACCAGGTAGTACATGTCCGTGAGGGGCCGGGTGTACCGGGCGGCCGACGGGGCCGGGTCGTCGATGAAGAACCCCGGCAGCGTGGTCCACGCGTCGAGCGGACCGAGGGACGAGGCGGTGTAGCGGCCCGGGCTCCAGACGGCGTTGGTGAACAGCTTCCAGTCGTCGAGAAACCAGCCGTTTCGTACGGTAGATCCGTACAGGAGCCCAGCGACAAGGACCGGAAAAAGGACCCACAGCGCACGGCGGGCTGCTGTCACGCGACACCGGCTGCGGGGGCGCCGCCGGGGCGTACGCAGGTGACGTACAGCGCGACCATCACGAGCATCTTCGCGGCTCCGAGCACGCCGGAGGCCTCTGGGAACACGTAGCTCAGCCTCTGCCACCAGTCGGCGGGCAGCGCGAGCAAGACGTACATCGTCCCCAGCGCCACGCGACCCCGCGGATGCCCGGAGAGCGCGTGCCATGCGTAGGCCAACGCGGGCAGCACCAGGGGGAGGTGGCTATCCCAGGCGATCGGCGCGCACAGCACCATCACGCATCCGAACGCACCCGCCGTAGCAAGCAGGCCCAAGCTGCCGGCGGGCTCATCTCGCCCCCGCCAGCTCGCGGCTATCGACATCCCGAGCATCATCGCCCACCGGACGCCGTTCGCCGCCGGCGAGAGGTGCGTGGGGTCGTCGCCGAGCCGCACGAGGACGCGTGAAAATGCGTGGTTGAGCTGTCCGTCCAACCGGGGCACGTCAAACGGGTAGGTTCCGCTGTTCAACACCGGGAAAATGGAATTTACGAAGCTGTGGAACCCACCACTCCCGAACAACGCGAGCGTGACCCCGATCATCACGGCCGCGGTCCCGGCGAACTCTGCGAGCGAGCGCCAAGCGCCCCGCGCGAGCAACGCGGGCAGCGCCACGACGGGGGAGAGCTTGGTGAGCACCCCGATCGCGAGCCAAGGCCCGCTGATTCGCATGACCGACTCCAGCAACACAACCGTCAACGCGACGTTCACGTTGCCGACCTGTTGGTTGAAGAGGGTCGGGTAGTACGCGCTCGTGCCGAGGAGGCAGAGCGGGAGGGACAGCCGGGACCATGCAGAGAGCCGCCAGGCGAGGACGAGGATGCCGAGGGCGTTGAGCCACGCCCACGCGACCCCGGCCAGCGGGTAGCCTGGAAACGCGAGCGTCCAAGCCGCCAGGGCCAGGAACGGCGGCGGGTAGAAGAACGGTTGGACGATCGAATTGCCGTGGGTCCAGCCCCGGCAGGAGGTGGTGAGCTCGTCGAGCGCGTAGGGTGAGCCCCCTTGGAAGGCGAGGCGCGTCGCGCAGAGGAAGGTGCGACTGTCATCGCGCATCGGCTCCAACACGGCGGCCCGGTGCGCCAGCGACACGCACAGCGAGAACGCGGCGATCGCCAGGACCCACGCAAACCCGAGCTGGATCTTCGAGGCCGCGCCCGCGCTGCCGCGCGGGGCCGTGAAGCCCAGCAGACCGAGCCGTCGCACGGAGTTCCTCACAGCGAGCCGACAATGTAGTCGACACGGCCTGGCCGCGGGCGAAGAATCGGCGGGTGCTCATCGATCGGTGCTGATCGAACGAAACTCAGAGACTGAGCAGCGTTACATGTGGGCTGGGTTGCCGCCGGCGACGAGGGCGAGGCGGGCTCCTACCGGACCGCGATGTACACCCGGGTGATGCCGACGTCCTCGTCCGAGGTGGGCTGATCCGCGAAGATGCGCACCTCGACGTCGTCCGTCGTGGCCCCGCTCAACGCGACCTGCTCCAGCTCGTCAAAGAGCTCTCCTCCGTACCAGGTGCCGTGCCCCCAGGAGGTCCAGGGGTTGGCGGTCGCGCAGGACCCGTCCGCGCCAACGAACGAGGGAGCGGAGTAGCCTCCTTGATCCGGACACTCCTCCGGCGCCCCGGACCCCGAGTCCCGCGCCATCGCGTACGACCAGATGTGCTCCCGCGCGCCCGCCGACCCGTGCGTGACCGAGACGCCGTCCATGTAGTGCTGCTCGATGTCGGCGATCGCGCAGCTGTACGCGTCGAGGCTGGAGTACTGCCGAGCGACGACCCGGACCTGGACCTCGGACCAGGTGACCCCCAGCGCGCTCCAGGTCGCCGACTCCACGCCGCCGTTCAAGTAGGCGCCGGCGCAGAGCCCTTCCGTGGCGTCCAAGGTCCACTCGCCCGGGCAGGCGTCGGAGGCGTAGTCCTCGTCGGCCAGGATCGTCCACCCGCCGCCGTCCGTGTCCATGTCGCAGCTCACGTCCACGGGGACGCCGTCGCCGTCTGGATCGATCCAGGACGTGCCGGACAGGGCGCCGGGATCCAAGGCGAGCACTTCTCGACAGTCCGCCGGGTAGCCGCAGGAGCCGGAAGTGGCATCGGTGTCGTCGCAGTCCAGCGCGTTGGCGACGTAGCCAGACGGCGCCGAGCAGGCGTCGGTCGGGCGGGCGAGGTCGCCGTAGCTGTCGCCGTCCGCGTCGGCGTAGAAGGTGGTGAGCGCCACGTCGGGGTCGTCGTCGTCGGTGAGGCCATCACAGTCGTTGTCCACGCCGTCGCAGGTCTCGCCCGCGCCAGGGTAGACCGCGGCGTCGCCGTCGTCGCAGTCCGTCGCGATGCCGACGAAGCCATCCGGCCAATTGCAGAAGACCTCGGCGGTAGCGGGATCTCCAAACCCGTCGCCGTCGATGTCCAGGTAGTAGGCCCCCCCGCCGCTCAGCGAGTCGTCCTGCCCATCGGTGAGCCCGTCGCAGTCGTCGTCGACGTCATCGCACACCTCGAGCGCGCCGGGGTTGCGAGAGGCGTCCGCGTCGTCGCAGTCCGTGGCGTCCGCGACCGTGCCGCGCGGGGCGTGGCAGGCGATGTCCGCGCTCGTGGCGTCGCCGTAGCCGTCTGCGTCGTCGTCGGCGTACCACGTCGGCGCGCCCGCCAGGTAGGGGTCCTGGCCGTCGA
>CALQBK020000201.1 GCA_943328795.2 Bifidobacterium breve
GGCGAGATCCAAGCCAAGGTGCTGCTCGGCGAGGTGAGCGGGGTCCGCTCGGCGGTGGTCACCCCCATCCCGGCGCTGTACCTGGACCTGGCAATCCCCGCCGGCGAGCACCGGTTGCCCGCGCTCGCGCCCGAGGCCGCGCTGTTCGCGGTCACGGGGGACGTGTGGATTGACGGGGAGCAGCTTCGTCCCCTGCACCTCGCCGTGCTCGACGGCGCCGTGATGATCCGCGGCCCGGGCCGGGTCGTGCTGGTCGGCGGGGAGCCGCTGGACGGTCCACGAACGCTCTCTTGGAACTTCGTGTCGTCGCGCCCCGAACGACTCCAATTGGCTGGCGAAGATTGGGTCGCAGGGCGGTTCCCAACCGTCCCCGGCGAGACGGAGTTCATCCCGCTGCCGGGGCGGTGACGCCGCGCACGTCGCCGCCTGCGCCACGCCCGGCGCGCAGCTATGATGGGCGCACACCCGGTCTCCTATGCGCCTCCCCCGAGCCCTCGCTGCAGCCCTGCTCCTCACCTGCACGGCCCACGCCGCTGACGACGTCCCCGACTGCTCCCCCGAGAACCTCGGCAACCTCGCGCAGCAGGACGCGAACTACTGCGCCGCACAAGCCTACGAGACGGCTGACCAGGCGTTGAACGACGCGTACAAGAAGCTCGGCGCGGACCGGGGGCCCGCGTACAAGGCCAAGCTGAAGAAGGTCGAGCTCGCTTGGATCGCGTACAGGGACGCCGAGTGCGCGCTGGAGTTGGACTCGTTCGGCGGGGGCTCGATGGCGCCGATGGTGTACAGCGGCTGCCTCTCCCGGCTCACCAAGCAGCGCACGGAGCTGCTCGTAGAGGCGATGGACCCGTGACCGTCAGGGGCAGTCGCCGTTGTTCTCGGACGTCGTGACGACCCCGGTGAACGCGCTCAACCCCGCGACCCAGTCGGTCACGTCGTCCTCACACAGGGTCTCGTTCACCTCGACGTAGATGTTGCCGTCCACGGTCTCGAGCGACTCCAACCCTGCGAAGCTCACCAGCGACGCGTTGTTGTTGACCATGATGTTGCTGCCAACCGAGGCCAGCGACTCGAGCCCCGTGAAGTCCACGACCGGGCTGGAGGTCACCTCCAACACCCCCTCCACGTTGGTCAACGCCCCGAGGCCCTGGAAGTCCAGCAGGCTGTCGTTCCCAGAGATGGTGACGCTCGCGCCGACCTCGGAGAGGGCGTCCAAGCCGGACAAGCTTGCCAAGACGTCATTGTTGGTGATGTTGACGTCATCGTGGACCGTGGTGATCCCGCCCAAGCCGGACAAGCCGGACAAGCCGCCGTTGTCTTCAATCGTGAGCGTGCCCACCTCCGTGAGCGCCCCGAAGCCTTCGACCTCCGTGAGCCCACCGTTGCTGTCCACTTGCAGCGCGCCCCCAACCGAGCGCAACGCGGGAAACCCATCGAGGGTCGCAATTTGGGTCTCAGTGATCTGCAAGTCGCCGCCAACCGTCGTGAGCGCCGGGAAGCCGGTGACGCGCTGGAGCCGCATCAGGCGACCGAGGGACACGTTGCCGCCAACCGACTCGAGCGACTCGAACTCGGAGAGGTCTGTGAGGTCCGTGGCGCCGAACACCGACAAATTCCCCCCGACCGAGGTCAACCCACCAAGCGCCGCCAAGTCGGTCAACACCTCGCAGTACCAGAGGTTCACGCTCCCGCCGACCGTCGTGAGCGCCTCTAGGCCGGAGAGCGTGGTGAACGAGTCCCCGATGAAGTTGTCGACCGTGAGGTCTCCGCCGACAATGGCGAGCGCGTCGAGGCCTTGGAACGACGTCAGGTCCGTGGACTCCTCGACGGTCACGCTCCCGCTCACCTCTGTCAAGCACGACAACGTCCCGAGCAGCTCGTCCGTGGTGTGCCTGTCCAACGTGAGGTCCCCGTCGAAGCGAAGCTTGGGTATGCACGCCTACGCTCTCGCCGTCCGACGGTCCGCCCGCTTGGCCCGGGCCGCGGCGCGCGCCGGGTTGCTGGCCGGGCTCCTCGCCGCCCCTGCCTGCGCGAGCACGCCGGGGAGCCCGCGCGCGGCCCCCGCGCCGGAAGTAGAGCTCCACTCGACGTACCGCCTCACTGTGTACGACGGCTTCGGCGCCGGCGACTACCCGGCCGGCGATGGCCCCCACGCCTGGGCTGACATCGACCCCCAGCACGACCTGGTCGACTCTTGGGTGGTCCCCGAAGACGCGAGCCCGCTGTACGACCCGACCGAGTGGAACAGCGCGGTGGCGATGCCCACGGCCGACCTCTCGATCCGCGTCGAGACCTGGGAGGACGCCCGCGACCTGGAGGAGGCGACCGTGCCGCTCCCGTCGGGCGACCGCGCGGTGCTGCAATGGCTCCCGCCGGACCCGTCCGCGCTGGTCCTCTACTTACACGGGGCGAGCTACGACCACGCGCAGCTGCGATCCAACTCCGGCGCGTACCTCGCGCACGCGCTGATGGACGCGAACTACGCGATCGTAGCGATGGACTCGACGCTCGCGTCCACCGCTGGCTCGGGCGGGTGGGATGATGACCCCGCGAACGCGAGCAACACGGACCTCGCGGCCGTAGCCGAGCTCGTCGAGCTCCTCCGCAGCCAAGGGAGCATCGCCGCGGGCACGCCCATCGTAGCGATGGGGATGTCGAGCGGCGGACAGTTCGCCCACGCGGTCGGGCTCACGTTGCCTGCAAACGCGGTGGTCGCGTACTGCGCGCCCGGCCGGGCCTCGACGCTGGAGGCCACCCACGCCCCGACGGCTTGGTTCTTGGCCGCGGCCGACTCGGTGTTCCCCACCGCAGAGGCAGACGCCACCGGCTTCGCGGCGGGGCTCGACGCCCGGAGCGTCGAGAACGCGCTGGTTGTTCACCCCGCGACCCCGCTCTACGACCAGCGGTTCATGCGCGTCGCGGGGGTAGACGAAGCCTCGAGCGCAGCGATCGCCGACGACCTCCGCGCCGGCGGGTTCGTGGACGAGGACGACCTGTGGCTGGCGCCCGGGGCGGTGGTGAACGCCACGTTGCAGTCCACCGCGCTCGCAGCGCTGTCGGACACGCAACGAGAGGCGATCGCCGCGGAGATCGAGGTGATGGCGGCCGATCACGAGCTCTACGACGACTACACGTCGAAGATGATGGGGTTCCTCCGACAGCTGCTCTGACCGACCGCCTGTGATAGGCCGGCGGCATGAACAAGCTGGTCCCCGACGCCGCGTCCGCCGTGGCCGACATCCCTGACAACGCGGTCATCATGGCCGGCGGGTTCGGGCTGTGCGGCATCCCCGAGACCCTGATCTTCGCGATCCGCGACCTCGGGGTGAAGGGCCTCACCTTCGTCTCGAACAACGCGGGGGTCGACGACTTCGGCCTCGGCGTGCTGCTCCGCACGCGCCAGGTCAAGAAGATGATCAGCTCGTACGTCGGCGAGAACAAGGAATTCGAGCGCCAGTTCATGTCGGGCGAGCTGCAAGTCGAGCTGTGCCCCCAGGGCACGCTGGCCGAGCGCATCCGGGCAGGCGGCGCGGGCATCCCCGCGTTCTTCACCGCGACCGGCTACGGCACCGTGGTGGCCGATGGCAAGGACACGCGCTGGTTCGACGGCCGGCCCTACGTGATGGAGCGCAGCCTGTACGCGGACTTCGCGATCGTGAAGGCGTGGCGTGCTGACCGCCACGGCAACCTGCAGTACCGCGCCACCGCCCGGAACTTCAACCCGATGATGGCGACCGCCGCGAAGGTCACCATCGCCGAGGTCGAGGAGCTCGTGGACGAGATCGACGCCGACAACGTCCACACCCCCGGCATCTTCGTCCAGCGGCTGATCGTCGGCAAGAGCTACGAGAAGCGCATCGAGAAGCGAACCGTGCTCGCCCCCACGGGGAAGGAGTAGTCATGCCCCTCACCCGCGATGGCATCGTCACCCGCGCCTCGGAAGAGCTCCGCGACGGCTTCTACGTGAACCTCGGCATCGGCATCCCGACGCTGGTCGCGAACCACGTGCCCAACGGCATGGACGTGGTGTTCCAGAGCGAGAACGGGCTCCTCGGCATGGGCCCGTTCCCGGACGAGGCGCACGTCGACGCCGACTTGATCAACGCCGGGAAGCAGACCGTCACGGCGCTGCCGGGCGCCAGCTTCTTCAGCTCGGCGGACAGCTTTGCGATGATCCGCGGTGGCCACGTGGACCTCACGATCCTCGGCGCGATGCAGGTGAGCGCCTCGGGCGACCTCGCCAACTGGATGATCCCCGGCAAGATGGTCAAGGGGATGGGCGGCGCGATGGACCTGGTCGCGGGCGCCCGCCGCGTGGTGGTGACGATGGAGCACAACGCGAAGGGCGAAGCCAAGCTGCTGCGCAACTGCACGCTGCCGCTCACGGGCGTTGGGTGCGTCCACCTGCTGATCACCGACTACGGCGTGTTCACGTTCGACGGGGGGCTCACGCTCACCGAGATCGCGGACGACCTGACCGTCGAGCAGGTCCAAGCCGCCACCGGCGCGCCGTTCAAGGTCGCAGCGAACGTGCGCCGGCTGCCGGTGTCCTAGCCCAGGATGTGCCGCCAGCCCGCCGGCGGCGCACCAGCAGCAGCCCAGCGCCGAGCGCCCCGAGCGCGCTCCCCTGCCCACTCGTGGCGCACCCGCACAAGCTCATCGGCTGCGCGTCACGGGCGGCCTGCGCGGCTGCGGCCTCCCGCCGCGCCTCCTCCACCTCGTTCACCTTCGCGACCGGGGCCGGCACCGGCGGCGGGTTGTCGGCCAGCGCGATCTTCGCGCGGTCGTCCGGGCTCAACCGCCCGTCGGTGTACCCGGCGTCGGGCTTGTACCAAGGCAAGTTCTTGAAGATCGCGTCGTGCGCGGGCGAAGGGGACGGGCGGCCACGGCGGGCACGCACCCCGTCGCTCAGGAGCCGGCGGTCATCCGCCGAGAGCCGGCGCACGAGCACCGCGTCCCAACCAACGTCCTGCTGCAAGAGCCACAGGGTGATCGCCCGGGTGTACCGCCCGCGCGGGCCGTCGAGCTCCTCCACGGTGCCTTGCAGGCCATCCAGCGCGGTGACGAGCGCCGTGGCCCCGCCCGGATCGGCGGCTGCGCACAGGTAGTCCTCCTTGCCGCCGGTGTCCTTCAGCGCCGCGATGCTCGCGCCGAGATCACACGCGTGCGCGGCTGCGATGAGCCAGGCCAGGAGCATCATGCGCGCGCCACCGCGGCCACCCACGCCCGGCGGCGGTCGGCCCGCTCCCCGGCCGCCATCGTCGCCGCCCAGCTCCGGTCCTCCACCCAGGCGGCCCGCACGTCGTCGAGGCCCTTCCAGAACCCGACCCCCAACCCAGCCAGGTACGCAGCGCCCATCGCGGTGGTCTCCAAGTTGGTCGGCCGCACGCACCCCACGCCGAGCACATCGGCCTGGAACTGCATCAACAGCGCGTTCTCGGCCGCGCCGCCGTCCACCTTGAGCCGGGCCAGCGGCGCGCCACCGTTCGCCTTGCTGTCGCTCTCCATCGCGCCCAGGATGTCGGTGATCTGCAGCGCGATGCCCTCCAGCACCGCGCGGGCGACGTGGCCGGCGTTGCTCCCGCGGGTGAGGCCGCAGAGCACGCCGCGGGCGTCCGGCCGCCAGTGGGGTGCCCCGAGCCCAGCCAGCGCCGGGACGAAGCTCACGCCGCCGTTGTCCGGCACGGTCTGGGCGAGGGCCTCGACGTCGGCAGACTTGCGGATGATGCCGAGCCCGTCGCGCAGCCACTGCACCGCGGCGCCAGCGACGAACGCGCTGCCTTCGAGCGCGTAGGTGGTCTCCCCGCCGAGCCGCCACGCGATGGTGGTCAGCATGCCGTTCGCCGAGGGCACGGCCTTCTTGCCGGTGTTCATCAGCAAGAAGGCGCCAGTGCCGTAGGTGCACTTGGCCTCCCCGGGGTCGAAGCACGCTTGCCCGAACAGCGCCGACTGCTGGTCGCCTGCCATGCCCGCGACCGGGATGCCGTCCGGCAAGAACCCGACGCCGCGCGTGACGCCGATGATCCCGGCGTTGTCGACGACGTCCGGCAAGCACCGCATCGGCACGCCGAGCAGCTCGACCAGGGCTTCGTCCCACACACCGCGGTGGATGTCGTACAACAGGGTGCGGCTCGCGTTCGACGGGTCGGTGACGTGCCGGCCGGTCAGCTTGAACGCGATGAAGCTGTCGATCGTGCCGTACTTCAACGCCCCGGAGCGCGCGCCCGCCGCGATGCCGGGGACGTTCTTCAGCATCCACTCGGCCTTCGTCCCAGAGAAGTACGGGTCGAGCACGAGGCCGGTGCGCTTGCGCACCTTCTCCTCCCAGCCGGCGGCCTTCAGCTCCTCGCAGCGGGCGGCGGTGCGCCTGTCCTGCCACACGAGCGCGCGGTGCGCCGGCTTGCCGGACTGGCCGTCCCAGAACACCGACGTCTCGCGTTGGTTGGTGATCCCGATGCCGGCGATACGGCTCGGGTGCACCTTTGCGAGCACGCCGCCGACAGCGGCCGCGACCGAGGCCCAGATCTCGTCCGCGTCGTGCTCGACCTCGCCGGGCGACGGGAAGTAGTTCGGGAACTCGACGCTGTGGCTCGCGACGACGCGGCTCTGGTGGTCGACGAGCATCGCCCGGGAGCTGGTGGTTCCCTGGTCGATCGCGAGGATGAGGTCAGCGGTGGACATCACCGGGGTTTATCACCCCTTGAACTCGACCCACACACCACCCGGGATCGCGCGGACCTCCCCCAGCGTCACCCGGTCGCCGGCCTCGAGCCCGCAGCCGACGGGCTCAGCGAGCCGCCAGTGCCCCGCGGCGGTGGGGACATCGGCGCGGACGTTCGCGCCGCGGGAGAGCGTGATCGTCTCGCCCGCAAGGCCGGGCGCCGCCTGCCCGGCGTACCACCACCCCACCGTCCCGCCGTTCACCGACCTGCACCCCGACCGCGGCACCTTCGACGACGGCGGCAGCGTCGACCCGCCCGATCTACCAAAACTGCCGACGGAGGAATTGGGAGATGGTGTGCCAAGAGCTCCGACGGAGGTCTTGGGAGGGGCCGCCGCGGCCGGGGCCGGCGCCGACTCCGGGGCGACTGCAGTGACCGCGGCCGGCGCGGACTCTGGCGCGGCTACGGCGACGGGCTCGGGGCGGATCTCCGCCTGGGCGGTGCCTGCCGAGAGCGCGACGCCGACGCCGACCACCACGAGCGCGAGCGCCGCCACGGCGCCCACCACGCCCCAGGAGCGGCTCGGCGCCAGGTCCTTCGCGGCTCGCTCGGCGTTCTCGTCGCCGGGCAAGGCGCGGGAGACCGCGGCTGCCAGCGCCGGGAGGCGTCCGGCAGCCTCTGCGCGGAGGACCAGCCCGTGCCATGCCGCGAGCCCGTGGCCCTCCGGCCGAGCGAGGCCACACGCGTCCGCTACCGAGCCCGCGCCGTCGGGCAGCCGGCGGTTGAAGAAGGCTGCGAGTTCTTCGAGGGTCGAGGCGTCGAGTCGCATGGGACCTCCAGTGGAATCACCATATACATCTTGACGGGTCAAGTCAACCCCGCTTGGGCCCTCGTCCGGGCCGTCGCCGCCGGAAAATCGTACTTCCGCTTGACATCCTGCGGGGCGATCGTGTACTCCCCGGCCA
>CALQBK020000202.1 GCA_943328795.2 Bifidobacterium breve
GGAGGATGCTGTCGGTGAGCGCGCCGGAGGACGAGATGGTGACGAGGGCGCCGGTGGTGTAGTCCGTCGTGGTCGCGACGATGGTGAAGTCCGCGTCGGTGTCCGTGTCGGTGTCCGTGTCGGTGTCCGTGTCAGTGTCCGTGTCGGTGTCCGTGTCGGTGTCCGCGGTGTCCGTGC
Source organism: Bifidobacterium breve (assembly GCA_943328795.2). Taxonomy (GTDB): domain Bacteria; phylum Myxococcota_A; class UBA796; order UBA796; family SXON01; genus CAIUMM01. The sequence goes on from CALQBK020000202.1 coordinate 178, forward strand.
TGTCCCCGACCTTGGGGTCGCAGGCGGCCAGGAGGGTCAGAGGGAGCGGGAGGAGGAGGAGTGCAGAGAGACGCATGCTTAGTCCTGGGTGAATTCTTCCCAGCGCACCGTGACCATCACGGTACGTCCAGGGAGAGGGTAGCCGACGAAGTCGGTGAGGGGCTTGACGACGAGGGTGTTGTCGTCCGGGTCCAGCGGGTTCCGGTCGATCGCGGCCCCGCGGACGTCGAAGAGGTTGAGGACGCTGGCCTCGAGCGTCGGGAGCCCGCGGGCCGGCCGGACCGAGAGGCCGAGGCCGTGGAGGTTCCGAGGCGCGGTGGGCACCTGGTTCGCCGCGTCCTGGAACGTGCCGGACGCGTACGTCCAGCTGTGGGACACCGCCAGGCTGTCCAACCATCCCGTGGACATGGACAACGTGGTCGTCTGTGACACGTCCCACGGGGGCAAGTTCGGCAGCTGGTTGTTGGAGTAGGTGGCGCGGGTGTCCAGGTTCCGGGCGAGCAGCTGCGTGACGGACGAGGCCGACCGGATCGACGCGATCACCCCGGCCAGGTGGCCGGTCAAGCCGAGGTTCAACGCCCCTTCGAGCGCGCGGATGTAGGCCTCGTCGAGGTTCACCGCGTGCTCGGTCTGCTGGGAGTTCGGCACCCACGTGATGAGGTCGTGCACGCGCTGGCGGGCATAGGCGGCGTCGGCCCCCACCGTGAGGGGACCGACCGCGGTGTCGGCGACGTGGGCGCCGACCTCTACGCCGAAGCCGTGCTCGGCGACGAGATCGGTGTTGCCCACCACGACGCCCTGGTCCCCGAACAGCTCGGTGAGCTCGGGCGGGCGGACGTAGAGCCCAGCGCTCCCGCGCAGGGTCAGCGGGCCGGCTACCGCCCAGGCCACGGCACCCCGGGGGAGCACGTAGGCCTCGAGGTCATCCGTCCCGGGCGAGACCGGGGACGCCTCGAACGGCACGTCGCCGAGCTGGTGACTGTCGAGCACGTCGACCTGGAGCACCGGCGAGAGCGTGACGGTCCCGAGCCCGGGGCGCACCCAGGCGTCGGCCGACAGGGCGGCGGTGAGCGCCCGCCGGATGCGCTCGCCGTCCCCCACCCCCTGCCCGCCGGCGGACTGGAGCAGGTCAAAGGGCCGGAAGTCATCCTGCCGCCCCCGCGCGAGCAGGCCCACGCTGAGCCAGCGCGCGGGCAGCCTCACGCCCTCGATCGACGCCCCCCCGGTGTTCCACACCCCGCGCGTCCACTTCTCGCCCGGCGAGAGCTCGCCGAGCGGGTCGTGCAGCACCTCGTCGCGGTACAGCCACCACGCCCGGGGCTGCGCCCGCCAGCCGGGCACGAAGCCGCTTGCCCGGCGACGGCCCTGGTGACGCACCTCCGTGTCGACCACCAGCAGGTTGCGGAGCCCCGCCCAGGTCGCGTCGGCCGAGGGGTTGGAGATCGGCCCGGGGAGCTCCTGCGAGGTCCAGCTCGGCACGTCCATCAGCGAGACCGTCGCGCCGGCGGCCGGCGCACGCGTCCGGATCCGCGCGACGCCGCTCGCCCGGTCGATGCGGTTGTGCTCGCGCAGCGGCGTGCGGTCGTCGAAGCGGTTGAACTCCGTGCCTTGGTCGTCGAAGTAGGGCCAGTCGCCGTTCGTGTGCAGCTGGTCGAAGGTGAGCAGCACGTCGGTCTGCCCGAGGCAGGGCTGCACCGCCCCGAAGCTGTGGACGGTCCCCCACGAGCCTCCCGAGATGCCGAGCGAAGCCGGCGCGTGGGTCGCCGTCAGGAGGTCGATCACCCCGCCCATCGCCGCAGAGCCGTAGCGTGCCGGCGAAAACCCGCGGTAGACGAGCATCTCGGAGAAGCTCGCCACGGGGAGCGTCGAGAGGTCGATCACGCTGTCGCCGTTCGGGTTGAGCGGGACGCCGTCCAAGAACAGCTCGACCTGCTGGAACGTCGAGCCGCGGAGCCGCACCGCAGCGAAGTCGCCGAGCCCACCGAGCCGCCGCACCGTCGCGCCGGGGACGTGGTCGAGCAGGCCGGCCAGGTCGCTGCCGCCTGCCTCGTCAGGGCCAAGCGGCACGGACGTCAGCGTCGCCGACCCGGCGCCGGACGGAGCGGCGCTCACGTCAACGGTCGCGGTCGCCCCGTCGGGGGAGTCAGCGAGCGCGGTGTGTAGGAGGAGCGAGAGGAGCAACGGCCATCCGGCCGTCCCTGTGGAGAAGGGACGCGCCAAACGGCACGCCCCATCACGCACCCCGAAGGACGGCGGCAAAGAACGCCAAGGCCGGTCTCCTGGCTCCCGGATCATCCGCAGTCGCTCCGCCTTCCCAGGAAATCCCGGTGGCGTGTCAGCCTTGAAGCTGGACAATGAGCGACGCGTACCCGGTTACAGTGGCGGGGGCCGCGCTGGAATTCAACCAGCTTCCCGTTTCACCGCGCGTTGCGCGGCACCTTGGACGTCACGTGAGAAGTGGAAAGAACCCGGCGCGGTAACGTGGGGGCGGGATTGCGCAAGCGGCCCTGATCGGGGCCGCATAGATCTCGGTCTCGTGAAGAGGATCGGATGATGCACTTCTACCTCCTCGCATGCACCCAACCGGCCACCTCCCTGTCGTACGAGGGAGCCGAGCGAGTCCCGATCGCGCTCTCCATAGACGACGCGGACTACGTGCTCGGCAAGACCGCGTTCAGCGTGATCGGGGACATCGACGTGAACGGGGACGGCTACCCCGACGTGTTCATGGCGGAGCAGGAGGAGGATGCGCTTGTGTACACTTGGCAGGGCACCGCCGATGGCTTCAAGGAGGACGATGCGGATGTATACCTCCACTTGGGGTACGAAGAGATCGCCCGGGAGGCGATCCCGATCGCGGCCGCGGACGTGAACGGGGACGGCTTCGACGACGTTTTCGCAACCGATCACGACACCCAGCAGGTGTTCGGGTACCCCGGGGGACCCGACGGGCCGGCGGAGCCCGCGACCTGGATGCTCCCGGCGCCAAGTGACGGCGTGGCGTCCATCGGGAACGCCGGGGACGTGAACCGTGACGGCTTCGAAGACCTTGTCGTCGGCATGCCCGAGTACGGCGACTCGCCGAGTCGGGTCGTGATCTACCTCGGGTCGGTCGACGGGCCTCGGGCCGACGGAAGTGCCACCGAGCTGCATGCGCGGGACAATCCAGGGGATGCGCTGGACGTGTTTGGGTTCGTGGTTGACGGCGCCGGGGACGTAAACAGCGACGGTTGGCCCGATATCATCGTCGGTGGGAACAGCGGGTACACCCAGGTCTTCTACGGCTCGGAGGCGGGCTTCGGTGACGACGCCACCACCGTACTCGAGACCGTCGGGATGACGTGGTCGGTCGCCGGAGTCGGTGACACGAATGGAGATGGATACGACGACGTGCTGATCGGGACGCCGCGACCCGACTTCCCTAGAGACTGCGGGCCCGACGACTGCCGGGGTGAGGCTCGACTGTTCCTCGGGGGCCCAGAGGGTGTGCCTGCGGCGCCGTCTGCGGCTCGCACCCGGCTCGATGTCGAAGGCTTGTACGGCTATGCCGTCGCTCCGGCCGGCGACATCAACGCGGATGGCATGGCCGACGTGATCGCGGGCGTTAGCAGCGAGCCGGAGATCTTCCTCGGCACCCCGGATGGGATCGCCGCGGAACCGCTTCGACGGCCCTTCCGCGGTCCAGGGGGTTGGGCGGCGGGCGACATTGACCGGGACGGTTTGGGGGACGTCGTGATGTCGGGCGGCTACGTGTACCTCGCGACGACGCTGTTGGCGGACTTGGCCCCCGCCCCCGACACGGGTGGCTCCCACGCCACGCCGGGATGCGCGACCGCGGCCGGATCGGGATCCGGTGCGCTTCTCATCCTCGCAGCGCTTGTTTGCCGATGCTCGCGGAGGCGCGGATGACCGACGACCTGACGGACCAGTAGGCGCTCCGGACGGGGATGGCACCACGGAGCGCGCGGAGCACACCCGGAGGGTGGTGGGCTTCCGGCGGTCCGAAGCCGAGGCAGGTCGTCCATCCGGTCGCCGTGGTGACGCGGACCGGGCTCAGAGATCCAAGCACAGGAGCAGGATCTGTCCGACGACGTCTGGGTCGGCGAGGGTCGCGAGGTCGCCGAACTCCCGGGTCTCCCCCTCGGCGATCTTGCGGAGGATCCGGCGCATGATCTTCCCAGAACGCGTCTTCGGGAGCCCCGGCACGATCACGACCTGGTCGGGCACGGCGAACGCCCCGATCGCCGCGCGCACCTGCGCCTGCAGGTCGGGCACGGTCACCTCCTCGTCGGGCCGCGTCACGACGTACGCGCGGATGCCGGTGCCCTTGAGCGCGTGCGGGTAGCCGACCACCGCGGCCTCCACGACCGCGGGGTGCGCGACGAGGGCGCTCTCGACCTCCGCGGTGCCCAGCCGGTGACCCGACACGTTGAGGACGTCGTCCACGCGGCCGGTGATCCAGTAGTTGCCGTTCGCGTCCCGGCGGCAGCCGTCCCCGGTCAGGTAGTACCCGGGGTAGGTCGCGAAGTAGGTCTCGACGAAGCGGCCGTGATCGCCGAAGATCGTCCGGGCCTGCCCCGGCCAGGACCCAGCGATGCAGAGCTTGCCGGACACGTCGTTGCCGAGGAGCTCGACGCCGGCGTCATCGACGATCACCGGCCGAACGCCGAACAAGGGCAACGACGCCGATCCCGGCTCCACGGGCGTGGCGCCGGGGAGCGCGCTCAACAGGACGCCCCCGGTCTCCGTCTGCCACCACGTGTCGACGACCGCGCACCGCTTGTCGCCGCACACGTCGTGGAACCAGCGCCAGACCTCGGGGTTGATGGGCTCGCCGACCGAGCCGAGGATCCGTAGGGAGCTCCGGGACGTGCGGGTGACCGGCCCGTCGCCGAACCGCATCAGCGCGCGCAGGGCCGTCGGGGCGACGTAGAGCGTAGTCGCGCCGAGGTCGTCGACGACCTGCCAGTACCGGCTGGCGTCCGGGAAGGTCGGGATGGACTCGAAGATCACGCTGGGGACAGCGTTGCAGAGCGGCCCGTACAGGATGTAGCTGTGCCCCGTGACCCAGCCGATGTCCGCGGCGCAGAAGTGGACGTCCGTCTCCTTGGCGTCGAACACGTAGTGGAACGTGCGCGCCGCGTAGAGCAGGTAGCCGCCCGTGGTGTGGAGCACGCCCTTCGGCTTCCCGGTCGAGCCGGACGTGTAGAGGATGAACAGCGGGTCCTCGGCGTCCATCCACTCGACGGGGCAATACGGGCGCTGGCGGGCGAGCTCGGGGTCGAGCCACTGGTCCCGCCCGTGCTCCATCGGCACTTCGGTGCCGGTGCGCCGCGCGACGAGCACGTGCTTGACGAGCGCGAGCCCCTCGATCGCGCGGTCGACGATCGCCTTGAGCGGGATCACCTTGTCCCCGCGGAGCCCCTCGTTCGCGGTGACCAGCACCGACGAGCGCGCGTCCAGGATGCGATCACGCAGGGCCTCGGACGAGAAGCCGGCGAACACCACCGAGTGAACCGCGCCGATACGCGCGCACGCGAGCACCGCGACCGCGAGCTCGGGGATCATCGGGAGGTACAAGCACACGCGGTCGCCCTTCCGGACGCCGAGCTCTTTCAGCAGGTTCGCGAACCGGGACACGCGCTGGAGCAGCTCCCGGAACGAGATGTGCGAGTACTCCCCCGGCGCGTTGGCGGCCCAGATCAGCGCGGTGCGATCGGGGGTTCGGATCGCGTGGCGGTCTACGCAGTTGTAGCAGGCGTTCAGCTGCCCCCCGCGGAACCAGGAGATGTCCCCCGTGAACGGGTCGAAGTGCATGACCTCGTCCGCGGGTCGGAACCAGTCGAGCGCTTTTGCTTCCTCCTGCCAAAACGAGGCGGGGTCCGCGATGCTGGCGGCGTAGCGCTCGTGGTACTCGGCGAGGGACCGGACGTGGGCGTTGGCTGCGATGGAGGGCTTTGGGGGCAACATGATGGCACTGTATACTCACGGGCCATGCCCGAGTCCGCCCGCCCTCCGCTGCCATCCGTCGAAAACCTGGGACCCGCCGTGGAGACGCTCAAGGCCGCGATCCTCTCGGCGCGGAGGGGCCTGGTCGAGCGCGAGACGCTCGTGGAAGCCCTCGTGCTCGCCGCCGTCGCCGGTGAGCACTTGCTCGTGATCGGGCCGCCCGGGACCGCGAAGTCCGAGGCCGCGCGGCGCGTCGCCCGGGCGCTCGGCGGGCGCACGTTCGAGTACCTGCTCGGGCGCTTCACCTAGCCCAACGAGATCTTCGGGCCGATCGACCTGCGGAAGCTGCGAGAAGGGACGGTGGAGGTCGAGACGTCCGGGATGCTCCCCGAGGCCGAGATCGCGTTCTTGGACGAGGTGTTCCTCGGGTCGACGGCGATCCTGAACACGCTGCTCGGGCTCTTGAACGAGCGGGTGTTCCGCCGCGGGCACACGGTCCGGGCCGTGCCGCTGCGCGTGGCGGTCGGGGCGAGCAACGCGCTGCCGGAGGACGAGTCGCTCGCGGCGTTCGCGGACCGGTTCTTGCTCCGCGCGTTCGTCGAGCCGGTCGGCGACCCGTTCCTGGAGCAGCTCTTGGTCGAGGGCTGGGGCGTCCAGGGCCCGCCTCCCGAGCCGGTGCCCGGCGCGATGGCGGCGCTCGACACGCTCGCCGGGATGCTCCGCAGCGTCGACCTGGTGGACGCGCGGCCGCACCTGGCGCACGCGGTGCGAGTGATGCGAAAGGCCGGGATCGTCCTCCCCGACCGGCGGGTCGTGCGGACGCAACGGCTGATCGCCGCGGCGGCGCTGCTGGACGGGCGGGTGGTGGCCGGCACGGCGGACCTGTGGCCGGTGATCTACGCGGTGCCGACGGCGCAGGGGCAAGCGCTCGCGCGCGAGGCGCTTGGTGCGCTGCTGGTCCGGAGCGAGAACCAGTCGTTGTCGGGCGCCGCCGCGGAGGCGTCGGGCGGGCCGATGGCACGCGCGGCCCGGATCGTGGAGGCGGGGACGGCGATCCTCGCCGACCGACCCGCGGGGGGCGACCCGTTGACGCTGGACGCCTGGACGCGGCGCGTCGAGGGGCAACATCGGCTCCGACTTCAGCCGGCTCGCGATCACCCTCTGGACTCGAATGAGCGAGCTTGATGCTCGAACACCGGGGCGGCGTGTTCGTCTGGAGGGCCTCAACCGCTGGCGGAACGCCATCGCCCACCAGGACTTCGGGTCCGGAAAAGACCTCGACCTCGGGAACGGTCGCACGGATCTTCGGCTTTCCGATGTGACCGCCTGGCGAGCGGCCTGCGATCACCTCGCCACGACGATGGACGCTGCGGTCGCCGCCCACCTCACGGCACTTGTCGGTCGGGCACCGTGGTAGTACCGTAGACATGATGACCA
>CALQBK020000203.1 GCA_943328795.2 Bifidobacterium breve
ATCTGCCAGGTCGCGACGTGCGCAAGGGCCTGGGCCTGCCCGGCGGCGTCGGTTGCAGGGCCCGCCCATACCTCGAGCTCGCCCTCGGACTTGAACACTCGGAAGAGCCCCGCGGACGGCGGGTAGCGGACGCCAGCCGCGGCGAACAGCGCCTCGACGACAGGCCGACGCTTGTCTGCAAGCGCGATTCGTGACGCGGCAGCGAGCGACCTGGACGCGGAGTAGTCGGTGGGGAGGCGGAGGGCCGGCCCAACCGCCGCGGTCGGGGCCCCGGCCGCCTGCCCGAGCGCAGGCAACCCGCTCGCGGGCGGCGCGCCCGGCGCTTCGGCGGCAGCCTCGCAAGCGAGCAGCGTGAGCAGGGTGAGCAAGCCGGGCTCCGGTCGGGTCGAGGCTCTGTATCGCGACCCGCGGCCCCCAGGCGGTGTGGTACGCTCCCCCCGCTTGCCCAGATCGCCTCACTCTCGCTTGGCAGATGCGGCCGCCGATGCGGGCTGGCCCCGCGCCTGGGTGACCCCGTGAGCGTCCTTGGCGCCCGCGCCCGCGGGTTCGCGATCGGGTGCGGGGTGCAGCTCGCCGCGCTGGCCTGGCTCGTGCTCGTGTGCGCCCTGTTCGCGGTGGGCTCCCCCGCGCTGCCAAGAGACGCCCGCCCGTTCGTCGCGGTGCTCGCGCTCGTCACGTGGCTGTGTACGATGCTCCCCGCCGTGGCCATCGGCGGCGTCATCGTGACGCTGCGGCGCAACGCGCGGCTCGACCGGGCGTTCGCAGAGCTCGGCCCGGGACGCGCGCTGGCCCCGGTCGCCCGCGGCTGGGCGTGCCTGGTGAACGGTCGCGAGGTGAACGCCTGGTTTTCGAAGGGGCCGCAGCTCGAGATCTACGTGAGCGCCCGGCCACGCACGCAGGCGGCGATCGGGCCACCAAACGGGCTGTCGACGCTGTTGATGGGCGTGACGGGGCGCTCGAGCGTGCCCGCGCCGCCGGGGCTGGTCGCGAGCGGGGTCGATCCACGCTGGCTCGCGGCGTTCTTCGACGCGCCCGGCGTGAGCCAAGCGCTCGGCGACCTGCTCTTGCGGGGCGAGGGCATCCGCAACGTCCAGGTCCTGCCGGACTCGGTGAAGTTCACGTGCCGCGGGTTCGACCTCGGCCCGCTCGACGCCCGCGAGGCGAGCCGGCTGGTTGACGCCGTCGAGCTGCTCGCGACCGCGGCGGACAGCGTCCCGGCAAGCGCGTCCCCGGTCTCGCCCGGCGGGCTCGCGAGCCGCCTGCGGACGCGTCGCGGCGGGTTCGGCAGCTTCGTCGCCATCACGCTCGGGCTCACCGCGGCACTCGTGGTGTTCTCGGCGCTCGTGGCCGCCGCCGTGGTGCTGCTCGCCCGCTGATCTCCGGGGTTGTGGGCCCCCGCCTCGCCGCGCTACGCCGCGCGGTGCCTGAAAGCTCCGTCCCGCTCGCCGTCTTGCTCGCGCTCTCGTGCTCGGTCAGCTGGGCGCTCGCCAACGTGTACGTGCAGCGCGCCGGGATCGCGCTGGGCAGCCTGCGCGCGCTGCTCTACGCGCAGGGGCTCGGCTGCCTGCTGCTGCTGCCGCTCGCGTTGGCGTTCGACGGCCCCCGCGCCTGGCCCTCCACCGTGGATCTGGGCATCACCGCGGTGGGCAGCGCGGTCGGGTACTACGCAATGGTGGTGGCGTTCGCCCAGGGCAGCCTCTCCGGCGTCGTGCCGATGATCACGGCATGGGCGGTGCCCGCCGCCATCGCGGGGATCCTCTGGACCGGCGAGTGGCCGACCGGCGCACAGGCGTTCGGCGATGCGCTGATCCTGGTCGGCGCTATTGGCAACGGCGCGTTGGCCCCGGCGCGGGAGCCGACAGAGGCAAGCACCGGCGGACGGGCGTTGGCCTGGGCAGCGGCGAGCGCCGTCGGCTTCGGCGTGATGGTGGCGGGCACGGCGCGGCTGCGCCCGGCGCTCGGGGTCATCGGCGTCGTCCCCGGCGTGTGGATCGCGCAGTGGGCGTTGCTCGCGCCGGTGCTGCTTTGCCGGGACGTGCGCGGGTGGCCGCCGCGATCGGCGTGGCCCGCGGTCTTCGGCATGGCGATGTTCGAGAGCGCGGGCTTCGTCGCGTTCACGCTGGCCACCCGCATGGCCCCGGTCGCGGTGGTCAGCCCCCCGGCGTCGCTCTCGGCGCTGCTCACCGTCGTCTACGCCAACCGCGTGCTCCGGGAGCCGCTTTCGCCCCTCCGGTGGGTGTTGGTCCTCATCGCCGCCGTCGGCACCGTGGTGGTCGCGTTGGGGTGACGCGCCCGATGTAACTAATCTGAGAGACTGAGATTCGTTCGATTGCGCCCGGGCTGGCCCCCCGGCACCTGCCCCTGCAAGCAATGAATGGTGTTCGGCAGCCACGGCGCGGACGACGCCTGGCGCCCGGCCGCCCCCGGCACCGCCCCCTCGTCCACCGACCAACGGGGTTCGGCCCCCGGCGCGAGCCGGTGGAGCCCGCTCTGCCAAGGCCCGATCACGTGAGTGTGCCCGGCGACGTCGCATTGGAAGAACGTGGCCCAGGCGACCGCGAACGCCTGCCCGTTGGCCCCGGCGAACGTGCTGCAGGTCCGAAACCACCACAGGCTCTGCGCCCCCGTGCGCAGCCGCACGCCGTCCAACTTGGACGCCAGCGGCCCACCCAGCCCCGCGCTGGTCATCGCCTCGCCGCCCACCACCACCGCCCCGGGCAAGCCGTGCCCCCAGTATTGGATCTCGCCGATCGGCCTACCGGGCTCGACCCCGGCGAGCCAATCCAACGCCTCGCCCCAGCTCGCGACGCCCGACCACGCGTCGAGCCGCCGCCGATGCCGACGCTCGGCACACCTCGCGTCGGCATCGGCGGTTCTTTTGCGCCGTTCCAAGGCACGGTCTGGCGAAACCGCCGAAGACGTCGGCTCCGCCAGACCCTGCGGGGAACGGCGCGGGAGGGGGCCAGCGAGCGTCCCGCTTCAAGCGATTTCAGGATGTTGGGGCCCATTTGTTTGTGCAGCGCCCGGGCTGGCCCCGAGTGCGCTGTACAGCCGGCCGCCCGCGATCCACGCGTGGGTCAGCCCTACCGGCCCGAGCCCGCGGGTGCAGGTGCGGTCGTAGATCATCAGCCGGAGCGGAGTTGCGGTCATCCGGCCGCCGGCAGCCCGGACACCAGCACCCAGACCCAGCCGAACGCCAGCCCCGACAGCGTCATCACGCTGGCCGCCAGCCACCCGACGACCAGCTGCCAGCGCTGGAGCGCCCGCCGACCGGAGACGAGCCCGGCGATCCCAAACCCGGCCGAGCCGAGGTGGGCGGCCAACGCGGTGGTGACCAAGGTGACTTGGGGCCCCGGGGGCAACACGTACACGACGGTCCCGGCGATCCCGAACGCGAGCCAGAACAACAGCAAGCTCACCTGTAGCAGGCCCCGCGTGAGCACGCTGACCGGCACCGGCCCCGCCGTCACCGCCGCACAGGCGCCCGGCGCATCGCGACCACGGAGTCCCCGCCCACCCGCCACCCAAACTCGAGCGTCCCGTGTGCGCCAACGATTTGGAGTTGGGTCTCGCCGAGCACCGGGCAGCCAGAGAACCGGGCCGTCCACTGGCGGTCCCACGCGGACAGCTCCGGGTACAGGCGGTGCGTCATCGCCGTGATCTTCGTCTCGGTCAGCTCCTCGAGCGTGCACCGCTGCCCGTCCACCAGCAGGCCGACTTGCCAGGCCGCGGGTTTGTCCGCGGTGCTGAACCCGAGGTCATCGAGCTCGCTCGCGGCCGAGAACACCACGGTCGGCGTAGTCGGGCTCGCCATCGGCACAGCGTCGATCTGCCACGACGCGGCCTCCGCGTTCATCGCGTCCACCACGTCGTCCAAGAGCAGCGTGGCGCGGACCCGCAGCACCGTCGCGAACCCGTCGTGGAGCACGTCGTCCTGGGTCCAAACAGCGAGCCGGGCGGCGTACCCCTCGGGCTGCCGGCCTTGCCCCTCGATCTCCCCGCCAACCCCGCGTCGCGCCGCGCACCCGCCCAACGCGAGCAACCCGACCACGGCGATCGCGCGCTTCACCGCTCGAGCTCGGCCCGCCGGACCAGCGCCCGGAACGAGAGCCCCGCGGCGCGGATCGCCTCGGCCCCCCCTTCCTCGCGGTCCACGATGGTCAACGTCTGCACCACGTCGAGCCCCTCGGCCCGGCAGCGCTCGACGGCCTTGAGCAACGACCCGCCGGTCGTGACCGTGTCCTCCACGATGCACACCTTCGACCCGTCGGGCAGGCTCTGGCGCCCCTCCACGAACCGCGCCGTCCCGTGCCCCTTCGCGTCCTTGCGGACCAGGAACGCGTGGACCGGGCGACCGCGGTGAAAACTCACCGCGGCCGTCGCAGCGGCGATCGGATCTGCGCCCACCACGAGCCCGCCGATGCCGACCACGCCCGGGTCGAGCGCCTCGAACATCAGGTTGCCGACCAGCCAGGCGCCCTCGGCGTTCAGCGTGGTCTGCTTGCCGTCCACGTAGAAGTCGCTCTCCCGGCCGGAAGCGAGGGTGACCTTCATCCGGCGGTAGCTCAACGCCTTGAGCAGCTCGACGAGGCGGTCGTGACCAGCGCTCACGTGGCCTCCAGCCAATCTGCGATGTCGTTGATCACCTGCTCCTGGCCGATCTCGTTGACCAGCTCGTGGAGCATGCCGGGGTACTCGCGGACGTCCATGCTGGGGTTCCTGCTGGCGAGCGCCCGGGAGACGGGCGGGTCGGTGATCGGGTCGGTCTCGGAGAGGTGGAAGCGGGCCGGGAGCGTGAAGCTCGCCGCGGTGACGCGGGTGATGGCGTCGCGCATCTCGGTGTACCAGCGGGGCGTGATGGTGTTGTATACCAGCGTGTCCTTCGCGTACGCCTCGCCAACCGCGGCGTCGCGGGAGAGCATCGCGGGGTTGAGCTCGTTGGTGAGCGAGAGCGACGGCCAGATGCGCGAGAGCACGTGGGCGGCCTTCTCCTTGACCACGGGCGCCTGCACGCGCACGCCGAGGAGCGGGTTCGAAAGCGCCAGCCGGCGCGGCGCGAGGCCCAGTCGCACGCTCTCCAAGCTCACGAGCCCGCCCATCGAGTGCGCGAACATCGCGTAGTCCGGCGACAGGGTCTTCACCGCGGCGTTCACGTCGTCCACGTAGTCTTGCCAGCGGTTCACGTGCCCGCGCTTGCCGCCCGAGTGGCCGTGCCCGCGCAGCTCGAGCACGCTCACGCGCCAGCCGCGCCCGGCGAACGCGGCAGCGACGTGGCTGTAGCGCTCGGCGTGCTCGGCGAGCCCGTGGACGATCAGCAGGTCGCGGCCGCCCTCGGGCGCCGCCGGGCCAGAGCGCACGATGCGCAGCTTCGTGCCGTCCGCCGAGTCAGTAAAGTACGGTTCGCCCATGTCAGTTCGCGAAGTTGTCGTCGATGGCGGCGAGCAGCGCCTTGGCTTGCCGCTGCGCGGCCTCCATCTCGGGCTGCACGTCCGGGATCGCGGTGGCGTCCGCCGCCAGGACCCACTCGAGCTCCTTCTGGAACGTCGCCTTGTCCTGCTTCTTCACGGCCCACTCGCCGGCCAACAGCACGTGGTTCCCGAGGAACAACGGGTTCGCGGCGATCGCCTTGTCGAAGAACTCCTTGGACTTGTTGAGGTCCTGCCCCGCGAAGCTCGGGATGGCGGCGTAGTACGCGCCCCAGTAGCGGTCCGGGCCGTCGTAGTAGTACGCGGCGTCGAGCTCGCCGACCTTGGTCATGTACGCCTTGACCGTCGGCAGGTGCTTCAGGGTGAGCCCGATGCCGCTGGCCTTAGCCCACTTGCCGAGCGCGGAGGACGTCCAGTACACGCAGGGCACGTCGTCCTTCGTGAGGGTGCGGGTCGCGCTCGCGGGGTCCTCGTCGCCCTTCGCGAGCAGGCCCGCGTACTCGGCGTTCAGCGCGAGGCACTGGTTGCCGTAGCCGATCGCCTTGGCCCAGACCTCGAGCTTTTGGTCCTTGTCGGTGAGGTGGCCATCGCCGAGGAAGTAGTAGCCGCGGAGCAGGTGGTAGAGCGCGTCGCGGTCGCCGGGGGACGCGGCGAGCAGCTGCTCGTAGCTCGTGAGCGCCTCGCGGAGCTTCGCTTCGTCGCCGCGCTGGGCCCAGAGCGCCTCGGCCGCCGTGCGGGTCGCCGCGGGGTCCGACGCCGGCGCGGCTGCGGGAGCGCTGACCTCCTCGGTCTTCTTCTTGGCTTCCGCCGGGTGGGAAGCGGCGAGCAGGGCGAGCAGGGCGAGAGACATGCAAACTCCGTGATTTCCCGCGCGTTCTACAGGCCGAACCCCGCGGTGTCAACTCCCCCGCAGCCGCGCGCTGGCCCAGGGGGTCCCGGGAGCGCCCGGCGAAGAGTCGGGTTAGCCCGGCGCATGGCCTCCACTGCCCAAACCATCCTCAACGGTCTCGCGGCTCGGTTCATTCCCGGCAAGACGACGAAGACCGTTCGGTACTACTTCTCGATCGGCGACGACAAGTACACGATGGTGCTCTCCCCCACGGCCTGCACGGTGAGCGCCGGCCGCGACGGCGACGCCGACTGCGTCGTGAAAGCACACCCGGACGTGTTCTCGGACCTCGTGTTGAAGAACAAGGCCCCCGGCGCGCTCGACATCGCCCGCGGCCGCTTCAAGACCAACGACCCCGGCCTCTTGATGCTCCTCAAGGACTGCTTCAAGCCGCTCTAAGCCCTCCCCCCCTCGCCTCCTCGGCCCTCCTGGCCCCGCTGCGGGCCAACCGCGGAGCATCCCCCTCCTCCCTGGCTCCCCGCCATGCCCGATCTTGGAACCCTTCGAGCGATGTCCGTGGCTGACCTCGTGCACTACGCCCGCGCCGCCAGCGTCGAAAACGCGAGCTCGTTGAAGAAACCCGACCTGGTGGCCGCCATCCTGCGCGCCACCAACGCGGGGCAGCAGAGCAGCGAAGGCGCCGGGGTCATCGAGATCCTGGGCGACGGCTTCGGGTTCTTGCGCGCCGCCGAGTACAGCTTCCTGCCGGGTCCGGACGACGTCTACGTCTCCCCGTCGCAGATCCGGAAATTCAACCTCCGGACAGGCGACATGGTGACCGGCACGGTCCGGGCGCCGAAGGAGAACGAGCGCTACTTCGCGCTCACGAAGGTCAGCGCGGTGAACGGTGCGGACCCCGAGCTCGCGCGCGACGCCGTGCTCTTCGAGAGCTTGACGGCCGTGCACCCCACCCGCGCGATGCTCCTGGGCGGCGGGGAGGACGACCTCACAGCCCGTGCCATCGACCTGTGCGTCCCGCTCGGCCGCGGCCAACGGGTGCTCGTCGAGGGCCCGGCGCGGTCGGGCAAGAGCAGCGTGCTCAAGTCGATCGCGCGGGGGCTCACTGCGTTCCACCCCGACGTGCACGTGATGGTGGTGCTGGTCGCCGAGCGGCCGGAGGACGTGACCGAGATCGAGCAGTCGGTCTCGGCCGAAGTGCTGGCCACCACGTTCGACGAGCCCGACGCCCGGCACGTGCAGGTCGCGGAGATGGCCGTCGAGCGCGCCCGGCGCC
>CALQBK020000204.1 GCA_943328795.2 Bifidobacterium breve
CGCCGACCGGCCCGAGCAGGTCGATCAGGCGCAGCTCAGAGAGCACGAGGTCCCGGCGCGAACCCCCGGGTCGCGTCTCCAGCACGGCCAGCTTCACCGTTCGCCCCACCGCCATCCGCGGCAGGCGCAACCGCTGGGGACCCTCGACGTCGTCGACCGGTACGTTGATCTGCGGCGCGTTGTCCACCCCGACCGAGAGCGTCCGCACGCTTGACGACGCCGAGAAGCGCGCGGGCGAGGCCTGGTCGCCGTTCCAGAGCTCCGCGCCCAGGAGGCCGAACGGCTCCTTGAAGGTGAGCTCGACGGACTCCCCGACGCCGTCGCCCCCGCGGCCGACGGCCCAGCCGAACCCGAGGCGGTGGTCAAACAGCAGGTTCGGGTGGTGCGCCAAAGCCGGCGACAGCACCGAGCTGGCACGGACTCCGGCGAGCACCACGCGCGGCGGCCGGAGCGGCAGCGGCGCCCCGTGCGAGACGATCGACACCTCCCCGACGCAGGTCCCGGGTTGGCTCCGTGCCAGGCGAAGCTCGACGTCTGCCACCCGCCAGCCCGCTCCCCCCGCCCCGAGCTGCAGCTCGGCCGCCGCTCCGTTCGGTTCGACCGTGCCAGCGAGGCTGCCGTTGACCTCGACGTCGTAGCGCGCGCTGGGCGACGCTGAGCAGGGCGTTACCACGAGGCGATCGGCCGTGACCGGGGCGTCGAAGGCGAGCCGCAACACGCCGCCCGTGGCCGGGCGCCAGCCGCGGGGTCTCCGTCGAGCACGCCCTCGGCTCCCGTCCCCGCGCCGCCGTTCAGCTCCTCCAGGTGTAGGCCGGTCAACGGCGGGCTGACCGGGAGCGGGAAGCCGGGCTTCGCCGCAGCCCCGGGCTTTTGGGGGGCGTCTTTGGGTGGGGTCGGCGCGACGCAAGCGACGAGGAGGGGGAGCAGCGACACCACGTCCGAACGTCACACGCCGGGTACCCTCGCGGTAGGCCCCGCGACGGGAAAGTCAGGATCGCGGGGGCGACTCCTCGCCGATCAACGCGGCGATCACGTCGGACGTCGCCGTGCGCGCCACGGCCGGGGGCGAGGGCGCCGCGAGCGCAGCGCTCACCGCCGCGGCTACGCCAGCCGGCCCGCCGTTCACCTTGACGTCCCCGCGCGCGTACATCGCCTCCTCCAGGAACGGCGCCTCGGGGAACGCCCCGCGGTCCACCCAACAGAGGCGCGTCCCGCAGAGCATCGCCTCGGCGACGACGCCGTACCCCGGCTTCGTCAGCACGGCGTCCGCCGCAGCGAGCAGCTGCACAAACGGCACGCCTTCGACGAACACCACGTCGTCGCGCTCCACCCGAGCGGACGGCGGCGCGATCAGCCACGTCACCCCCGGCAAGCGCGGCAGCCACTGCTCCATCCGGTCGAGCCCGAGGCCGCCAAACGCCACCAGCACGCGCTTTCCGACGACTCGCCCGAGCTCGGCCTCGCCCGCAGCGACGTCCCGGCGAGCAAGCGGCGCAGCGAAAGCGCGCACCGCCGCGAACCCCAGCAGACCAGGCCCCGGGGAGAGCGCGATGCCCCGGTGCGGGGCTTGCCATGCGCGCATCTGCGGGACGAACTCGCGCAGCGGCTCGTAGTGCTCGTAGATCCAGGCCCAGTCGAAGTTCCCCACCGCCAACGCCGGCACTCCGGCCCGCCGGCACGCCTCGAGGCCGGTCGGCGCGACGTCCACGAGCGCGCGCTCGCAACCAACGAGGTCTTCCGCCAGCGCGTCGATCCGCTGGGTCGCCTCCACCCAACGCCCCCGGGTCGCCGCGAGATCGTGCGTGAGGCTGTCCGACTGCACGAGTCCGACATCCACGCGCCACGGCACCACCTCGAGCTGCCCCGGCCGGCGCTCCCCCCGGATCCGCAAAAGCTCCGGCGGCGCCGCGGTGTACAGACGCACGTCGTGTCCAGCGTGCAACAAGCCCTCCACGACGGCGAGCTGGCGCCCCACGTGCCCAAAGCCATGGGCCGACGCGACAATGGCGAGCTTCACCCGGACTGCGCCGCTGGGCTCAAGGGACGTGCAGCCGGCGCAGCTTCCCGACCTGCTCGATCCGCTCCTCGGCTACGCGGTTGGCCGCGCGCACCGTGGTCGTGGACTCCGACTTCGCCTTGTTAATGATGCGCTTCACCGTGTTGAAGATGCTCGCAGCGTCGGACATCGCCTTCTCGCGCGGGTACCCCTTCAGCTCGGAGTACACGTTGATCAGCCCGCCTGCGTTGATCACGTAGTCCGGCGCGAAGGCGATCCCGCGCGTCGCGAGCGCCTCGCCGTCGCGGCCTTCGTCGTCGAGCTGGTTGTTCGCCCCACCGGCGATGATCGGCGCGCGGACGAGCGGGATCGTGCGCGGGTTGAGCGTCCCGCCGATCGCGCAGGGCGCGAGCACGTCGCAGTTCGCCTTGTAGATCTCGTCGCCCTCGACCACGGTCCCGCCGAACTCCTCGGTCGCGCGCGTGAGGTTGCGGCGCGAGATGTCCGCGTACACGAGCTTGGCGCCGGCCTGGTGCAGGTACTTCGCGAGCCAATAGCCGACGTTGCCGACGCCCTGGATGGCCACCGTGCGCCCGGCGACCTCCGGGGAGCCGTAGGTGACCTCGAGGCACGCCCGGATGCCGTGGAAGCAGCCCCAGGCCGTGACCGGCGACGGGTCGCCCGAGCCGCCGTGCGCGGCCGCAGAGCCCGTGACGAACTTGGTCTCCCGGCGGATGTTGTCCATGTCCTCGACGGACGTGTTCATGTCCTCCGCGGTGATGTACCGGCCCTGGAGGGACGCGATGTGGCGTCCAAACGCGCGGAACATCGCCTCGGTCTTGTTCGCGGGATCGCCGAGGATGACGGCCTTGCCGCCGCCGAGGTCGAGCCCCGCGACCGCCGCCTTGTACGTCATGCCGCGCGACAGCCGGAGCACGTCGCGGACGGCGTCTTGCTCGGACGGGTAGTCGTACAGCCGGCAACCGCCGAGCGCCGGGCCGAGGGTGGTGTTGTGGATCGCGATGATGGCGCGGAGCCCAACATCGTCGTTCCGGCAGAACAAGATCTGCTCGTGGTCGTAGCCAGCGAGCTGCTCGAAGATCGACATGCGGGACTCCTGGTGGGGGGCGATGGGCTGCCCCGGCCTATCGCCATCGGCAACAAGGGGGCCAGCCCGGGCGACGCGCACCCGGACAGGAAATCGCAAATTCGGCCGCCTCGCAGTGCGAAACCCGTGACGCATCTGGGCTTCCGAAGGTTCGAACAGTCGATTGTCGGATCGGGCCCTGGGGGGGCGCGTAGCCCGCGCCGCGGGTGTGGCGGCTACTCCGGCGCGCCACGCGCGTACCAGAGCTCGACCATCGCGATGTCCGCCGCTTGGATCGGAGGGAGCCCGAGCGGCATCCCCGGCTTCTCGGGGCGTACGACGTGCGCGGGCGCCTCGCCGGGCTGCACGTAGTCACGCGCAGCCTCCCCCTCGCGCCGGTGGAGCGCGGCGAGGATCGCGGGCCCGTTCGCGCGGACGGACGCGTAGGTCTGGAGCTCGAGCCCGGTGGCTGGCCAACCGAACCCACCGGCGTTGCCGGGTCCGGCGCGCCCTTCGTTCTGGGCAGGGTCCATGTGGCAGTGCACGCAGATCGTGCCGAACACGTGCGACTCGACGTCCTCCCACCTTGGCTCCGCGACCGGCGACCGGGGCGCGACCGAGGACGCCACGGTGGCGAGGGACGGCCGGGGGCGAGGGTCCGCCAACACGAGGTAGTCCCGGACGGCGACGGCCTCCGGGAGGGTGAGCCCGAGATCGGGCATGGTGGTCGACCCAAACGCAGACGGCGCCTGGATCCACGCGACGAGGGCATCGTCCGTCATCTTGTCTCGCGCGTGCTGCAGATCGGGGGCGGCCGGGATGCCAGGGCCGGGGAACGCGCCGCCGAACGCGTGGCACGCGGTGCAGCCTCGCTCGGCGAACAGCTTGGCGCCGGCTGCGATGTTCGCCGGGTCGGGCGCGGGGCTCGCCGGGACGGCGCGCCGTCGCACGGTGAACCACGCGACGATCGACTCGATGCTGGCAGCATCTGCGCCGAGCCGGACCATCGTCTCGGGCATCGCCGGACGGGTGTCGTAGGGGTCCTCGAGGTAGCTCCTCACCCACGCCGGGTCCAGACGCGCCGCGGCCACCGCGAGGTCCGGCACCGCGAAGTAGGTCTTCACGTTGCGTTCGTAGCGCTCCCACTTCGGAAAGACCGTCATCGCGGCCTGCCGGGCGGCGGGGTTGGCCGCTACCGTACGCACCCACGCGTGGCAGCCCGAGCAGGACTCGGTGCGCGGCGGCGTGGCGACCCCCGGGATCGCGTGGCAGTCGTTGCACTGCAGCGCGGCGAACGGCGCGGGGCTGGGCTCCGTGGCGCTCGCCGGAGCGCACGCGGGCATGGCCACCAGGGCGAGCACGAGCGCTGGGCGGGTCAGCACGTGTCGGAGCCTATCGCGCAGGCGCCACCGCCATCGGCGGGCTCGTCCGCGCGATCCCCAGGGTCGGCTCGGGCGCGGCCGCGGGGACAGGCGGCTCGGCCGCCGGGACGGGCTCGATCGCGGGTGCGGTTGACGCCTCGGGGATGAGCCCCACGGCGTCGATGAGCGCCATCGCGCGCTGGAGCTCGGTCTCGGTGGGGACTTGGACCGCCTCCGGCGTCGGCGAGGCGTTGGGCGCCTGGACGGGCACCCCGAGGGCGGCCTCCGTGCGAGCCGGGGGGATGTACATCGCGCACGCCTGGGCAGGGGGCGCGAGCGTAGCCGAGGCGGCGACGAGGAGGGCGAGAGCGAGGAGGGTGCGGTTCATGGGGGCTCCGTGGGGTGTGCGCCCAGACAACGGGGCTCGCGGTCGGGGCTTACAGTTCGACCGCGTGCGTCCGCGATTGTTCCCGCCGACGCCGCACGCGGCCGCCCCCGCCGTTTTGAGATAGACGCGGCTCGATGGCAACCGACCCCGATCCCCCGTCGACGACCGGCGCCCGCTGGTTAGAACAGGCGCCCGTGCCGCTGGTGCCCGAGCCCCGCAGCAGCACCGCCCCAGACGGCCTCTGGGTGCGCTGCCCCGGGTGCCAGGCCGTCCTCTTCCGGCGGGTGCTCGACGAGAACCTCGGCGTCTGCCCGACCTGCCAACACCACCACCGCTGGGAGTCGCTCGCCCGGCTGCGGCACCTCGTCGACGAGGGCAGCTTCGAGAGGCACGACCAGGACATCCTCCCCGTCGACCCGCTGGGCTTCGTCGATGGAAAGCCCTACAGCCAGCGCCTCACGGCTACGCAGAACCGACTGGGGGAGCCCGACGCCTACGTCGCCGGCAGCGCGACGATCGAGGGGCTGCCGGTCGAGATCGGCACGTTCCATTTTGCGTTCATGGGCGGCTCGATGGGCAGCGTCGTCGGCGAGCTGGTGGCGCGGCAGGTGGAGCGCGCGATCGCGCGACGTGTGCCGTGCATCATCATCTCAGCGTCCGGCGGCGCGCGTATGCAAGAGGGCATCTTCTCGCTGATGCAGATGGCCAAGACCTCCGCTGCCCTGGCGCGGCTGCGGGACGAGGCCGGCGTGCCGTACATCAGCGTGCTGACCGACCCGACGACAGGCGGCGTCGCTGCCAGCTTCGCGATGCTCGGAGACGTGATCTTGGCCGAGCCGAACGCGCTGATCGGGTTCGCCGGCCCCCGCGTCATCCGGGAGACCATCCGCCAAGAGCTCCCGCCCGGCTTCCAGACCAGCGAGTACCTGCTCGAGCACGGGCTCGTCGACCAGATCGTGCCCCGCTCCCAGCTCCGCGAGACGCTCGCGAAGCTCCTCCGGGTGTTGACCCCGCAGCGCGACTAGCGCCCCTCCTCCGACACCCCGGCTGACCCTCGTGAAGACCCACCCGATCCTCGATCCGCTCGCCATGGCCGGCGTCAAGATGGGCCTCGAGCGCATGCGGAGCTTCCTCGCCAGCATCGGGAACCCGCAAGACCAGTACCCGGTCATCCACGTCGGCGGCACCAACGGCAAAGGCAGCGTCTGCCGAATGGTCGGCTCCATCTTGGCGGCCCAGGGCTACAAGGTCGGCATCACCACGTCGCCGCACCTCCAGCACATCAACGAGCGCATCCGAGTCGAGCAGGGTGACCACGGCGCGGCCATCTCTGACGCCCAGCTCGACGCGGTGCTCACGCGCATCCGGGACGCCCGGGACGCCTGGGTGCGGACGGCCGAGGGCCTGGAGACGGGGCGCGGGGAGCCCATGCCGCTCACCTGGTTCGAGTTCTCGATCGCGGCTGCGTTCGAGCACTTCGCGAACGAGCGGGTCGACGTCGCCGTCGTCGAGGTGGGCATGGGCGGCCGGCTCGACGCCACGAACGTCGTGCGCCCGCTGCTCACCGCGATTGTGACCGTCGGGCTCGACCACACGGACCACCTGGGCCCGGACCACGCGAGCATCGGCGCCGAGAAGGCCGGGATCATCAAGCCCGGCGTCCCAGTCGTGATCGGGCCGCTGCCGCGCAGCGCGTTGACCGTCGTGCGGGCCCAGGCCCGCTCCGTAGGCGCGCCGATCTACGAGTGGGGCGACGCACTGGCGGGCTGGGGGACGACCGCCAGCCCGGACGGCACGACGGACGTGCACGTCCGCACCACCGCGCAAGAGCGAGCCGGCGTGGAGCTCGGCCTGAACGGCGACCACCAGGTCGTCAACGCCGCGGTCGCGTGCCAGCTGGCGGACCTGCTGCCTGCGAAGCTCGCGGTCACGGAGGCCGCGCTGCGCGCTGGGCTCGCGAGGGTCCGGCACAGCGGTCGGCTCGAGTGGCTCGCGCCGGACTTGCTCGTGGACGGCGCGCACAACCCTGACGGTGCGAGCACCCTCGCCCGCTACCTCGCGCAGCTCCCCCGCGATCGCCGTCGTACACTCGTGCTGGGCGGGGGCTCCGACAAGGACATCCGGTCCGTCGCGGTGGCTTTGGCCCCGCAGGTCGACCGCGTGCTGACCACCGCGGGCAGCCACAACAAGGCCCGCTCGCCGTGGGAGGTCGCCCGCGAGCTCGAGGGCATACACGTGCCCGTACACCCCGCGGGCGCGCTCGCAGACGCGCTCGAGGCCGCCCGGACCGGGGGGGACCTCGTCATCGTCGCCGGCTCGCTCTACCTGGTCGGCGACGTCCGGGAACACCTGGGGGTTGAATGAGCATGTTGATCGCGGGGGTGTCCGGCGGACGGAACGCCGCGGCCGCCCTGGTCGAGCTCTCGGGCTCTGACACGCGCGTGCTCGCGGTCGTGTACCAGCAGAGCGTAGACCGCGTGGCCCACAGCGCCGCGTTCCCCTCGGCGGCGCTCGACACCTGCCTAGACATCGCCAAGCGCAAGTCGAGCGAGCTCGATCGCCTGGTGGTAACCGGCCTCTCC
>CALQBK020000205.1 GCA_943328795.2 Bifidobacterium breve
CACGCAACCGATCCCCGCCCGTGCTCGGGTATCCCCGAGGCTCGGTTGCCCCACGCAACCGCTTGACGCCCATGCTCGGGTATCCACCGCGCGCGGTTGCCCCGCGCAACCGGCCGCCCCCGATGCTCGGGTATCCCCCACGCTCGGTTGCCCCGCGCGGGCTGGGCAGTACCCGCCCCCCCTCACGACCCGTAGTGCGCCACCGTCTTCTCCACCGTGCGCAGGAACGCCTGGATGGACAGGTCCAGCGCGGGCTCGGGGGTGTCCTCGATCTTCGTGTGCGAGATCCCGGGGCTGCTGAGCGCGAACACCATCGCGGTGGGCACCAGCGGCACCATCTCCGCGGCGTCGTGCAGCGGGCCGGACGGGAGCTCGGGCGCGCGGCCGACCACCTCTCGCACGGAGCTGCGCACAAAACCGAGGAGCGTCTCGTCGAAGAGGCGCGGGGGGATGTCCCACGTGCGGGTCCAGATCACCTCGACCAAGTGGTTGCGCGCGGCCCTGGCGGCGGCCTCCTGGGCCTCGGCGTACATCTTGGCGAGCACGCTGGCGTCGAGCGCCCGCATGTCGATGGAGATCTCGGTCGCGCCGGGGACCGCGGTGACGAAGTTGGGCTCGACCTTGACCACGCCGCACGTGGCGACCACGCGGGTGCGCGGCTCGGGGCCGGAGTGGCGCACCGAGATGTCCCGGCAGGCGAGGGCGAACTCGGCGGCGGCGAGGAAGGCGTCCTTGCGCAGGTGGATCGGCGCGGCGCCAGAGTGCGCGGCTTGGCCGACAAAACGCAGCATGTGCCGCTCGACGCCCATGGTGCCGAGCACGACGCCGACGGGCTCCTGCAGCTCCTCGAGCACCGGGCCCTGCTCGATGTGCAGCTCCAGGTACGCGGCGGGGTTCAGCGCCTGGAAGTAGGCGGGGGCGGTGCGCATGGTCGCGAACGTCACGCCGTTCTCGGCGAGCGCGTCCGGCAGCTTGACGCCGGCGCGGTCGACCAGGTGGGCGAGCTCCTTCTCGGGGTCGAGCGTGCCGGCCGAGGCCGAGGACCCGGCGAGGCTGCGCCCGAACCGGGCGCCCTCTTCGTCCGCCCAGTCGACGACGCGCAGCGTCAGCGCCGGCACGGTGCCAGCGGCCCTCGCCGCCCGGAGGACCTCGAGCCCGGTGATGACCCCGAGCACGCCGTCGAGCCAGCCGCCGCCGGGGACGGAGTCGAGGTGGCTGCCGATCACGAGGCTCTTGGACGAGCGCCCCGGCACCGTTCCCCACATGTTGGCCGCGCCGTCGAGGTCGGGCTCGATGCCGATCTCCCGCAGCTTGCCGGCGAACCAGGCGCGGGTGGTGCGCCAGACGGGGCCCCACGCGACGCGCTGGGCGCCACGCTCGTCGGTGGTGAGGGCAGCGAGCTCACGAAGGTCGGCGATGACGCGGGCGGAGCGAGGATCCATGGTGCACCGGGGAAGGGACGTACCGGTATCCGAGTCCGGCCGGCCTTGCCCGGTTACTCCCGCGCATGGAGCAGGTCCGCGCTGCGCTCGTGCTGGTGGCGGCGTTGCTCGCCCTCTTGCTCTCGACGCCGGGCCTCGACGACCTGCGGCCCAACGAGCTGTCGACCCCGGAGGAGCAGGCGCGGGAGCGCGCGAAGTGGCCGGGCTTCGCCGTCGACCTTGCCACGGCGGTCGCTCGCGTCAACGAGCACGTGCGCGTGCCCCTCGTCGACGCGCTCGTGCCGTTGGAGGTCCCTTTCCGCCTGAAGCAGAGCTGGAGCCTGTACACCGACGGCCCGAAGCGCGTGATGCGCCTCGAGGTGCGCGTGGATGGCCGGGTCGTGAGCCGCACGGGGGACCCGGACTACCCCTGGCTGACGGAGTCCCTGCAGAGCCGCCGGCTGCGCGCGATGGTGGCGCGGCTGGTGAAGGAGGGGGAGTCACGGAACGAGCGTGGGCTGACGCGTTGGGTGGGGCGCCGCGCGAGCGAGGACTTCCCGGGGTGCCGCGAGGTCGTGCTGGCCGCGATGTGGGGCGACTGGCCCGGGGAGGAGCTGCACGAGCACCACCGGTTCGTCGTTCGTGCGCCGGAGTGGCAATGACCGCGTGGGGCCGGTTCGTCACGGCGTGCTCCCGGCAGGAGGACGATCGCGCGCTGCAGGCCGTGCGGATCGCCGTCTGCTGCGTGGTCGCGCTCGACCTGCTCCGGGTCGCGCAGCTGGGGCTGGTCGCGCAGCTCTTCGTTCCGTACGAGGCCGGGGGGATGGTCGGGGAGTCCCACTGGGCGTGGGTGTTCGACCGTGTGCTGCCCCCCGCCGTCGCCGGTCCGACGCTGTGGGCGACCACCCTCGGCTGCATGGTGCTCGGCGCGCTTGGGATCGCGGCCCGGCCCGCGCTGGTCGTCGGCGCGCTGGCGTACGCGCAGCTCGGCCACCTGGACCCAGGGGCAGACTTGGGCATCGACCGACTGTTGCGCACCGTGATGCTCTTGCTGGCCGTCGGCGGTCCGCCGGCGCTGTCGCCCTGGCGCGCGTTCCAGGGCGGCGCGGCCCGGCTCACCCGCGCGTGGCCGCGGCTCTTGTTGCTCTGGGTGCTCGTCCTCGTCTACCTCTCCGCGGGCACCGCCAAGCTGGTGAACCAACCGGCGTGGGTCGTCCCCCACGGCCGCCCGGTGCTGTACCGCATCCTCGCGGACCCGCTCGCGGGCCGGCTCGACGCCGTCGCGGTCCAGGGCTGGGACTGGCTGTTCACGCTGCTGGGGCAAGGGACGATCGCGCTGGAGCTCTCGGCACCGTTGCTGCTGACGCGGTTCGCGCCGCGGTGGGCGGTGGGCGCCGTGGTGATGCACCTCGGGATCGCCGGGCTGATGCACCTCGGGATGTTCAGTTGGGGCATGCTGGCGCTTTACCCAGCGGTGTACGCAGGGCCGGTGATCGATTGGCTCGCGCGGCGGCGGAGGGGGTTGGGGTAGCCGTCCGCGGGGCCAGCCCCGGCGCTGGCGTCGGAGGCGTGCCGAGCGTCGGCATCGGCGGCCGCCGTACGGACTCCACCATTCTGAAGGAGTGTTCCGTCGGGATGGTGCGTGGGGCCCGGGGCGTCGAGAGGACTGTGCCCGGCAGATACTTACAATCGTGTAACAAAAGGGCGCGGCACGGACCGTGCGATCGCTGGGCTCGATCCGGAGCTCTTTCATGTCCCTCGCACGCATTTCCCCCGCAGTCGCCCCGTGGCTGGCCCTCGCCCCCTGGGTCGGTCTCCTCCTCTTCTCGGCGGGCACCGCCAACGCCGCTACGGTCGGCTTCAAGGTCGAGCCGGACGTCGCGATCCCGCTCACCCCGCCGCAGTCAGACCGCTTCGGGGTCGGCGGCGGTGAGACGCTGAAGCTGCTCGTCGGCGTCACGCCGTGGCTCGACATCGGGCCGACAGCATCGCTCCACCTGCTCCCCGCGCTCGACGTCGCGGACCGCTCGGGGACGATCTGGGCGTTCGGCGGCGGCCTCCGGGTGAAGCGCAGCCACTCGGCCGAGGGCGCCAGCGGCATCTCGCCGTGGCTGGACGCCGACCTGTTCTACATCCGCACCGGCGACCTCAACCGGCCCGGCTTCGACGGCGCCGTGGGCCTCGCGGTGCCGCTCGGCGAGCGCCGCACCACCTGGATCGGACCGTTCGTCCGCTACCTGCAGGTCGTGCAGGTCCCGGATCGCGAAGGCTACGACAACCGGGACTCGCGCACGCTCACCGTCGGCCTCGGCCTCGAATTTGGCACCGGCCTCGAGCAGGCACCTCCCCCCGAGCCCGTGGTCGCGCCGCCACCTCCGTGCCCCGCTTGCCCGGTGGCTGCGCCGGTCTGCCCGGACCGCGACAAGGACGGCATGCCGGACAGCGTGGATCGCTGCCCCGACATCGTCGGCCTGGTCCAGGACTTCGGCTGCCCGGTCTACGCCAACATCGTGGTCCACCCAGACCGCATCGAGCTCCGCGAGAAGATCTACTTCGCCCATGACAAGTCGACGATCGAGCAGGTCTCGTACCGCGTGCTCGACGACGTCGTCCAGGCGATGGAGAACGACGCCTCGCTCCGCGTGGCCATCAACGGTCACACCGACTCCACCGGGTCGGACGCCTACAACCTGGACCTGTCGGACCGCCGCGCGGCGGCCGTCGTCGCGTACCTCGTGGCCCACGGGGTCGTCGCGACCCGCCTCACCTCCCACGGCTTCGGCGAGGCCGTGCCGCTCGAGTCCAACTCCACCGTGGACGGCCGCGAAGCGAACCGCCGCGTCGAGTTCCTCGTCCTCACCCTGACCCCCACCGATGGAAGTGCCAAGTGAACACATTCAAGCCTACGATCCTCCTCCTCCTCCTCCCCGCGCTCTACGGCTGCGGGGGCCGGGCCGTCGAGTTCCTCCTGCCGGACGACACCGGCCCGGACACGGGCGGGGACTCGGACACCGACTCGGGGGATGACACCGGCAACGCGCCGCCCTTCGTCGTCAGGACGGTGCCTGTCGACGCGCAGGTCGGGGTGAACGTCGCCGTTACCCCGAACGCGACCTTCAGCGAGATGATGCTGCCCGCTTC
Source organism: Bifidobacterium breve (assembly GCA_943328795.2). Taxonomy (GTDB): domain Bacteria; phylum Myxococcota_A; class UBA796; order UBA796; family SXON01; genus CAIUMM01. The sequence continues at coordinate 4,563 of CALQBK020000205.1, forward strand.
GTTCGGGGTTGGCTCCTTCACGGTCGAGCAGGGCACGGACCTGGTCGCAGGCACGCTCGGGCTCGACGCCAGCTCCACCGTCCTGACGTTCACCCCCGACGAGCCCCTCGACCTCGACGCGGTCTACACCGCGACGATCACGACGGACGCCGAGGACGCCAGCGGGCTCGCGATGACGGACGACTACTCGTGGACGTTCACGACCGCCGACGTCGCCGTTGCGCCCCAAGTGATCGCGACGACGCCGGTCGACGCCGCAGTGGGCGTGAGCGTCGGCGTCGCGCCGACCGCCACGTTCAGCGTGGCGATGGACCCCGCGACGATCACGTCGACGACGTTCCTCGTCGAGAACGGCACCAACGTGGTCTCCGGCTCCGTCACCCTCGACGGCAGCTCGGACACCGCGACCTTCGTGCCCGACGCCCCGCTCGCGTTCGGCGCGGTCTACACGGCGACCATCACGACCGGCGCGCTCGACCTCTCCGGGGTGTCGATCCCGGCGGACTACGTCTGGAGCTTCTCGACGGCGGCGTCGGACGCCCCACCCGTGGTGATCTACACGACGCCCTTCGACGCCGAGTCGGGGGTGTCGGTTGACGCGCGGCCCACGGCTACGTTCAGCGAAGACATGGACGCGAGCACCCTCACCGGGCTCACGTTCCTCGTCGAGCAGGGCGCCAGCCCCGTCGCGGGCACGGTGACGTTCGACAGCGGCACGGACACCGCGATGTTCACCCCCGACGTCGCGCTCACGTACGGCCTGGCCTACACCGCGACGATCACCACCGGCGTGGAAGACGCCGGGGGGCTCGCGATGGTCACCGACTACGCGTGGACGTTCACGACCGGCGACACCCCGCCCGAGGTGATCTTCACCGACCCCGCGGACGGCGAGACGGGCGTGCCCGTCGACATCGTCCCGGCCGCCACGTTCAGCGTGCCGATGGACGTCGCGACGATCGACGAGACCAGCTTCCTCGTCGCGCAGGGCTCGACCCCCGTGACGGGGGTGGTGGTGCTCGACACCACGACCGACACGGCGATGTTCACGCCCGACGTGGCGCTCGTGCCCGGCCTGGTCTACACGGCGACGGTCACCACCGCCGCCCAGGACCTCTCCGGCACGGGGCTGGTCTCGGACTACACCTGGAGCTTCTCGACCGAGGGCGCTGACGCCCCGCCGCTGGTGATCTACACGACCCCGGCGGACGCTGAGTCCGACGTGGCCGTCGACGCCGAGCCCACCGCGACGTTCAGCGAAGACATGGACGCGAGCACGGTCACCGGGCTCACCTTCTTCGTCGAGCAGGCGGGCACCCCGGTCGCCGGCACGGTGACCTTCGACAGCGGCACGGACACGGCGACGTTCACGCCCGACGTCCCGCTGGACTACGGCCTGGCCTACACGGCGACAGTGACCACCGGCGCGGAGGACGCTGGCGGGCTCGCGATGGTCGCAGACTACAGCTGGACCTTCACCACCGGCGGCACCCCGCCCGAGGTGATCTTCACGGACCCCGCGGACGGGGAGACCGGCGTGCCCGTAGACGTCGCCCCGGTCGCGACGTTCAGCGAGCCGATGGACGCAGCGACCATCGACGAGACCAGCTTCCTGTTGTACCAGGGCACGACCCAGGTCCTGAGCGGCGTGGTGCTGGACACCACGACGGACACGGCGATGTTCACCCCGGACGTGGAGCTCGTCCCGGGGCTGATCTACACCGCGACGATCACCACGGCGGCGCACGACCTCTCGGGTGTCGCGATGGTCGTCGACTACCGGTGGAGCTTCTCCCCGAGCGCCACGCCGCCGGAGGTCATCCTGACGAACCCGCTGGACCTGGCGACCGGCGTCTCGGTGAACACCGTCCCCTCGGCGATGTTCAACGTCCCGATGGACCCGACCACGCTGACGGACCTGACGTTCCTGGTCGAGCAGGGCACCAACCCGGTCAGCGGCACGGTGTCGCTGGACGAGATGACGAACACGGCGATGTTCACGCCGGACGTCGCCCTCGACCCGGGCGCGCTGTACACGGCGACGGTCACGACGGGCGCGGAGGACTTGCTGGGGACGGCGCTGGCGTCGGACTACACGTGGAGCTTCTCGACCGACGCGTGCGGCCTGGCGACGCTCGACCTCGGGATGGCAAACAGCTTCGGCACGCTCGCCGGGTCCACGGTGACGAACACCGGCCCGACGATCGTGACCGGGGACATCGGGGTCAGCCCGAGCACGGCGGTGACCGGGTTTCCGCCCGGGATCGTGGTCGGCTCGATCCACTCGGCCGACCCGACGTCGGCGGGCGGCATCGCCGACCTGACGACGGCCTACAACACGGCCGCGGGCTTGACCCTGTGTCCGATCGGTGAGGCAGGAAACCTCGGCTGGCAGACGCTGACGCCGGGGCTGTACAAGTCCACGTCGTCCATCGAGATCTCGTCGGGGGACCTGACGCTCGACGCGCAGGGCGACAGCTCCGCGGTGTGGATCTTCCAGATCGCGTCGACGCTCACCACGACGCCGGGGCGGCAGGTGATCCTGACCAACGGCGCGCTGGCGGAGAACGTGTACTGGCAGGTCGGCACGTCGGCGACGATCGGGACGACGAGCGCGTTCGTCGGCACCATCATGGCGGACCAGTCCGTCACGCTGGAGACCGGCGCCACGCTCAACGGCCGGGCGCTCGCCCGCATCGCGGCGGTCACGCTCGACTCCAACATCGTGACCACCCCGTAGCTCAGCTGGCCCCCGGGCCGAGGCGG
>CALQBK020000206.1 GCA_943328795.2 Bifidobacterium breve
ATCGAGGAGCAGATCGTGGTCGGAGAGTGGCACCGGACAAGCAGATCACACCGCGCAATGCCGCGCAACAACTCAACGGCACTACGATCGGCAAACGCCGGAAACTTTCTTACGAGGAGCGCGCCCGCGGCTCGGAGGGATCGCGCCCGCATTGGGACCATCTCCGCCGACGGCGACCAGGAGGTGCTCGTGTACGTGCTCGGCGACAGCTACGTCGGGATCTCGAATTACCCGGAGCGCACGGTCGAAGACGAGTGCATGTGGCAAGACGGCGGCGGGGGGTTCACCGAGTTCTACGAGGACCAGCTCGACGGCGCGTTCGCCGAGGGTGCTGGCTGGCTCGCGGAGTACAACTGGAGCCTGACGCAGAACTGCGACCCGTGCACCGGGGTCGGCGGGTTCAGCCCCGAGCAGCTCTTGGTGCTCGGGCGCGAGAACTACCACGGGTTCGTGTCGCGGTTGCGCTTGCGCTACGCCCCCGAGGAGGCGCTGCAGGACGTGGTGCTGTACGAGACGAACCAGGGCGAGGAGTACGCGAACGGCGAGCAGATCCGGTACATCCAGTACCTGGAGGAGCTGGAGTCGACGTTCCCAGTGTGCGGCGAGGGCTTTGTCGCGGACCCCGGGACGTGCGCGACGGGCAAGGCCGAGGTGGGCTGCGCGGTGCCGGTCGGCACGTCGTCCGCGGGCGGGGCGGGCGTTCTGCTCGCGATCGCGGCGCTGCGGCGCCGCCGGTGATCGGCGACGTCGCGCTGCTGGTCCCTGTGGTCGAGACGCCGTCGATCGAGATTGGGTACGACAGCGGGCGGGCGTGGGCCGCGGGCGGGGTCGTCGGGGACGTCCAGCTCCACGCGTTCCACCAGGGCACGATCTTCGCGCAGCCCGGCCTACGCGGCTGGACCCAAGCGACGGGCCCGGGGACAAACTCACCGCGCGGGTGGGCCGGCGTGCTCGAGCTCGAGGGCGTGCAGCGTTGGGGGAACCACTGGAACGAGCACGGCACCGGGGTGTTCTTCGAGGCCGGCACCGGGGTGCACCTCGCGCTGTTCGGGGGCACCAACTGGGCGCTGCACGTCAACCCGGCGCTCGGCGGGCACGTCGCGCTCGGGGGCGTGGTCGGGTCGGGGCGCGCCCGTGTGCTGGTCGAGGTCCGCGCGACCGTGACGGCCAGGACGGACCAATACTACGGCTCGCTGATCACGCCCGAGGGGGACGTCGGCTGGTCCTACAACCCGGGGCGGGGCGGGATCGAGGTGTTGGTGGGGGCGGAGTTAGGTCCCGCCGAGAAATAAACGCGGCATTCGCGACTCGCCGGAGCCTGCTCAACTGGACGCCGGCGGGCAGCACCGACACCTTGGGGCGGGCGGCACCAAGGTGGCCGCGACTTGGACAACAACGAGCTTGCCACGAAGGCTCTAAGGTCGGATCCAGGCGTCGGTTCAGATCCGATTCCCATACACAATCCAAATCGCGCCGGCGTCCTCTCCAGCGTCGTCGTCCCCGGCGGCGACGATCACGAGGTCGTTCAAGCCGTCTGCGTCGAAGTCGCCGGTGAGGTCCACCGTGTCCAGCTCGTCGTCGGTGTTGGCGGTGAACGTGTAGTCGGCGTCGGCGGCGTCCACCGAGCCGGCCAACGGGCCCAGGTACACCGTGACAAAGCCGTCGTCGGAGACCCCACAGTCCTCCGCGCTGCAGCCCGCGAACGCGAAGTCGGCGCGGCCGTCTCCGTCAATGTCCCCGGCAGAGCCGGACTCGCCGGTCTCCCCGGCGATGTCGCGCACCTCGGCGTCGAAGCTGTCGCAATTGAGCGTGCCGCTGACCGGCCCGTACCAGATGCGGGCGAGCGAGCTCTCGACGTCGTGCTCAGCGTTGGTGCCGAGCATCACGTCGGAGTAGCCATCGCCATCGATGTCGGCGCCGAGAAGCGCCGTCGCGCACCCCTCCCAGTCGACCCGGTTCCAGGTCGTGAGGGCGTCAGAGAAGGTGAGGTTGCCGGCGCCGGCGAGAGACACGAGGTAGGGACTTTCGTAGCTGCCCGCCCCACCGACGAGCACCTCGGGAACGCCGTCTCCGTCGACGTCGCCCGCCATCGCGGCGCTGGCGGGCCCGCTGTGGACGGACTTGGTGTAGCGCAGAGGGGCGTTCTCGAGCTCCGTGTCGCCACCTACTGGTCCGTGTACCAGCGCCAGTCCCGGATCCCAGTAATTTGACATCACCACCATGTCTGCGAGCGAGTCCCCATCGACGTCTCCAGGGGCGAGCACGAAGGTCCCCCAGCCACCCGAGACAAACTCATCGCCAACCACCGTACCCCAGAGAATGGCCGACGCCTGCGATCGCAGGTCCACAGGCGGCCCCAAGACCGCGGTGACAACGTAGGCGCCGCCGTCTTGATGGGTCCCGTCTTGCAAGTTCCAAGCGCCGATGAGAAGGTCGGCGGCGCCGTCACCATCCTGGTCGCCCAGCACCTGCACCGGGCCGGCGAAGTCCGGGGTCGCGGAGTCGTGACCGAGATATCGATAGTCGTCGTCCGCGAGCGTCCCGGCGGCCGCCAAGCCGGCCCCAAGCGCGTGCACCACGCCAGCGCTGGACTCGTCCTCCGAGGCGCCCACCAAGAGGTCCGAGCGCCCGTCGGCGTCGACGTCACCGGTCGCCACTTGGAAGTAGCCACCTTCCGGGACATCATGGACAATCTTCTGCCCGACGTCCCCGAGGGCGCAGACGACGGCCCCGCTCTCGGGCGGCGCTGAGCTGTCCGAGTCCCCAGTCTCAGTGGGGGAGTCCGGTGGCGCCGAGTCGGAGTCCTTCGGCTCAGAGTCCGCGCTGTCACCCGGTGAGTCGAGGCCCGAGTGTTGGGTGTCAGCCGGGCCAGAGTCTCGGCTGTCCACCGCAGGGCCCGTATCGGGGGCCTTGGGTCGACACGCGAGGAGCGGCAAGAGGGCGAGGATCATGGCCATGGGAGCGTGTAGGGCGGGACGCCTCGCCAGTGAAGACCGACGCTCGGGCGCGGGCCCGCTTGGTAGTGCTCGGCCAGGATCCGTGGGCCGTTGCCGTTCATAACCGCCGTGAGCGCTGAATCGGAGAGCAGCGGGTCCAGAAGCTCGGAATACAGCCATGGGTAACCAAGAAAATCAGATGGATCATGCTGAATATCAAGCCCGACGACGAACCGGTCGGGATGGGCAACCATCCTCGCAAAGATCACATCCGCCAGGTCAGACGACGCCACGAGGTCCGTGTAGATGCCAGCAATGTCGAAGTACACGTTCGGGTATTTCCCGATCAGGGCATCCATGCGCATGCCCAAGGCAACGTAGCCGTCCCCAGGATTGTTCTGGGAGGCCCCCGCCCCACAGTGGCACAGGATGAACTTGAGCGGCGGCGTCTCGTCGCCAACGCGCACGAATTCTGCGAGGTGCGTCTGGGGAAACCTGTTCAGCAAATCCAACAACTGTAGAAAATTGGCCTCCGCGCTCGACTCGCGCAGGGCGCCGGTCTCCTTGTCCCTCTCCTCCGGGAACACCCCGCCAATCTCCCAATGGCACGACACCGGAATACAATAGTCGGCGGCGACCGCGCAGATGTCCGCAAGCACATCGAGGCTGTACAGGCCGGCGCCGTACCCATGCACGAAGAGCTCCCCAAACGCCTCGGCCCCGTACGCCGCCCAGGCCTCCATCTGCGCGACGGAACCCGGCAAGAACAGCTCGACACCGCGAACCGACGGGATGAAGAAGTCTGGATACACGGACACCGCGTAGAAGGTGAGGACGTCCAGGATCCAACCGTCGGGGCTCCGCGACGCGTCAGGCTCGTGCTGCGACGAGAGGACCATCTTCGTCACCCCGGCCGAGCCGAACGACGCGAGCGAGTCGATCCGCGCGTCGACCTGGGCGGCGTCCACGAAGTGGTGGGAGTGCATGTCGAACATCTGCACCGGGGCCAGCCCCGTCGGCTCGGCCTGCTGTGAACGATGGGCGGGGCGCACACCGAGGCTGGCCAGACGAACCCTACGCTCGGCGTCCCTGCGAGCACAGCCACCGCAGCCGTCTCCGGCACACGTCTCGCCGCAACCCGGCAGGTTGCAAGGCCCGCAAAGCGGCGACTGGCACCCGCACCAGTCCCTCCCCGTCACGCCAAACGTACGTAGCGCGCGCGCCTGTACCTTCGCGGCCGTCGGATCGACGCCGCGGGCTCGAAGCGGGCCTGCTGACCGAACGTGGCGGCGCTCCGCCAGCTCGATCTCTCGCTGCTCGGCGCGTTGCTCGCGCACGACCCGGGCCACGTCCCTCGAGAGGTCGCGCGAATCCGGGTGGGCGAACGCGCTCACGTGTACTGGACCCCGGTAGTCACGTGAAAGATGCACCGGGAGTTGGTGCTCCCGTCCACCGCTTTGCGCACCGCGAAGCCAAGCTCAAACCACTGGGCTCCGGTGAGCGAGAGCCCGCTCAACGAGATGTCGGCGGGTTGAGCGCCGGTGTCGCCCGTCGTCGTCGCCTGCCAGCCCGACATCAGGCTGACCCAGGAGCCCCGGGCGAGCGGGTCGTTGAACGCGCGACCAACCATCCGCCACTCGCAGGCGTTGTTCAGGTTGTCGAGCAGGATCACCGTCGCGCGGGCGAGATCGACGCCGGACGTCGCCATTGGCACCCCGCCTCCAAGCGGAAAGTAGCTCACTGCCGCGGTGTCGTTGGTCGGCTGGAACACGATCTCGTCGGGGGGCAGCAGCACGCCGCGTTGGCGAAGAGCGGCGTACAGGATGCCCTGCGCTCGGCTGAACGTCCCCGAGGTAAGCTGGAACCCGACGCCGTGCCGCCACCACGTCTTCGCAGCCACCGAGGCCGACTCTTGGTAGTGTGTGACGCCGTTCGCGGTGACGCCGGAGCCCGACGTGATGAGGGCGCCCTCGTCCGGACGGTCGGTCCGAAGCGCGGCGTACTGGAGCGAGGGCTTCAGCGAGACCGCGCCCCCGCCCGCCATCACCGCGCGCACGTCCAACGCGAAGTCGATCGTCGAGACACCGATCATCGGGGTCCACTTCTGCGACCACACGAACGCGAGGCTCGTGGAGAGCAAGGTGACGTCGAAGGTGAGCGGAGGAAGTTCACGGTTCCCAGTCATGCTACTCCGGAAGGTCTGCCAACAGGATAGCCCCGGCGAAGGCGAAGGCGAAGGCGAAGGCGAAGGCGAAGGCGAACTATGCCAAATGAACCTGTATAAGGTTACTTTGTCATGAAGTTGTCAAGAACACCTGTCGCACGAAGCGCGCGGCGACAGGGATATTCGTCTCTCCTCCATGCTCCTTCCCCTCCTCCTCCTGACTTAGCTCAGGATGTGCCGCAGGCGGCCCCTCATGGGCTAAGTTATTGTGCTTCGCCCTGCCTCCTTCGCCGGACCCCGCACAGAGAAAAGGCGCACCCTCCGGGTGCACCCGCGCCTGGGGCTGGGGGTCCCTCCCCACCGGGGCTCGACTACGGCGGCCTCTACGACCCGGACCCGGTCCCTGGGGTGTTCGTCGACCGTCGCACGTCGGTGGCCGACTGGCCCGACGGCGAGCACTCGCCCGAGGCGCTCGGCGTGAGCGGCGCTCGTTCACTTGGATGGGGCAGCCGTTCAGACTGACGCGCCAGCCTCCCGAGAGGCTGCCCAACTAGTTGATTTCGCGTCGTGCGAGCAGTGGCCCGCGTCGTGCATAGCTGGGTGTCGAAGCGGACACCCCGCTCCGCCCGATCGCAGACCACCCTGCACAGGAAATGAACGATGCACCCCGAAGACGACACCATCCTGCAGCTCGCGAGCACAGTCGCCGAGGCGCTGGGTGACCAAGTGGAGGTCCACGTGGACCTGGCGCGCGCCGAGTTCGCCCGGGACGCCCGGGCGCTGCTGGCGAACGCCGCGCCCCTCGCGGTCGGGCTACCGCTGCTCCTCGTCGGCTACCTGCTCGCCAACATGGGGATCGCGACGGCGCTCGGCCCTTGGCTCGGGCCCTGGGGCTTCGTCCTTGTCGGCGTCGTCAACTTCGGGATCGGGGCTTTGGTCGCCCGGTCCGCGATGACGAAGCTCCTCTCCCACCACGTCTTCCAGCCGAGCGTCGGCCAAGAGGTCGCGAAGAGCGCGAAGAGCCTCGTCGCGAGCCTCCACGCGCACGGCACGGAGGTGCACCCTGCCTCGTGACCTGCCCGCACCCCCCGCCGCTCAGCCAGCGCCCGCGGAGACCAGCCTCGTGCTCCGCACGACCCCGGCGGATCGCCGGGTCGACGAGCTCCGCACCCGGCTCATGCTCGCTCGCTTGCACACCCGCGCCTCGGTCACGACCCTCAAGTCGCAGATCACCCAACGCGCGGACTGGCGGGCCTGGTACCAGGACTACCCCCTGGAGTGCCTCGCCGTCGCTTTCTTCACGGGCTTCCTGCTCGTCCGCCGCCGCTAACCCACCACCCACTCGAGGCCTCCATGCAATCCGCTCCCGCCGCGTCCAACAACCACATTGGGACCGAGACTCCGTTCGATCTCCCCCCGCAAATCCAACTCCCGCCCCAGGTCGAGAAGGCCCAGCAGGCGCTGTCGGACCTCAACGACCGGGCGCTGGTGTTCGTCCGCGAGCGGCCGTTGACCTGCCTCGCTGGCGCCGTGGCCCTCGGCTTCCTCGTCGGCAAGCTCGCGGCGAGGGCATGACCATGGGCACCCTCCAGTCGCTCGACTTGTCCGGCCGGGTCTACCGCCACCCGTACCAGTCGCTCTTCATCGCCGCCGGCGTCGGCTACGTCCTCGGTGGCGGCTTGTTCACGAGCCTCACCATGCGAGTGCTCCGCACCGGCATGCGCATCGGCGCGCTGCCCATTGTCCAGCGCGAGCTGCTCGCCGTCGCCGAGGCGGCCTTGTCTTCCAACTCCTCACCCCCGTCGTAATTCCGCGACACCAGCCAGCACCAACCCACCCAACACACACCTCGGATGACCCCATGAACGTAGACCAGATCAAGAACCTCGACAAGAACGACTTCCTCAACATGCTCGGCCTCGAGACCCGCCGCACGGCCGCCGACTACATGGTCCCGGCGCTCGCGCTGTTCGGCCTCGGCGTCATCGTCGGCACCGGCGTCGGCCTCCTCGTCGCGCCCCGCCCCGGGCGCGAGCTCCGCGACGACCTCGCGCAGCGCCTCTCCAACGCGCCGGAGGCGATGAGCCGCCTGCCGCAGCGGGCCAACGACGCGATGCACCGCGTCTCCGACCAGATCGCCGAGAAGCTCCACGACGGCAAGGGCCTCGCGTAGCTAGTTGGGTCGGGGCGCCTAGCCCAAAGTGTGCGCGAGGCGCAGCCGCAGC
>CALQBK020000207.1 GCA_943328795.2 Bifidobacterium breve
CTGATCGAGGCTGTCGGCTTCCAGGGAATGGCGATGCCCCAGATCGCGGAGATGTACCGCACGATGGCCCAGGGCCTGCTCGCCGGGGGGTGGGACGCGCTCAACGTGACGCCGAAGGACCTCGCCGGGTTGCCCGGCGTCGCCCCCGACGACCTCGCGCGGCTCCCGCTCGTCTCGGCCAACATCGCCGGCCCGCACGTGGAGGTCGCCCGGGTCGTGGACGTCGGCGGCCGCCGGGTCGCGATCACCGGCGTCGCCGCCCCCGAAGCGCTCGCGTCCGACCTCCCCGGCTACTCGGTGGTGCCCGTCGCGGACGCGCTGCCCGTGCTCACCACGTTGGCCGCGACCGTCGACGCCATCGTCTTGTTGGCCTACAAGTCGCCGGATGACGCCCGCAGGCTCGCGCAGCGCGTGCCGAAGGTCCTCGTGGTCGTGGACGCCGGCGGGCACAACCAAGCGACCGAGCCGTTCTACGTTGGGAACGCCGCCTGGGTGCTGTCCTACACGTTGACGATGCGGCTCGGCGAGCTGCGGCTCACGTTCGGCGAAGGAAAGCGCCCCACCGCGCTCGACCGGCACGTGGACTTGGACCCCGCGATCCCGGACGACCCAACCCTCGCCGCCCTCCAGCGCCAAGCCCGGGCCTCCATCGACGCCACCCAGCCCTGACCACAATGTAACGAAAGTCGTGGACTGACTTTCGTTCTATCGAGCGTGGAGCGCCGCTCATCGTGGCAGCCCGCGCCCTCGGGGAGGCACGGCGACACGGTCAGAGTCCGGGCGATCGGGAACCCGGTCACCCGCTCGACGTTGTAGCGGGCGACGATTGTGTCGGCATGGTTGGCGAGCGGGGGAGAATCGTCGCGACCCAACCGACCGCGGTGGATACCCGCGCATGGTCGCCCACCAGTTGCGTCGTGCAACCGGACGCGGTCCCCGTGAGTCCGGGGCGAGCCATCGGCGGGCTGGCCGGCGCCGTCACGTTAGGACGGCCTCGTTTCCAAGAGCGTCGACCAACTCGAGGTGAAGACGTAGAGCAGGAGTATCGCGATGCAAACCACCTTCACCACGTTGAACCACGGCTGGAACGCCGAGCCGAACGCCCCCGACGAGGAGGTGACCGTCGTCGGATCCGACGTGCGGCTGCGGTTCTTCATGAACCCCTTCCGGTACCCCGAGTACGCGGAAGGCGATGTCGGCATCCTCGTGTTCTCCGGGTGCTCGCAATGGCGCCACGGCCGGACCAACGATGAAGGCTGGTACATGGGGCAGTGCCGTTTCAGCGGCATCGCCCCGGCGTGGGGTGACTTCTTCGAGCTGGCTGGCGACCTCCTCCTCGACTCCCCGAAGGCGCCGAAGGACTGGCAGATCATCGGACCGCCGGCCGGGCGTACGAAGCACTTCCTGTTCTACCTGCGCGACGCGACGTTTGAGTGCGACGCGGAGTCGTGGACCCTCGACCTGGTCAGGGCGCCAGCCACTGCGCCGTAGCCATCCGCGAGGCAATGAAAGTCGTGGACTGACCTTCGTTCCACCCGCGATGTAACGAAAGTCGTGGACTGAGTTTCGTGCCATCAATGCCGTTCAGCCGCGCGCCGCCCCGACAACCCTCCCGCGGATCGTCGCCGGCCCCCAGCCGCCGATGCCGACGCTCGGCACACCTCCCGTCGGCATCGGCGGTTCTCCCGCGCCGTTCCCGCTTCAAGCGATTTCAGGACGTTGGAGCCCATTTGTTTGCGCAGCGCTGGGGCTGGCCCCCCGCCCGCTACCCCAGCCGCCCCTCGAGCGCCGCCAGCCGCGCGCGCAGCGCTGCGAGGTCGTCGGTCGGCGCGGCCGGAGCGGTGGACCGCGGGCTCCCAGGCCCAGGCGCGGCCGGTGCCTCGGCCTCCGGAGGGGGCTCCGGCGCCTTCGTGCGCTTCGGCGCGGGCGGCTTCGGCGTGAACGCCCCGAAGGTCTGCTCCAGGCGGTCCATCTGGTCCGACAGCAGGTGGAACGCTTGCCCGAGCTGCCCCCGCAGGACCTTCTGCGCAGGGTCCTCGCCGGTCGCCCGGATGATCCGGCGCAGCATCCCGAGCGGCAAGAAGTCCATCGCGCCCTCGTGCTCGAACAACACCTGGAAGTACAGCTCCCGGGTGAGATCGGCCTTCGTGCTCGCGTCTTCCACCACGACCTCCTCGCCCGCCTTGATCAGCGCAGCGAGCTCGGCGAGGTTGATGTAGCAGGAATCCTGCGTATCGTAGAGCCGGCGGTTGCCGTACTTGCGGATGATGCGGGGCATTGAGCTTCCTTTCGAGGGCGCTATACCCGGTCTCCGCGGGGCGGCTACATTCCGGGGATGCCGAGCATGCCGAACCTGCTGACCGCCCTGGAGGGGCTCTCGGTGGTCGCGTTCGTCGCAGTCGCGTTGGCGACCGTCGCGGTGCCGGACGCCGTACTCGCCCCGCTCGACCCCGTAGCGCTCTCGTCGGGGCCGGCGGAGGAGCGCTGGATGGGCATCTTCATGCAGGACCAGCACGTCGGGTACGCGGTGAGCCGCGAGGCGCCGACGGCCGAGGGCGGGCGGGTGTACCAGCAGCAGTCCACGTTCTCGATCCAGGCGATGGGCAACGTCCAGCGTGTCGTCGCGGCCGGGACCGCGGTCACGGGCCCGGACGGCGCGCTCCAGACCTTCGACTTCATGCTGTCGTCCCCGCTGCCCGTGTACGCGCGGGGCGAGGTGCAGCCCGGCAACCTGCACGTCAGCGTCGACCAGGGCGGGGGCACGCCGGAGATCATCGACATCCCGCTCACCGAGGCCCCGGTGCTCTCGATGACGCTCCCGGCGCAGGTGCGCGGCCGGGACATGCACCCCGGGCTCACGTTCAGCGTGCCGTACTTCGACCCGCTCACGCGCTCGAACGCGACCGCCCACGTCGAGGTGCAGTCCCCGGAGATGTTGCCGACGGGCGAGACCGCGTGGTGGCTCAAGTCGAGCTTCAACGGGGTCGAGACCCGGCAGCTGGTGGACAAGGACGGCGAGGTGCTGCGGGAGGAGGGCTCGCTCGGCCTGCGGGCCGAGCGGATGACGCGCGAGGCTGCGATGGCGCTCTCCAACGGCACGCCGCCGGACCTCATCGCGCTCACCAACATCCCGGTGGCGCCGATCCCGGGCGCGGACCGGTCGCACATCGTCACGCTCACGCCGGGCGGCGTGGACGCCACGCGGTTCGTGAACGATCCGCCGCTGCAGACCGTGGCCGGCGGGAAGATCACCATCTCCGTGCCGCTGCTCGCCGAGCTCCCGCACCTGCCCGTCGTCGCGCAGGGCCCGGTCGAGGAGGCCGACACCGAGCCGGAGATGTCGATCCCGTCCACCAACCCGGAGATGGTCGCGCGCGCCGCTGCGATCTTGGACGGCACGACCGATCGCTTGGACGCCGCGCGCAAGATCAACGACTGGGTGCACCACTACGTGCAGAAGATCCCGACGATCGGCATCCCCAACGGGCTCGAGGTGCTGCACAGCGCGCAAGGCGACTGCAACGAGCACACGGCGCTGTACGTGAGCCTCGCCCGGGCAGCCGGCATCCCCGCGCGGATCTCGGCCGGGCTCGTGTACGCCCCGGCGATCGGCGAGAGCTTCTACTACCACGCGTGGCCCGAGGTCCGAGTTGGGCCCACCGGCGCCGACGGCGCGGCCGGCTGGGTGCCCGTCGACCCAACGTTCGGACAGTTCCCCGCCGACGCGACTCACCTGAAGATCGTGAACGGGGATCTCGACAAGCAGATCGAGATCATGGGGCTCATTGGCAAGGTCACAATCGTCGTGGACGAGGTGCGTTGAGATGGAATTGAAGAGCCAAGTCTCCCGTGGAATCCTCACCCGCGCGGCGCCCGACGCCGTGTACGCGTTGCTGGCCGACGTGCCCAAGTCCGTCGGCCACTTCCCGGACATGGAGTCGCTCACCTTCGAGAAGGGGGCGTACGTGTGGCGGATGAAGAAGCTCGGCGCGGGGCCGGTGAGCTTCCAGGTCGTCTACGCCGCCGTGTACACGTTCGACCCCGCGGCGCGCTCGGTGCGTTGGGAGGGGGTGCCCGGGTTTGGCAACACCAAGGTCAGCGGGCGTTGGGTGGTCGAGCCGCAATCCTCCGGCACGCGCTTCACGCTCGAGACGTCGTTCAACCTGGACGCCCCGTTCCCCGGGTTCCTGCGCGGCGCCGCCGAGTCGCTGATGACGCGCGAGAACGACCGACTGATCGCCACCTACCTGCAGAACCTGAAGACGACGCTCGACGGATAGCCGGCGCGCGTCGAACTCCACCCAACTTGGAGATCCCCATGGCCGACCTTGGAACCCGCGAGAACCCTTGGAAGCTGAAGACCGCCCCGGGCACGTCCGACTACGAGATGTTCCGGGCGCCCGAGCTGGACGCCCTCGTCTGCCGGGTCGGCAAGACCGAGCTGCGCTACAAGCTGCGCTGCATCGAGGACCTGCACGCGATGCTCAAGGCGCACGGCGACTGGATGGCGCTCGGCGGCACCGACGAGCAGAAGCCCGCGCCGGAGGGGACGGTGGAGGCCTGGGGCCGGGCGGCGACGAACCCGGTCGGGGGCTGGTACGGCACCAAGAGCGGGCTGCGGGGCCGGTTCGGCGTGTACCTGCCGCCGCTGCTCGAGGAGCTCGGGCTCGTGGAGCTCGAGCACAACGCGAAGAACAACCGGGTGCGGGCCAAGTAGTGCTGGAGCTCCGGCCCGGGTGCGAGTGCTGCGACCGCGACCTCCCACCGGACTCGGTCGACGCGCGCATCTGCACCTACGAGTGCACGTTCTGCCGGGACTGCGCCGAGTCGCACCTCGGGGGCACGTGCCCGAACTGCGGGGGCGACCTCGTGCAGCGGCCCCGGCGGCCGGCGGGCAAGCTGGCCAAGGACCCTGCGTCCACCGTGCGCGTGCTGAAGCCGGCCGGGTGCGTCCCGGCCGGGGCATGAAGACGCACCTCTCGGCCGCCGCGGCCCTCGCGGAGCTGCAGCGCACCGGCAGGCTCCTTGACGTCGTGCTCGACGAGCCCTTGTCGCTGCGCGCACTCGCGGGGAGCACGACGGGGGACGAGGACCGCCTGGGCCAGTCGGTGCACCTCGTGCGCTGCGTGCTCCCGGCGATCTACGCGCCGGTGATGACGTTCACAGCGGCCGTGGTGCTTGACCGGTGCCGGGTCGGGGACCTCGACTTCGTCGCAGGGTACTTCGAGCGCGAGCTCCGCGTCCGCCGGTGCACGGTCACCGGGCGGGCCGACTTCGAGTGCGGCGGGCTCACGCCCGGCGGCCTTGGCGTGACCTTCGAGGACACGCGCTTCCACGGGTTCGTCAACTTCTTGGACTGCTGGTACCAGGGCCCGTTCGCGCTGCGCCGGTGCCGCTTCGTGCACGGGACCAACCTGCTCGGGAACGCCGGCACCGCGTACTCGGCCGCTTTCGACGTGCCGCCGCGGATCACCGGCTGCGCCGGGCCGCTCGGACTGGACGGCGACGGGCGGCGACTGCCGGCGCGGCGCGCGGCGCCGCGGGGGCGCCGGGCTCGGGTCGTCCGGCGGTGCGGGGCCGACTGACACGTGTGGGTGTGTCGGCGTGTGTCGCCGTGTATCGGCAGGTGCCGACGTGTATCGGCGTGTATCGGGGTCGGCGGTTCAGCCCGCGCTCTCTACCGGGCAAAGGCCGTCGAGGCGCCCGCGGACCGCACGGCGCGCCGTAGAGTTCCCCGGTGGAGTGCCCCCCGCCAACGGGGCCTACGCCTTCGCCGAGCCGTCCGCCGGGACGCGGAACTCGAGCCCGGCCGGTGGGAAGGTGTTGCCCATGTGCACGAAGCGCACGTGCACGCGCTGACTCTTCCCAGCTTCCACCTTGAACGTGCCGATCGCGACGCCCTCGCCCCGGGCGCTCACCCGCACGTCGTGCCGCTTGCCGTTGACGTCCACCGGGATGGTCAGCTCCCCCCCGAGCGGCTTGTGCACCTCGCCCGGGCTCGACCGCGGCGCGGTGAACAGCACCGTGCAGGTGAGCGCCGCGCTGGTCGGGTTGTCCAGCGTGTAGTCGAGCGAGTACTCCATCCCGTAGTTGCCCTCGTCGATCGAGGCGGCCTTCCCCGACCCCGGCTTGTTCGCCGGCACGGCGGCCAGGTGCGCGCTCTCGGTGTCGGCGCCGCCAGCGTGCTTGAACCGCGTGCCAAGCGCGAGGTCCCCGTCCTGCAACCCGGGGCGCAGCGAGATCGTGCGCCCCCCGGCGAACACGCTCCCGCTCGCTACGCCGTTCGGGCGGCCGAGCTTGTTGGCCCCGGCCGAGGCGAAGTCCTTGTCCCCCGGCTGCCCGGCCGAGGGGTACGAGCCCTTGTTGATGGCGGACAGGTCGTCCTTGTCGAGCGAGCCCTCCGACTCCGACGCTGCGATGCGGAACTTCGCCTTCGGGTCATCGCAGGTGATGTCCACCAGCGAGAAGATCTCGTCGCCGGCCTCGTGGTATTGCTCGTTCAGCACCTTCAGCTCGCCCGCCCCGACTGTCACCTTGCGCTCGATGAACCCGTTCTTCCCGGGCTTCGCGTCCAGGAACGACGACGCCGCCACCGCGTGCGGCCCGCGGAAGCCGCTCGGGCCGTAGCTCTTCGGGATGCGGCCGTCCGTCGCGGTGACGTTCTTCCCGAACACCACCCCCTTCAGCGTGAACGTGAGCGCGCGCTTCTCGAGGTTCTTCACCACGATCGAGCTCTTCAACGCGCGGCCCGTGCCGTTCTGCGAGAGCCCGAAGTAGCGCATCGAGCCCTGGAAGTCGTGCGTGCCGTCGCCGCGGTCCCGCATCGGCGCGACCGTGGAGCCGGTGAGCCCCGGGGAGCGGAACGTCTCCGGGTTGTCGTTGATCATCAGCTCCGGGCCGGTGAGCTTGCCCTTCAGCGGGTCGAGCGCCTTGGTCGGGAGCGCGCCGCTGGCCGGCGCGGCCTGCCCGGCGCGGGCGAGCAGCTGCTCTTGCAGGAAGCCGTTCCCGCGGCCGGCGGAGCCCGAGATCGGCGCCTGTACGGCGTCCACGCCGGCCTCGGCGGTCTGGACGTTCTCTGGCGTTCGCTTTGCCTTCATTCTCGCTCCTGGTGCAGGCTGGTAACCGGCGCTCCGGAGAGAGGACAACCCGGCAGCGCGAGGGCGGCGGCCCCGGCCACCCCTCACTTCTCCCACGCCTTCCACATCGCCGGCAGGTCCTTCATCGCGGCGAAGATCCGGCTCGTCTGACCGATGGGCATCGCGGGGCTCCCGACCCAGCTCTCGCCGGCGGGGATGTTGCCCCGGACGCCCGCCTGCGCCCCGATC
>CALQBK020000208.1 GCA_943328795.2 Bifidobacterium breve
AAAGCGAGAATTCCCGCCGGGCCATCGCCACGTAGACGAACATGCCGGCCGACGTGAGCACGACCATGAGCAGGCACTCGCCGACGAGCGCGGCGCCCTCGGCCAGGTCGCCGAAGCCGAACAGCGTAGCCGCCAAGATGAACCCGAACGAGATCCCCTGGACGCTGGTGCCGAGGAAGAACCCCGGCAGCTTCGCGTTGCCGTACACCATGTTGCGGGCGACGCTCTGGGACACGAACATCGAGCCGTAGAGCACCGCGAGGATGCCGATCGAGCCGAGCCCGAGCACGGCGGGCACGACGAAGATCATCGATAGGACGCTGAACACCGCGGTGATCGCGAGCCCGGCGACGGTCCAGCCGGCGACCTTGGTCAGGAAGGCGGCCCGGAGCGCGGGGGGCGCCTCGATGGCGGGGGTCAGGTAAGCTTGGGGGCGCATGTCGGGATCCTCACGTTTGAGCGTAATCACTCTGGGGGCTTACGCGTGGAAAGCCGCCGGTGGCAGCTTGTCCAGCGCGTCCTGCTCGACCTCGGTGAACGGCGGCCGCACGCCCATGCGGAGCAGCCGCTTCACCGCGCCCACGCCGCCGCCGACCGCCAGTCCCCGCACCCGGCCCCGCCAGGCCTCGGCGACCTCGGCCTGCCCGTTCCACATCCGCGTCGCCATCTCTGGCCAGACGTTCCCGGCGCGCGAGACGAGCCCGGCGAGCCCATCGACCCCGCGGAGCTGGGCCGCCAGCGCGTCGTCCGCGAGCCACACCCGCCCGGGGAACTGCTTGACCAGGCGCCGGGTTCGGAACGCGTCCCCGTAGCCGTCGATGAAGCCGGCGACGCCCACCTCGTCGCGCAGCCGTGTCAACAGCGCCGGGCCGAGGTCGTTGCCGAACGACGGGTGCATCCACGCGAAGACCGGGATGTGCACCGCGACGACCGCCGTGCGGTACCACGCGACCAACGCCTGGGCCGGCAGCCGGTGCAGCAGCGGGGGCGGCAGCACGACGCCCATCGCACCGCACTTCTCGGCGTGGCGTGCGAGGCGCGCGAGCTGCCCCGGAGCGGGCGCCCACACGCACGGCAGCACCGGTCGCCCCGCCCCGACGTCGCAGCACACCGTGATGACCTGCTCCTTCTCGTCCGGGTCCACCCACAGGAACTCGTCGGCGAGCGGCAGGAGGCCGTCGACCCCGTTGCCGAGCAGCCAGAGCAGGTGCGCCCTCAACGCGCCCGTGTCCACCTGCATCGTCCGGTTGAACGGCACGACGTTCGCGATCAACAAGCTCATGGGGACGGATCCGGTGGCACGCGGGTTTCAGAGCTCCGAGGGTGCAACGCACCCCGTCGCGAGACAGCGACAAGAGTTTTACACATCCGCCGCGCACCGAGAAGATATTCGCTTCCGCCCAGTCCCGCAGACCCGGAGTCCTTTGCATGTTCGCTTCCGCTCTCGCTACGCTGATCCTCACCTCTCCCGGAGCCCACGCCGCGGCGCTCAAGCCCGCCTGGTCCGCCTCCTCCATCGCCCCGACCGTGGACGGTCAGAGCTACGGGGCCACGAACCTGGGTGACGGCAAGGCGTCGACCGCGTGGTTCGAGGGCGTAGACGGCAGCGGGCTCAACGAGTGGGTCCAGGCCGACCTCGGCTCGGAGCGGTCAGTGTCTGGGTTCACCGTGTGGGCCGGCTGGTGGTACACGTCGTCGCAGTGGACACACTACAACCGGCCGAAGACCCTGCTCGTGGAATTCTCGGACGGCACCACGCAGGAGTTCGCGCTGCAGGACAGCTACACCCCGCAGGCGTTCGAGCTCGCGTCGACGAAGAAGACGACCAGCATGAAGTTCAAGATCAAGAGCGACTTCACGTCAGACGCGTACCAGGACACGGCGATCTCCGAGATCCAGATCCGGGACACGGCTCGGTCTGAGAACGCGTCGGTCAGCGGCTTCTCGGCGAGCACCACGTTCCCGGCGGACGTGGACGGCACGTACGAGCCGAAGAACGTCGCTGACGGGATCCTGGACACCGTCTGGTGCGAGGGGAACAAGACGGGCGACGGCACCGGGGACTGGATCGAGATGACGCTCGCGGGCTCGCAGTCCGTCTCGTCGCTGGTCCTTCGGAACGGCAACGCCTACAACCTGGGCGTCTTCATGAAGTCCAACCGGGCGACCCAGGCCACGCTCTCCTTCAGCGACGGCGGGCGGGAGACGATCGCCGTGCGCGACACCTCGGTCGAGCAGACGATCCCCTTCGCCGCGCACACGACCAGCAAGGTCCGCGTCACCTTCGACACCGTGAAGAAGGGCAGCGAGTACAACGACCTGTGCATCGCAGAGGCCTACCTGCGGTAGCCCCGATCCAGACCGGGTCCATCCAGACCGGGTCCATCCAGACCGGGTCCATACAGATTAGACCCCCCGCCATGACGTCCCGTGCGCTGCCCTGGCTCTGCGGAGTGTTCGCCCTGGCCTGGGGGTGGGCGGGGCTCTTGTCGTTGTCCGGCAAGCCCCTGGTCGGGCTCCCGTTCGTCGCGCTCGCGCTCCCCTTCCTGTTCGGCCCCGCGTTGGTGTCGTGGGCGTGGCGGCGCTGGGTGGTCCGAGAGGCGCCGTTCGAGGACCTGAACGTGCTGACGTTGAGCAACACCGCGCTGATCGGCTGGGTCGGCGCCATCGCGTTCGCGTGGCTGGCCGCTGTCGTCGCGCACGTCGTCGGGTGGGCGCCGATCGATCTCTCTGGACAAGCGATCGCCGACCGGATGAGCCTCGTGCAGGGGCCCGAGAAGGCCGCGGAGGCGCTCGTGGCGATGCAGGCGGCGCCGCTGCCCTACGCGGTGATCGCGAGCCTGCAGGCGCTGCTGGTGGGCCTGCTCTACGCCCCGGTGCGGGTGAGCGAAGAGCTCGGCTGGCGCGGCGTCCTGGTGCGGGAGCTCTCGCCGCTGGGCCCGTGGGGGTCCGCGGTGGTGGCGTCGCTCCTGTGGGGGATCTGGCGGCTGCCGCTGGTGTGGCTCGGCGGGTACTTCCCGGACGCGCCGCTCGCCGGCGCCATCGCGATGGTCGCGGCGAGCGTGCCGCAAGGGGTGCTGCTCACTTGGCTCGCCCGTCGCGCGAAGTCGGTGTGGGCGCCCGCGATCGCCCAGGGCGTGCTCACCGCGATTGGGCCGTTCCACGAGCTCGTCAGCGTCGGCGGGGACCCCGTGCTGGTCAGCCCGATGGGCGCCGCCGGGGGCGTCGCGGCGCTGCTGTTGGTCGTGGTGGCGTGGGGCTATGACCGCCGAGCGCCCGTCACTGCCTGATCGCGGTCACTGCCTGGTCGCGGTCACTGCCAGACTTCGCCCGTGCCCGGGTTCAGCACCCGCGCCCCCGCCTCGGCCTGCTCGCCGCTGACCCGCTCCGTCCCGCCGGGGCCTTGCACCGTGACGCTGTCGTCGCCGACGTTCAAGAGCACGGTCGTGCCGTCCTCGCCGACCCAGGTGGTGGGCACGGTGTCATCGGGCTCCGCGCGCTCGAGGACGGGAGACCCGTCGATCCCGCTCACGAACGAGAGCGGGTGGCTCGGCCGGTAGCGCACGCCGCGCAGGCTCGACAGGTCGGGCGCGTCCACCGTCGAGAGCTCCTCGCCGTACAGCCACGGCCCGCCGCTCGCTACCTGCGCGGCGAGCGCCGCCGTCGGGTCGGCCGCGAGCATCAGGTTGTCCGCGTCGTTCCACCACCACCGGCCGTTCGCCCACGCGCGCGCAGCCGTGCTGCGGGCCTGCCAGCGCAAGAAAGCGCGGTCCGGGTCCGGCAGCGTGATGAACGCGATGTCCGCGCCGCTCCGCCAGCTGTCCGCGAACCCGACGCTCGGCAGCATCGGCGCCCCGCACGCGAGGATCCACGTCTCCTCCCCCGCGGCGTCCCTCAGCAGCTCGGCCGCCAGCGCGTACGCCTCGGCCCCCGTCACGTCCTCGGCGCGCACCCCCTCGCGCGCGCCGGCGTACAGGAAGTCGAGCTTCAGGTAGGTCCACCCCTCGTCGACGCGCGCTCGCACCTGGTCCTGCATCCACGCCGCGGCGTCCGGCTGCGTCACGTCGAGCGTCGCGCAGTCGCAGGCCCCGTCGGTGAGCTCGGCGCCGTCGGCGTCCATCACCCACCAGTCCGGGTGCGCAGCGTAGGTGGCCGTGCTGCGGTCCACGAGCAACGGCGCCATCCAGATCCCCGGCGTCAGCCCCGCCGCCGCGATCTGCTGAGCGAGCCCGGCCGTCCCCGACGGGAACGCGTCGTTCGCTTGCCAGTCCCCCCACGCGCGCTCCCAGCCGTCGTCCACCTGCAGGAGCTGGAGCCCCATCCCCTGCGCGGCCTGCAGGTTGCGCACGATGTCGTCCTCGGTGGCGTGCCCGTAGTAGGTGTACCAGTCCGACCAGCCGCTCTGCGGATCGCGGAGCTCCCGCCCCGGGACAGCGTCCGCAAAGGTCTCCCACAGCGCGTTGGGGTCGGCCCCGGCCGAGAGCCGCACGGGGTCGAGCGCGCCCGGCGCGGGGTGCGACCAGGTGATCGAGAGCTCCGTCTCCGTCGCGCCGATCCACACCTTGCCATGCTCGGCAGAGAGCGCGCCGACGTGCACCGACGCGCCCCCGGGCCGGCCGATCAGCGCGGCCTCCCACGACGTGCCGTCCGTCTCCGCGAGCACGCTGTAGGTGTCGCCGTCCCCGCCCGGCGCGAGACCGCCGACGTCGCCCGACCCGAGCTCGGTCACCCCGCTCCAAGACCACGACTGCCAGCCTTGCCGCCACAGCCGGGCCTCCTCCGCCCCCTCCGCGGACCACCGCATCGTCACGGTGACATCGCTCCCATCGGTCTCGCCGGTCAGCGTGTCCCCGTCGAGCGTGACCGTGGCGTCATCCCAGTCCAACGTGACGCCCTCCCCTGACCAAGACGTGGGGTCGGCCGGGGGCGCGTGCGTGCAGGCGACGAGCAGGAGCAACATCGACGCAGGGTAGCCCACGGGCGGGCAGAGCGGGTTCGAGCCCAACCGGCCATGCCCTTCACGGCGACGCGTCGACCACCGCGCTCGCTGGCTGTACCTCGACGATCATCACCTCGGGCGGCACCCCCAGGCGCACCGGCAACAAGCTCGTGCCGACGCCGCTCGTGACCACCAAGCTCTGCCCGCGCTCCGCGTAGACCCCGCGGACGTACTCCCCGCCCACCACCAGCTCGGTCAGCCCCGGCACCCGCACCTGCCCCCCGTGCATGTGCCCAGCGACGAGCAGCGCGACGCGGCTCGGCAGCCCGCCGAACGCCTCGGGGTCGTGCGTCATCGCCAGCACTGGCAGGCCGTCCGCCGGCACGTCGCGGACCGCGAAGCCAGCTTGCGCGTGGCCCGTGCTCCAGTCCCCAACGCCCGCCAACCAAAACGCGCCGCGCGGGTCGTCGATGCGCTCGCTCTCGTTGTCCAAGACGCGCACGCCAGCACGCTCCAGGCCGTCGCGCACGCCGGCTCCGCCGTTCACCCAGTCGTGGTTCCCGAGCACCGCCCAGGTCCCGAGCGGCGCCCGCAGCTCACCGAGCCGAGGTGCGTACTCGTCCGGCGAGACCCAGTGCTCGCCGACGACGTCGTCCACGCCGAAGTCGCCGAGCAGCAGCACCAGGTCGGGCCGCGCCTGGTTCGCCATCGCCACGACGCGCTCGACCATCTCGACGTCACAGTGTGGCGCCCCGACGTGCAGGTCGGAGATCAGCGCGACGCGGAGCAGCGGGCCGGTCCACCGCGCCGGGATCACCGACTCGTACTGCTCGGTGAGCGAGGCGGGCTCGACCCAGCAGGCCACGAGGGCCGCGCAGCCCGCCAAGAGCCGGGCGAGCCAGGTCCCGGGCCCGGCCCGGGGCGTCAGGAGCGGGAGGAGGAGGCCAGAGGGCACGGCGCATGGTGCCACGCCCCGAGGCGCGGCGGGCCAGGGCGCCCACCCCAGTGTGCTCGCCGCGGATACGAGCACGGCACGCCGTCCAGGCGAGCCCGTTCGCGCCGTGACGAGATAAGCCGGCGCATGTCCATCGAGCTTTACTGGGGCAGCGGGAGCACCCCTGCCTGGCGTGTCCAACTCGCGTTGGCGCTGAAGGCGCTGCCGTACACGAGCCACCTCCTGTCGTTCGCTGCGCGGGACACCCGCACGCCGGGCTTCCTCGCGCTGAACCCGCGCGGGAAGGTGCCAACGCTGGTCGATGGCGACGTGGTGGTGAACGAGTCCATCGCGATCCTGGCGTACCTGGACCGGGCGCACCCCGCGACGCCGCTGTTCGGGTCCACCCCGGCGGAGGCCGCGCAAGCGTGGCGCTTGGTGATGGAGTTCGAGTCGCACGGCGGCCCGGCGATCTCCGCCGTCGCGCGGCCCATCCTCTTCGGGCCGATCGAGCCAGGCAGCACCGCGATCCGGGACGCCTTGCCCGCTCTGTACGCCGAGCTGGACCTGCTCGAGCAGCGGGTCCAAGGCGGCGCGCTGGTTGGGTCGACCCTCTCCGCCGCCGACATCGTGTGGTTCTGCGGGCTCCAGCAGCTGATCCGCGCCGCTACGCGACCGGCGGCCCAGGCGTTCGACCTCGGGGTCTGGCCGCTCGCCCCGCGCTGGCCCGCCATCGTGCGCTGGGCCGGCCTCGTCGAAGCCATCCCCGGCTACGACGCCACGCGCCCCCCGCACTGGGCAGACGGGGATCACCCCGCGCCGCCTCGGGTGGGGTGAACGGGCGTCACCGGATCAGTTCTCACCAGCACACCCTGGTCGGATCCGGGCAGCGTTGAAGCAGGGACCTCGCGGCGGATCGTGAGAGCCTACAACCCAGAACGGCGCATGTCGACTGCTCACCGGTGGCGCGCAGTGGCGGATCCGCACCCCCCGGAACCTCAAACGCTGGGTGAGCCATCACCCTCGCCCCAGGGTTCTCAGCGCGAACCTCAAACGCTGGGTGAGGCGTCAACCCCGCCCCAGGGTTCTCAGGGCGAACCTCAAACGCTGGGTGAGCCATCACCCCCGCCCCAGGGTTCTCAGCGCGAACTTGGATCGCAATCGCGGCGGCCCACGGTTTGGGTGACCACGACGGACGAAGGTTGAGAATTTGGGGCGTTCACGATCGGAGAAGATCAAGCAGCCGGTCAGCCCAAGTGGCCGCCGTCCGGTCCCCGCGCACTCGTCCAGGTCCTTGCCTCGCCAGCCAGCACCTTCATCAGGGCGCGATCCCTCCGAGCCGCGGGCGCGCTCCTCGTAAGAAAGTTTCCGGCGTTTGCCGATCGTAGTGCCGTTGAGTTGTTGCGCGGCATTGCGCGGTGTGATCTGCTTGTCCGGTGCCACTCTCCG
>CALQBK020000209.1 GCA_943328795.2 Bifidobacterium breve
ATCTGCCCAGCGTGCAGGTCCACCGTGAGCATGCGGTCGATGCCGGCGGCGGTCAGCAAGTCGGCGACGAGCTTCGCGCTGATCGGCGCGCGGGGCGCCACCTTGCGGTCCTGCCGGGAGTAGCCGTAGTACGGCACCACCGCGGTGATCCGCCCGGCGCTCGCCCGCTTGCAGGCGTCCGCCATGATCAAGAGCTCCATCAAGTGGTCGTTCGCCGGGGCGCACGTGGACTGGATCAGGAAGACGTCACGCCCGCGGACGTTGTCCTCGATGTCCACCTGGGTCTCCCCGTCGGAGAACTTGCTCACGCGGGCGTTGCCCAAGGGGGCGCCGAGCGCGGCCGCGATGGCGGCAGCCAGCACCGGGTTTGCGTTTCCAGCGAGGAGACGAAGCTCGAGGTACATCGGAACACCCGGGAGGCGCCAACGTCACACGGGTGCCGAACGCCCGCAAGGGGCAGCGCGACTCAGCGGCCGGGGTCGTCGAAGAACCCGCGCAGCATCCCGAGCCCCGAGCGCCACGGCCCGGTGTGCCGACGCGCGGGGGGCAACGAGGACAAGAAGACCCGACCGTACGCGTGGTCGTGGATGCGCCGGTCCAGGATCATGACCACGCCCCGGTCGGTCGTGGACCGGATCAACCGCCCAAACCCCTGCCGAAGCTTAATGACCGCCTCGGGGAGCGTGAACCCGATGAACGGGTCGAGCCCGCGGGCGACCATGCGCTCGTGGCGTGCGGCCGCCACCGGGTCGTTGGGCGGCCGGAACGGCAGGCGGGGGATGATGACCATGCGCAAGCCCTCCCCTCGCACGCTCACGCCCTCCCAGAACGAGTCGGTGCCGAACAGCACCGCTTGGCGGTCCGAACGAAATTGCTCGAGCGCGGCCGCGGCGCCGCCCGGACCCTGCTCCAAGATGGGCAAGCTGCCGCGCGTACGCTCGCGGGCGATCGCGGCGAGGCGCTGTACCGCTTCGTAGCTCGTGCACAGGACGAACGCCCCGCCGCGTGTCGCGGTGATGGCGTCGCTGATCACCTCCCCGACGCGATCGTAGTACCCGGGATCGTTCGGCGGCGGGATGTCGCGGGGGAGCAGCAACAACGCCTGTGACGCGTAGTCGAACGGCCCGGGGAACAGCGCCTCCTCGGCGCCGCGCATCCCCGAGCGCTCCACGAAGTGGTCGAAGCGCCCCTGGACCGTCAGCGTCGCGCTGGTCAAGATGGTGGCCCGGCCCTCGCGCGGCCCGATGTGCTCGCGCAGGAAAGGGAGGACGTCGATCGGCGCCCGCACCATGGAGACGGCGCCGCGCCGCCCCCCGACCAAGTAGCGACAGCCGTCCTCGTCGCTGTCCAGCATGGCGCGGGCCGCGGCCGCCTGGTCCTGCAGTCGGGCGTGGGCTCGCTCGAGCTCCTTCATGGGCTGGATCTCGTCGGCCCGGGGCGGACGATCCTCGTCGGCGAGCAACGCGCGGATCGCGCCGAGCCGCCCCGAAGCGCGGTCGAGCTCCTCGGCAAGGTCCTGGACGTAGTGGGCGTCCGCGAACGGCTCGGGGATCTGCATCGGGAGCGGCTGCAAGCGACCGAGCGCGTAGAACCCGATGCGGGCGGTGTCCAGGACCGCGCGCAGCGCGTCGAGGGCCTCCGGCACGAGCGCCTCCACCGCCTGGGAGCGGGCGGCGAGCCGCGTGAGCGCACCCGGGCGCCGGACCCGCGGCACGAGGCGCGCGACAGCCCGGCGGACGGCCAGCTCCGAGAGCCGTACCTCGCCGGCAGTCGTCGCTGCGGCCTCCAAGTGGTGCGCCTCGTCGAGCACCACCCGGTCGAACGCCGGCAGGATCCCGACCCCTCCGTTGCGGGCCTTCAGCGCAAGGTCTGCGAACAGCAGCGCGTGGTTGACGACGACGATGTGCGCGGCGGCGGCCTCCCTGCGCGCCGAGTAGTAGAAGCAGGTGTTGAAGTGCGGGCAGCGCGCCCTGAGCGTGTGGTCGCTGTCCGACTCCACCTCCTCCCACACGCCGTCCGGGAGGCCCGCCAGCTCGCTCTTGTCGCCGGTCCGGCTCGTCTGCGCCCACTGCACGACCCGGCGCAGCGCGTCCTCGTCCTCCTCCTCCACCTCCGCCGACTCGAGCTTCCTCCGGCACGCGTAGTTCCCGCGCCCCTTGAGCACCGCCGTGCGGAGCTTGTCCCCGAACACCCGGTGCAGCAACGGGAGGTCGTCGCTCATCAGCTGGGCCTGCAGGGCCTTGGTGTGGGTGCTCACCACCACCTTCTTGTCGTTCTTCAACGCCCACAGCGCCGCGGGCGCGAGGTACGCGAGCGACTTGCCCGTCCCCGTCCCGGCCTCGACGACGAGGCTGGCCCCCTCTGCGCCTGCGGCCAGCACTTCGCCGATGCGCTCGGCCATCGCCGCCTGGGCGGGTCGGGCTTCCCAGCCTGGGAGCCGGGCCGGCAGCTCCTCGTCAAAGAACCTGCGGATCTCCGCTGGGTCCAGCGGCTCGTCCTCGCGCGCGTGCGGTTCGACAACCCAGTTGGCGCGAGCGACGCCGCTGTCGACGATCACGAAGCCGACGCCGTTCTCCCCAAAGTCGCCGGCGAGGTGCAGGTCCGGCGCCGACGGGCGCAGGTCGCCGGACGGGTGGTTGTGGATCACCACCTGACCCGCTCTCGGGCGGCTGCGCAGCGCCAGGACGGAGTCGGGGGTGCCGCGTGCGTGGACCTCGATCCGACACACACGCCGCTGGGCATCGACGTCCCCAACCGCGAACACCTCGACGCCACCGGCGTCCTGGATCTCCACGCGGAGCGCGCTCGCAGCGTCAGCGGTGAAGCGCAAGCTCATGGCCGACGGGTATCGCAACAGCGCGGCAAGCGGATCGGCTCACCGGCAGACGCTGAATCTTCAGTACCGGCGTACCCGCACACGAACAGGCACCGGGACGGGCGCAGGGCCCCGGCGGTGCGTCCAACACGACAGCGCGAACACGACGCTGGGCACAATCCACCAGAGGTGCGAGGCGGGCACGGTTAGGAATGGGGTCATGTACACAGTGTAGCCGCGAACAGTAGAAAGCGTAGGCCCGCGTTACAACTCCAGTCGACTGCTTCGCCAACCCCGAGCTCAAGCCCACGATGGACCGACCCGCGGATCGCACGAGTTCAGGGGCCGCACCTGCGCCGGCGCGGCCCTTGGCGCTCCGGACCTATGCGGGGGTCGCGGCTGCGTACCTCGTGGCCGCTGTCGCCGGCCGGGTGTTCGGCGTCCCGCAGCCGCTCTGGCCGGCAGCCGGGGTCGCCCTGGCGGCGCTGATCGTGTGGCCTCAAGCGTGGCCCGCGCTGTGGTTGGCGGCGCTCGCGCACTGCGTCACCCGGCGATGGGGCTCCCCTGCGCTCGAGGTGCTCCCCTTGTCGGTCGCGATCGCGACGGGGGTCACCCTCCAGGCCGCCGTGGCCGCGCGGCTTTGTCGCCCTGCGTGGACGGGTCCCCTTCCCTTGTCCCGCGACCGTGATGTCGTGCAGTTCTTGCTGGTGGGCGGCGTCCTGGGGTCCGTGCTGGCCCCCACGTTCACGGTCTTGGCGCTAGCGAGCACCGGGAACCTGCCGGCGCACGACGCGGGCCGCGCGTGGATCTCCCACTGGACCGCAACCACGCTGGGTGTGGTCATCTTCGCGCCGCTCGCCCTGGTGGCCACGAGCGACGGCGCGCTGCGGCAGCGGGCCTGGATCGCGGCGCCGCTGTTGACCACCGCGGCGCTGATCGCCGCGGTCTACTTGGGAGTGGTGTCAGACACCGCGGCGTCGGTCAACCTGTACGCGGCGTTTGCCGTACCTGCTGCGCTGCTCGTCGCGGTAGCGACGCTGGGGGCCGCGGGCCGGGTGGACACGACCAACGCCGAGGTCGCGGCTCGGACTGCGGAGCTGGCCCGGGTGAACGCCGCCCTCCGGCTCGAGGTCGAAGAGCGCAAGGCCGCGACGCTCGCACACGAGGCGAGCGAGCACCGGTGCCGCAGCTTCCTCGAGGCGGCCCCCTTCGCCGTGCTCGTGCAGGTCGACGGGCACGTGATCTTCATGAACCAACGCGCCGTGCGCATGTTCGGCGCGGACGACGTGACCGAGTTCGTCGGCCGCCCGGTGCTTGAATTCGTAGACGTGTCCAGCCTGGACGCCGTGGCAGAGCGCCGCCAGCGGGTCCAGCTGATGCGGGTCGCCACGAGCGCCCAGGTGCTCGCGCTCGTCCGCCGAGACGGCTCCCGCTTCCTCGCGGAGGCGGCGTCGGTACCGCACGAGTTCGACGGCCGGCCAGGGTCCGTCTCCACCCTCGAGGACGTGACGGACCGCCGCGCGGCAGAGGTCCAGCGCGACAGGTTTTTCACCCTCTCCTTGGATCTCCTCTGCATCTGGGCTGCGACCGGGACGTTCGTCCGAATCAACCCCGCGTTCCAACGAATCCTCGGCTGGACGGAAGCCGAGACGCTCACGCACTCCTTCGTCGGCCTCGTCCACCCCGACGACGTCCAGTCCGCGACCCTCGCCCTCGACCAACTGCACGCTGGCGAGCTCGTGATCGACCTCCTGAACCGGTACCGCTGCCGGGACGGCACCTATCGATGGATGTCCTGGAAGATCGCCGCCGAGCTCGACGGGACCTGCTACGCGTCCGCCCGCGACCTGACCGAGAGCAAGGCGACCGAGTCGGCGCTCCGCGCGAGCGAGCGGTACTCCCGGAGCATCTTCGAGAGCAGCGCGGACTGCCTGGCGGTGCTCTCGGTGGACGGCCACGTGCTGGAGATGGCGCCACAAGGGCTGAAGCTCTTGGAGATCGACGCGTTCGACGCGATCCGGGGGGTCGCCTGGGCGAGCTTTTGGAGCGGCACGGCGGTGGCCGACGCGCAGCGCGCGCTGGCGGACGCGCGGAGCGGCGGGAGCGGGCGCTTTCGCGGGCTGGCGTCGACGCGATCGGGCAAGGCGAAGTGGTGGGATGTCGTGGTCACGCCGATCCTCGGGCCCGACGGCGCGCCGGATCGCCTCCTCGCGGTCGCCCGTGACATCACAGGCGCCGTAGCGACCGAGCGCGAGGTCATCGAGCGCACCGAGGCGCTCGAGGCGAGCAACCGGCAGCTTCGCCAAGCGAAGCTCGAGGCGGAGCAGGCGAACGGCGCCAAGTCCGCGTTCTTGGCCGCGATGTCGCACGAGATCCGCACCCCGATGAACGGCGTGATCGGGATGGCGGACATCCTCGCGCAAGCATCCTTGCCCGAGGCCCACCTGGACGCGGTCCGAACGATCCAAGACTCCGCGCGAGCGCTGCTCGGGATCATCGACGACATCTTGGATTTTTCGAAGATCGAGGCTGGCAAGATCGAGCTCGAGAGCGTGCCGGTGTCGATAGACGGGGTGCTTGAGGGGGTCTGCAATACGCTCGCTCCGGTCGCGGCCGCAGGCGGTGTTGACCTGGCGCTGTTCGTTCACCCGAGGCTGCCGGATCCCGTGCTCGCGGACCCGACGCGGGTGCGACAGGTGCTCTACAACCTCGTGGGCAACGCGATCAAGTTCAGCGCCGGGCGCCCCGCAAAACGTGGCCGGGTCACTGCGCGGGCCGACCTCTCCCCGAGCGGGGAGATGGTGATCCAGGTCGAAGACAACGGCATCGGCATCGCGCCCGCCACCCTCCGCAACCTGTTCACGCCGTTCACTCAGGCCGAGATCTCCACGACACGTCGGTACGGCGGCACTGGGCTGGGCCTGGCGCTGTGTCGGCGACTGATCACGCTCATGCGGGGGAACATCGACGTCCAGAGCACGCCCGGCGTCGGCTCGTTGTTCACCCTCACCCTCCCGGTCGAGCCCGCGGCGGTCGCCGACGGGGCGCACGCACCCGAGCTCGTGGACGTCGACTGCGTCGTCGTGACCAACCCCCCGGGGCTCGCCGCCGACCTGGGTGCGTGGCTCGAGGCCGCCGGCGCCCGGGTTCGACGCGCCGTGGACATCCAGGACGCCGTGATCAAGGCCGCGTCGCTGGGCCGGGCGGTCGTGGTGCACCCTGACCTGGACGCCGCCGCGATCGAGTCGCTGCAGGCGGACTTCGGCGACGCGCCCGAGGCCCGCCACTTGGTGCTCACCCGGGGACGCCGACAAGCCGCCCGCGTCGAGACGTCGTTCCTCGTCACGCTCGACAGCGACAACCTGCGCCGCCGCGTGTTCGTACGCGCCGTTGCGGTCGCCGCGGGGCGGTCCAGGGTGCAGCGCGGGGTTGACCCGGCGCCTGAGCCGGTCGCCGAGGACGCCGTGGCGCCGAGCGTGGCGGAGGCACGGG
Organism: Bifidobacterium breve; assembly: GCA_943328795.2. Classification (GTDB taxonomy): domain Bacteria; phylum Myxococcota_A; class UBA796; order UBA796; family SXON01; genus CAIUMM01. The sequence goes on from CALQBK020000209.1 coordinate 6,308, forward strand.
CGCGGGGCGAGCTGATCCTCGTCGCCGAAGACGACGAGGTGAACCAGAAGGTCATCCTCCGCCAGCTCGCGCTGCTCGGGTACGCGGCGGAGGTAGCGGCCAACGGAGCCGACGCCCTGCGGCTCTGGCGAGCGGACCGCTTCGCGTTGCTGCTAACGGACCTGCACATGCCAGAGATGGACGGCTACAGCCTCGCCGAGGCGATCCGCGCCGAAGAGGGCGACGGACCGAGGATGCCCATCCTCGCGCTCACCGCCAACGCGCTGCCCGGTGAGGCGAGCCGCGCGCGGGCCGCCGGCATGGACGAGTACCTGACGAAGCCGCTGCTGCTGAAGCTGCTGAAGGCCTGCCTGCGGCGATGGCTGCCGGGCACCTCCCGCGCGCGAATGACCTTGCCTCCGGGGCAGCTCGCGACGACGGCGTCCAGCCCGCTGCTCAACGTGGGTGTGCTCCGCGGGCTGGTGGGCGACGACGAGGCGGCGGTGAACGAGCTCCTGCAGGACTTCTTGTCCTCGGGGCAGCGCGCAGTCGCCGAGATCTCGCGCAGCTGGGCCGGCACCGACCTCCGTGGGGTGGCCAGCCAGTGCCACCGTCTCAAGTCTTCCGCCCGTGCTGTCGGCGCGCTGCGCCTCGCGGACACCTGCGTCGAGCTCGAAAACGCGGCGTCCGCCGGGGACGCCGACGCCGTCGCCGCAAAAGCGGCGGAGCTTTTCGGTGCCTGGCCTCGGGTAAAGTCTGAGATCGGGACTATCTTGGGGGTAGTCCCAAATGAATAGGCCTCCCACCAAGATCCTGCTGGTTGACGACGAGCCTTTCGCGCTCAAGCTGCTGGCGAGGCAGTTGGCAGTGCTCGGGTACACCGACGTGGTGCCCTGCGAGCTGGCGTCAGAGGCGTTGGCCATCGTCACGTCTGGGGTGAAGGTCGACGTCGTGATGTGCGACCTGCAAATGCCCGAGATGGACGGCGTCGAGCTGATGCGCCACTTGGGGAACGCAGGCTA
>CALQBK020000210.1 GCA_943328795.2 Bifidobacterium breve
GGCGTCGTCGTCTTGCCCCACGTGCGCCCAGACCTTTCCTGTCCCACCGCCGAGGGTAAACGCGACGTGCGAGTGGTCGTTGATGATGAGCAGCGGCACCCGGTGAACCAGGCGACCTGCGAGCGAGAGCACGCTGTCCGAGATGTGGTGCTTCGCGCGAACCTGGACCGCTTGCACACCGAGGTCGACGAGGAACAGCGCGCGGTCGATGATGGATTGCTCCGCCTCGCCGCGGTCGGCGTCCACCATGCCGTACAGGCCCCGCGGGAGCTTGGTCACTTGCACACGGCGGCGAGCAGCTGCTGTGCTTTCCACTCGGTCTCTACGCGCTCCCGCACGGGGTCGCTCCCCCAGACGATCCCGGACCCGACGTGAAAACTCACGCGGTCCGGAGCCGCCCTTGGGCCGATGAAGGTCATCGTGCGGATCGCAACGTTCCAGCGGGCCGAGCCGTCATCGCCAAACCATCCGATGGAGCCGCAGTATATTCCGCGTGGGCGGCGCTCGTGCTGCGCGATCAGCTCCGTGGCTCGAATTCGCGGGGCGCCGCTCACGCTCCCCGCAGGGAACAGCGCCCGGAGCGCGTCCGCCGCCTGGTGCCCGTCGTCCAGCTCGGCCCTGACGCGTTGCATCGCGTGCCACAGGTGTCCGACCCGACCGACCCGGCGGGGGCCAGCGCGCACCGTCCCGGTCTGGGCGACCCGGCCGAGATCCGCCCGCACGAGGTCGACGATCATCGTGAGCTCTGCGCGCTCCTTGGCGCTGTGCAGCAGCTCGCGCGGGGAGGTGTCCGCGGGTCGGGTCCCCTTGATCGGCACCGACAGGATCGATCGACCCTCCACCGCGAGCAACAGCTCGGGCGAGTTGCTGACGATGCTGAACTCCCCCGTGTCAAGGAGCATCGCCCTCTTCGCGGGGTTGCGGAGCGCCAGCCGGAGCCAGGCCTGGAGCGGGTCCCCGGGCCGGGCGACCTGCACCTCGCGCGCGAGGTTGACCTGGTAGCAGTCACCCTCGCGGATCGAGCTGAGCGTCGACGCTACCGCCGCCTCGAAGTCGTCACCGGACGACCAAGACGGGCGCTCGCCAACGAGCGGCGCCTCGCTCACCGGCTCGGGCTTCACCGCGCGGAGCGCCCGGACCGCATCGGCCGACCCGACCCAGCGCTCCCCGGGGGCGCCGGGACGCGGCCCGCAGTCCCCGATCCACGCTGCCTCGCAGCGGCCAAACCACGCCAGCGGCACGGGGCTCTGACCGGCGAGCGCGATGCGCTCGACCCACTGACCCGCCTCCCAAGCCAGGTACCCGACCGTTCCGAACCCATTCGCCCCACGGCCCGCCAGCCGCTCGATGTCGGCCCAACACGCGGGCGTAGGCAGCGTACCCAACGACCCGACGATGACGCGGGCCCCGTCGTGCGCGATGAACGCTGGGCCGAGCCGCCGGAGGCCCGCAAAGCGCTCGGCTGCGAACAGCGTCGCCTCTGCGTTCGTTCGCTGGGGCGCGGTGCCGGACGACATCGCAGGTTACTTAGCCTTTCTTGGGTCGCAGCACACCGTGAACGTCCTGATCGTCAGCCCTGGTTCGGAGATCGTGCGAATGCTGTCGGTGCTGCTCGGGCCGGATGGGTTGGAGGTGGAAGCGTGCACCACCGCGCTCGAGACCGAGATGCTCCCGCGGGGCTACCGCGTCAGGGCGCTGATCGTGGACGCTGCGCTGCCGGACGGGGACGGCGTCGACGTGATTGACCGCCTCCGGTCAGCCGGCCACCTGGCGGTTGGGGCGGGGCTCATCGTGTTGGCCGATCGCGTGGATGGCGCCCTCCAACGCCGCGTGGCGGGGATCGGCGGCCACGTCCTGCCAAAGCCGGCGAGCCTGCTGGACATCGTGGACATCGTCCGGGCCACGCTGGCGGGACCCAGGCCGCGCGAAGTGGCGGTGCAAACCGAGGCCCCGGAGCCGGCGTATTTTCTGCGCGGGCCGGAGCCGGGCGCCCCCAGGCCGGTCGCCGCCGCAGAGCCGCGAGTCGCCCCGCGCGTCGAGGCGCCGCGCGTCGAGGCGCCTCGGCAGAAGCGCGCGTGGAAGCGGGACGGGGCTCGGATCCTGTCCCGGCTGTGGGCAAAACGCGCCGACGGGGTGCTCCACGTGACCGGGCCGACCCCGGCGTGGGTCACCCTCTCCGATGGCGGGACGCTCGGGCCCGAGGCCGTCGTCGCGCTCGAGGATGCGCTGTCCGGCGCCGAGGTGTCTTGGGAGGCGTGCGAGGTCGAGGACGGCGGGGACCGCGCTGCGCTCGGCAGGCTGCTGTGGAGGGCGGCGCTCGAGGCGGTGTCTGGCGAGCCCGTCCTCGGTCTGGTCCCGGCCGGGAGCGCCCTCGCGGACGCCGCGGAGCTCCCGCTCACCGCCGCGGCGCGCCGTTGCCTGGGCCGGCTTGGCGGGGGCCTCAGCGTGCAGGCGCTGGCGCGCCGCGAGGGCGCTCGGGTCGATGACGTGGCGTTGGACTTTGCCGCGCTCCGCTGGCTGGGGCTGTTGACGTTGGCAGAACCCGAGGCGCACGGCGCTGGGGGTGTCGCGGTCGCCCAGGTCGGCCGGGTCGCGGGGCCCTCGCGCGCGCCCGAAGCGGACGCAGTGGCCGACGCGCCGTCCGTGACCCGTCGGGAGGTCGTCGCGCCCACGTCGCGACCGCAGCCGCCGCGGGAGAGGGCACCTGCTGCACCCGAGCGGGTTGACGACCCGGCGACCTCCGCGACGGCGAGCCTCATGCCGGTCGCGCGCCTCCGACGGGAGGTCGAGATCTTGCGCTCGGCGGACCCGTGGACGGTGCTCGGGATCGCGAGGCGCTCGCCGCTCGAGGTCGTGCGAGCTTCGGCCACCCGGATGCGGCAGCGGTACCGGCGGGTCGAGGGGGACCCGAACCCAGAGTCCAGGGACCTCGCTGCCGAGATCCTCGCTCGTATCGACGCCGCCGAGAACGAGCTGGGGACGGGGAAGGGGGTGCCGGAGCCGGTCTTCGAGGGGCTCTTCCGGAGCGGGGTGGCCGCGCTGACGACCGGGGACTTCGCCCGTGCGGACCGGATCCTCGCGCAAGCGCGCCAGCACCGGCCGGACGATCCTGGCACGCTCGCCCACCTTGGCTGGGCGCGGTTCAAGAACCCGGACCACCCCGCGGAGACGAGGGAAGACGACGGCGCCGACTTGGTGGAGCTCGCGCTGCAGTTCGACATCAACTGCGCGCAGGCATGGGCGTACCGGGGCGAGATGGCGCTGGTGCGCGGCGACCCGGAAGAGGCGCGCCAGTGCTTCTCCACCGCGATGAAGCTCGACCCCTCGCTGCACGGCTCGCGCGCCCGGTGATCGCCGCGTGACTCCAGGGGCAGTGCGGGTTACCGCCCACGCCCCCCCGCGACGTTCCCGCGCCGCACTCTCGCCGAGGTCGACATGACCCTGTTCACCCGAGACCTGACGGTCTGCGTGCTGTCCTCCGGATCCGCCGGCAACGCGACGTACATCGGGGATGGGCGCGCGGGCGTGATCGTCGACTGCGGGCTCGCGACGAAGCAGATCCTCGGGCGCATGGCCGCTGCAGGGCTCGGCTCGGCGCCGATCGACGCGGTGTTGTTGACGCACGAGCACAAGGACCACGTCGGCGCCGCGGCTGTGCTCGCCCGGGCCCTCGCGCGGCGCGGCGCGCCGGTGCCGTTCTTTTGCACGGCCGGGACGCTCGCGGGGCTGGACCCGCGCTGTTGCCCGGACGGCGTCGAGGTGATCGAGGCGGGGAGCCCGTTTCGCGTCAAGCACTTCATCGTAGAGCCGATGCCCGTCCCCCACGACGTTCGGGACCCGGTGGCCTACCGCGTGATCGTCGGCGACGCGCCGGTCGCGGTGGTCACCGACCTCGGGAAGCCGACCGCGCTGGTCGCCCGGGCGCTCCGCGACTGCAGGGCCGTGGTCCTGGAGTTCAACCACGACGAAGAGATGCTGCTGGCCGGCCCGTACCCGTTCCCGCTCAAGCAGCGCATCCGGGGAAACCACGGCCACTTGTCGAACCGTCAGGCCGCGCAGCTGCTCGCTGACGGCCTCGGGCCGCGCCTCGATCACCTCGTGCTCGCGCACTTGAGCGAGGAGAACAACACTCCGCAGAAAGCGATGAGCACCGCGCGCACGGTGCTCGACGACGCCGGGGTGCTCGGCCGAGTGCAGCTCCAGGCCGCGAAGCAGTACAGCCAGCTCGCCCCACTGACGGTCAGCAGCAGGGTCTGGTAGCCGCCGCGCTCAGAACGTGATGCCCACCGCGCCGCCCGCGTAGGGCAAGTCGTGGATGCCGGCTTCGAGCCGGATCCCCGCGTGGTCATTGATGTTGAACCGCACGCCGAGGTTCACGTCCAAGATCGGGAGCACGGTCGGGATGCGCACGGGGCCGTCGTTCGCGCAGCCGAGCTCCAGGGCGCGCTCGTAAGCGGGCGAGTCCGGGCCGCACGCCTGGTCGGCGTTGTCCGCGTTGGGCGTGCCTTCGGGCTCCCCGGGCTCCCACTCGATCAGGTTGCCGGTCTTGATCGCGATGCCGATGCCGGCGCCGAACATGAACGACAGCCAGTTGGTCGCGTGCAGCTCGTAGGCGTAGTCGGCGCCGATCATCACGAGACCGAAGAACTCGGGCTCGAGGTACGACCCGTCCAGGTAGTCAGGCGGGTTGTCCCGGTCGTCCCAGTACCCGGGCTTGATCAGGGAGCTCAGGTACTCGGCGTAGAAGATCCCGTTCGCCTGCTTGTTGCGGACCACGAAGTCGAGGCCGAGGCTGTAGGCGCTGATCTTCGGCCGCTCGATCGACTCACCCTCGTGCGTCTCGTACCAGATGTCGAGGATCGAGTCCGGGACGAACAGGTAGCGCCCGCGGAAGTTGACCTCCATCAGGTAGTCGCGGGTCTTCTTCGGTGCGACCTCGGTCGTCGCCTCGGTGGCCATGGTGGGCTCGTCGGGGTCCTCGGCGCGCGCGGGTGCCGCGACCAGGGAGAGCAAGAGTGCAGGGGCGAGAGCGAACATCGGGGTTCCGGCTGGCTGTTGACAATGCGGCGCAGCGGGGCCATCCTCGCGCTTCGTGCTGCTCCTGTCAACTCTCGTCGCGTGTCTACACCTCGGCTTGCTCGGCGACGTGCCGACGAGCGGGGCGCAATCCCTCGCTGACCCGCTTGTTTTCAGCGAAGTCCGCGTGTACGCGCCTGTCGCGGAGCGCGGCATCGACGAGATGGTGCGCAGCGGGGTTGTCCAGGAGCTCGCGGCGCGCGGGATCGGGCTCGGGGCGGCTGCAGGCTCGCCGAGCGGCGACGTCATGCTGCTCACCGTGACCGCCGCCGCGCTCGACCCGGCGCTGCGGGGTGACCCCGGCGCCGTGGGCGGGGGGACGTGGTACCGGGCGCGGCTCGTGGTCGACGTGTCGACGGCGAGCCGGCAGCGGACGTTCAGCGTGTCGGACTGGGTGCCGGAGACCGGGGGGGTGCCCGACCGCACCCGGGCGATGGAGGGGCTCGCGCGGCGCCTCGCCGCCGAGGTGGGGGCATGGGCCGCGAGTGAACCGGAGCCGAGCGGCTAGCTCGCGGGAGCGGGGCGCAGGCGCACCCCGACGCCCTTTGCCGCCGCGGAGTCTTTCATCGGCAGGCTGGCCCGGCTCGACCCCTCGAACGCGGCGACCGCGTTCGCGACCGCCGCCGCCGTCGCGGCGAGCGCAGCGTCCGCCGAGTCGACCGCGGGGCCGCCGACCACGACGTGGCCGAGCACCTTCGGGCTCACCTTGCTCTTCAGCAGCCCCAGCATCCGGAAGCGGGTCTCCGGCAAGTCCCCGTTCGGGCCCGGCAGGCTCGCGACCTCCTCGGAGAGCGCTACGCCGAGCCCCATGTGCGCGGACCCCTCCGCGACGCGGCGCACGTCAAGCGGGTCCTGGTCCACCCCGCACGGCACAGCGACGTGGATCTCGGTGACCTCCCCCTCGGCGCCGATCCGCACCACGACGGCGGCCGCGCCAACGGGCGCAGGCGGGGCAGCGCCCCCGAGCCGCGTGCCTACGTGCTCCTGCAGCGGTCCGCCGAGCGCCGCCAGGGCCTCGCCCGCCCGCCGAGCCGCGGCCTCTACGGGCCCCCACGCGTCGTCGCCGGTCACCCCGGGTTCGCCCCACGCGACCGTGAACACCGCCGGCTCGAGCGCCGACACCTCGGCGAGGACGCGCACCAGGGCCGCGTCCCGGCCGTGGCCGAGCTCGGGGACGTTGCAGCGCACCTCGACCTCGCCCGGGCCGACTACATCGAGCACCACGCGGACCTCGCCGAACCCCGTGCCGCCGGTGCTCAGCGCGCAGCCGCGGTGTCCCTCCTGCTCCCAGGTCGATGACAGCGCGTCCAACAGCGCCCGCTGGGTTGGCGCTGCGGCGGCCAGGCGGACACGGAACGCGTCCTTCCGCGTGGCCCGCGCGTAGCCGTCCACGGCGCGCTCGGTCGCGAGGGTCGCGAGCGCGAGGCCCGACCCGCGGACCGGCGGCACACCCGTGCGGGGCCCGAACACGGACGTCGCCGCCGGGGCGGTGTACGGATCCCCGATCACGAAGCCGCCCGTCCACGCGGGCGCGACGTGCAGGCGGATGCTCTGCAGCTGCCCAGCCGCGGTTCCGGTGACGGTGGCCGCCGCTTCGCCGCCGGCGCGCCGGGGGTGCAGGCGCATGCCTTCTTCCAGGTCCAGCGACAAGCGCACGGGCCGCTGGGTGAGCAGCGCGACGCGGGCGGCGACAACCGCAGGCTCCGTGTTGGTCTTTCCGCCGTAGCTGCCGCCTGACGGCAACACGTGGACGCGGACGCGGACGCCCGCTCCGACCGCCGCCTGGACCGCCCGTTGTTCCGCGGCGGGCCGCTGGGACGCCGTGTAGAGGGTGAGCATGCCGTCGCCCGGGACGGCGAGGACCGCCTCGGGCTCCAGGTACACCGGGTCCGTCGGCGCCATGCGCACTTCCGCCTCCACGTGCACCCCCGCGCCGGTGACCGTCGGCAACCGGGAGAACGGCGACCCAGCCCCCGCGTTGGCTTCGGCCGGCACGAACCGCACGTTGAGCGCCCGCGCGCTCCGCTTGGCGTCCGCCTGGGTCTCGCCCCACGCGACGGCGATGGGCTCACCCGCCCCCGACACCTTGGACCGCAGCGCCAGCATCGTGTCGTGCGTGTCCACCTCCACCGCACC
>CALQBK020000211.1 GCA_943328795.2 Bifidobacterium breve
GGAGACGGGGCCGATCAGGAGGCGGCTCGGGGATGAGCGGCGGCGGGACCTCCATGATCGCACATCCGGAGCCTCACATGCGTGCGCACGCCAGGGTTTTTACAGCGGGCTCAACGTTCGATAATCATCCAGTTGCGCCCACCACTCTATAGACCGCCCGCCTTTCCTTGCATCGCGAATGATGACGGTCTATGATGACGTCATGCGAACCATCGTCGATCTCCCCGAGGACCAACTGGCGGCGCTCGACGCTTGGCGAGAGGCGCGTGGCGTGAGCCGAGCTGAGGCCGTGCGGCGGGCGGTCGCCAAGCTGCTGGACACGGATGACGCCCGTGAAGAGGCCCTGGCCGCCGCTTGGGGGTTGTGGAAGGCGCGCGCCGTCGATGGGCTCGCCGCACAAGAGCGCCTCCGCGGCGAATGGGACGACCGATGAGCGTCGTCCTCGACTCGTGCATCCTCATCGACGCGCTGAACGGTTCGGAGCCTGCCCGCACCTACCTTCGCGAAGCGCGGAATGCGGCCATCAGTCGCCTCACCTGGATGGAGGTGCTCGTAGGCGCGGCCGGCGTTGAGGAGGAGAGGACCATCCGAGGCTTTCTTTCGATCTTCGAGCTCCTTCCGATCGACGAGGCAGTGGCCGAAGAGGCGGTCAAGCTGCGACGTTCACATCGATTGAAGCTTCCCGATGCGATCATCTTCGCGACGGCGCGCGTACATCGCGCCGAGCTCGCGACACGCAACACGAAGGACTTTCCGTCGGGAACGCCCGGTGTGGTCGTTCCCTACCTGCTCGCGTGAGCACCGTCCGGTTCCCCCCCCACCGCCGCCCTCACCCCCCGACGGCTTCCAACAGCGCCGCGACTTCATCCGGCGCCCCCAACGCCTGCCACTGGGCCACAGCGAGGGTGGCGCACGCGGCAGCGCGAGCGCGATCGTTCACGCTCGCCCAAGCGCGCGCAGCGTCTCCCGCAAGCTGCGCCAGATCGATGTCCACCGAGCCGACTCCGAGCGCCGCAGGAAGCGCGCACAAGGCTTCGTCGGCGGAGGCGGCATCTCCGCGAAGTGACGCCGCGCACAAGATGCCACACCACGCGAAGGCGAGCATCTCTTGCCGCCCTGCTCGCGTCCACACCGCGACAAGTTCGCGAAAAACCTGCTCAGCTTGCTCAAGCTGCCCCCGCGCGATTCGACACAGCGCGAGGTTGAATCGGGGAATACTTGGGTCCTTCCCCGACGCGACATCCAGACCAATCGTCCGGAGGTATCCGGCCTCGGCCTCCTCAAGCCGCCCGCTCAAACGGTGCGCCTCAGCGAGCCCGTGCTGCTGCATGGACTCGCCTCCTGGGTTTCCGATGCTTCGGTACCGTAATATCGCTGCCTCAAAAAACTGGGCCGCCAACACCTGATCTCCACGCTGACGCGCGACATCTCCAAGACGGCCGATCGCTTCGGCTTCGGTAGCAAAATCGGCAGTCGAACTCGACAGCTCGACAGCCGCGTGCAAGTGCGAGGTCGCCGCATCAAGCTGGCCCCGCAAGATCTCAACCCGACCAAGGGCGAGCTCCACCTGCCCAAGGATGGTTCGTCTATCGCCGGTCACCGCGTTCTGACGGGCGACGTCCAAGGCGCGGAGGGCCTCAGCGAGGTACCCCCAGCCCCGCAGCGCGTTCCCGTGGACGAGCCGGGCCCGCGCCTCCAGATCGGCAGCCCCGACCTCCCTCGCCTGTTCGATGCTGAGCGCGGCGAGAGCCACCGCCTCTTCATACGCGCCGCGAAGCTCCGCGATTCGCACGCCGACGAACGCGACCTCCACCCGACGCGCATCGACGCGCGGCACCGCCGCAGCGTCCAGATGGGACGCTGCGCGATCGTGGAACGCAGCGGCTTCAAGAACGTCGTGGGACTCACACAGCCGCGCCGCGGCGCGAAGCTCGGTATCGGCCGCAGCGAGTGGGCGGCCCGCAGCCGACTGGTGCGCGGCGACGCGCCGCAGCGACGCCCCGCGCCGCGAGAGCACATCCGCCGCCGCCGCGTGGAGCCGATCTACGTCCGGGGTGCGCGTCAGCACCGCCTCCCGCAGCAGTCCGTGCGCGAACGACCAGCCGCCGGGCTCCGGCAACGCAAGCCGAGCGCCGACGAGCGCGGCCAGCAAAAAACCGGAGGAGCCCAAGCCCAACTCTTGGGCGAGCGCCTCCCATTCGTCGTCCTGCACGCGGTCGCCCAGCACCGCCGCCGCCGCGATGAACCTCGAAAAATCCTCCACACTGAGGCCGGGTCGCTGCTCCCGCGCCGAGGGGAGCGCGCTTTCGAGGCGAACTACCCAAGCATCCTGAAGGTTGGCTGGCGCGCCCTCGCCGACGAGCTCCCAACGCCCCACATGACCGCCCTGCGCCCCATCCGCGCTCGCCACCAGATCGCCCCGCGTGACCCAAGCACCGAGGATCTGTTGGAGAAACAGGGGGTTTCCACCTGACAATACGGCGACGCGCTGCGCCAACGCCGGAGCCAGCCCAAGCAGGTAGCCGCAAAGTCGCTCGGCATCGGTGGTGCCAAGCGGGGGCACGCAAAGCGGAGTCGTCCCGGCAACCTGCTCGAGGGCTTCTATCGCGTGCCGCGCACCGTCGTCGACGACCTCTTGGTGGCAAGTCACCATCACCAAGCACGGCAACGGCTCGGTTCCAAGCAGCCAAGCGGCGAACTCGACCGACTCACGCCCCCATTGAGCGTCGTCGATCCACAAGAACACGGTTCGGACCTTAGCCAACGCGGCGATTACCCGACGGAGGACCACCCAACGCTCGAGGGAGCGCATCGGCGACGCGCCTTCCCCGGAGAGGATCGCCGCGATCGCCGCCGCCTCGAGCGCACCCAAGCCGATGGGAGCGAGCTCCGCTTGCAGGTGCGCGAGCACGCCTGCCTGACTGAGCCCCGCGGTCGTGAACCGCCGGGCGAGCATGCCGATCAGCCCGTCGGTAGCCCCCGGAGTGGAGCCGTGGGTCACCTTCAACACCGTGACGACGCCGAGCTCTCCCGCACGTTCAGCCACCTCTTGGGCGAGCCGGCTCTTGCCTACGCCGGGATCTCCGCGCAAGGTCACCGCGCGTATCTGCTCCGACCGAGCGGCGTCTACGAGAGCCCGCCACGCGGCGTCTAACAACGCGTCTCGCCCGGTGAGCGGGGACGCACGCAGACCCCAAAGGCTCAAGCCGGTGCCACCCAACTGCGGGACCGGGACGGGCGGACGGGACGGCCTCCAGGAGTCCGGGATGGCAGGCGTCACGACAGCGGCGAGTGGGGCGTCTGCGTCCTGCAGCACCGCAACAGGCCCGGCGGCATCGGCGGCGGCAGCGGCAGCGTCATCGTCGGCGGCGTCGTCGTCGGCGGCGTCGTCGTCGGCGAAATCCAGCGTGACTGCCGACACAGGGGACGGCAGCGGGAGCGCGCTGACGGTCGCGGACAGACCCTCGTCGGTGAGGAGCGCCAGTCCCCAAGCAGCGTCGGCGGCACAGGAAAAGCGGTCGGCGGGGGACTTTGCCAACATGCGGCGGAGCCAAGGCTCGAGGCCAGCGGGCACCCCCAAACGCGGCCGCAGCGGCGGGAGCGGCGCTTGCCGCTGCTGCGCGAGGATCCCATCGACGCTATCGCCGGCGAAGGGCGGAGCCCCGGCGATCAGCGCCCACGCGATGCACCCGACCCCGTAGAGATCGGTACCGGGGCTGAACGCGCGCCAACGGCCGTCCACCTGCTCGGGTGCCATGAACGCCGGAGTGCCACAGCCACGCTGACCCGGCGCTCCCCGTTCAAGCGCGAACGCGAGTCCAAAATCGGCGATACGCACCGCAGGCCGAAAGTCGTCGGGACTGCCAAGCAGTACGTTCGCGGGCTTGATGTCCCGATGAAGCACGCCGCGCGCGTGTGCATGGGCGAGCGCAGCGAGGAGCGCCGCCAAAATACCCTTGATGTCCTTCCAAGGCAGAGTCTCATCGAGACTTTCCAGCGTCCCGCGCGAAGCCCGCTCCATCGCAAGCCAAGGCGAACCGGCCTCTACCTTACCGTCAGAGGCCACAGCTTCGGCATCGTCTACCGTCCCCGACTCAAAAACCAGCACAACGCCGGGGTGATCCAGACGAGCGACCGCGCGCACTTCGTCTCGGAAAGCGGCTTGCACCTTGGCGACCTCGCCGTCGACCCGCACGACCTTGACGGCGACGGGAATCCCGCTCGCCACATGCACCGCGTCATAAACGACCGAGAACGCCCCCCGCCCCAGCACGCTGGTCAGCCGAAATTCACCTACGTGAAAGGGTGCAAATTCCACAGTGGGCACCGGATAACACATTCGGGGGTTGCGAGGTGAGGTTCTGCGACAGCATCCAGCCCCCCCTGAAACGTAGACGCCACCGCGCTCCGTGCTAGGCTCCGTGCTAGGCTACGTGCTAGGCTACGTGCTAGGCTACGTGCTAGGCTACGTGCTAGGCTACGTGCTAGGCTACGTGCTACAATGAAGCACGTATGTCGACCGTAAACGCCACGATGACTTTCCATGACGAGCCGGCGGATCATCGGCCCGCATCGCTGCCCGCACGCTACACGCTCGAAAGCCTGTTAGCGCGCGGCGGACAGGGCTCCGTGTACACCGGCACCGACACCGCCACTGGCGCACCGATAGCGATAAAGCTGATGATCGCAGCGGATCTGAGTGCCGTAGAGCGGGTGCACCGTGAAGTAGCGGCGATGCGGGTTCTGGACGTGCCCGGCATAGTGCGCATCCTCGACAACGGCCACGACAGCAGCCGCGCCTGGAGGATGCGATCTTCGACGCCGGCGTCTCGAACCTGTCCACCGCCCACATCGACATCGACGAGCTCGGCATCGCCATCGACCTGCTCGCCCTGGACCGGCCGTTGAACGACGACGAGCTCCGGGCCATCGATACGCGCGCCGGCGAGCTCACGGGTGTGCCCGGCGTGGTCACTCGGGTGCGCCAAATCGTGAGGTAGGGAACCGGAGCGTGCACAGGAGGATCTCAGGAACCTTCCGCAGATCCGGTTGTCCAAAACCGGTGAACCCGGGTGTACACTGTGTCCGTGACCGACCGACTCCGCGTCTACCACCCAGACTACCCCGTCAGCTGGTTTGACCGGGTGATGGACCTGTTCGGCGGGGTCGAGCCCCCGACCCGGGCCGAAGGCGTGGACTACACGCTCGTTGACCGGGCGACGGTGCGCGGCATGCGCGGGATCCTCGACGGCATGCTCCACATCTCGCTTTTAGGCGCCGAGATGGTGCGCGCAGACACCACGTGGGCGCTCCCGCTGTCCCCCTCAACCCGCCGCGAGCTGGGGGAGGAACTAGTGCGGCGGATCCGGTTCGGGCAGTTCGACGTGCGCGGGGTCAGGGCAACCGTCCCGATCCGGTGGGTGCAGTTCGAAGACGCGCCGCACGGCTCGCGCCTGCTGATCCGGCTCGTCGCGGCGCCAAATCACGGACTACACAGCTTTCTGGCTGGTAATGTCGGGGTCGACCATGCGGACTGGGAAGAGGTAGCGGTAGGCTGACCGCGGGGGGGGGCGGGGGGCAGAAGGCGGGGCGGGGGGCACCTCTCAGGCCGAAACTACCTGCTACCAGAGATCGCCGGGAGCGGCTAGCGGAGCCGCACCGGCCGGACTGTGCAGAAGTTAAAAACCGAAAATTCTGACACCGCCACCGCATGCACATGGCCCGCCCAGCGCATTGAGGTGAACGGCGAGGTTCACACGCGCAAAGGGCAGGTGCCCGCCGCATCCTCCGCGAACGCGCAAAGCATGCTGGCGAGACTGGAAATGAAGACGCGGGCGGGCTAGGACCTGAAGTGCGATGACGGGATGCTCTCGGAGCACCCCCCGTTCATGCGCCCTTTCCTCATTCATTTCTCTTATCCGCTTAAGGTGAGGGCAATATCGACCTCGAAAGGCGGAAGCCGACGTATTGGCTGCGAACGCTGGGGGTCTGTATGCTGAAGCGGTGAGCGACCGTCGCGAATTCCGCCGTGTCGGCGTAGGTGCCGCCGCGATAGCCACGGAACGTGCCTGTAGCCGGGCCGGTCGGGTCGGTTTCGGGCATTCCATTCAAGTAGCCGTCCGTTATGTCGTACCAGTCGTTCACCCACTCAGACTCGTTGCCGCTCATGTCGTACAAGCGCCAGGCGTTCGCCGCCTTCTTGCTCACCGTGTGGCTTACTGTGGGCGAGCCGCTGTTGGACTGGTACCACGCCACGTCCCCGATCGTGTCCGACCCCGAGTACGTCGTGTCCTCGCCCGCACGCGCCGCGTACTCCCACTCCGCCTCCGTCGGCAGCCGATAGCCAGGGCAGGAGTAGGGATCGGTCAGGTACGCCAGCTCGAGGTCCGTGCCGTCCGACAGGTAGCAGGGCGTCAACCCCTCCGCCGTCGAGAGCGCGTTGCAGTACATCGCGGCGTCGTACCAGGAGACCTGCTCCACAGGGCAATCCCCCCCGCACTCCGAGAAGTACGAGGGCGTGATGTCGGTAGCGGTGGTGAACAATTTCCACTCGTCCTGCGTCAGCTCCGTCTGGCCGATCCAGAAGTCATGGGTCAGCGTCACCTCGTGGTCCTTGTAGAAGCTGGACAGGTCGCCCGCCCCGCCGCCCATCGTGTAGGTCCCGGCGGTGATCAAGACCATCGCCGAGCCGTAGTCGGTGGTGTAGTCGCCAGAGGGGATCCCGGTGTCGGTGTCGGTGTCGGTGTCGGTGTCGGTGTCCGTGTCGGTGTCCGTGTCGGTGTTCGTGTCCGTGTCGGTGTCCGTGTCCGTGTCCGTGTCGCTGTCCGTGTCCGTGTCGGTGGCGCTGTCGGTGACCACCCGCTCGTTGACCTCGGATTCCGGGATGTATAAACAGCCAGGACCGGCGAGCAGAACGGACGGGAGGACACCAAAATGGACGCGCAGGCGATTCACTACCACGAAATGCGTGCCCGGTCATGTCGCCGCCGGGGAGAGGATAAGAAACACAAACGGGGCACCTCGGCAGTCACCCCGCCAGCGTACACCCCCGCACTCGCGCCCACAAGCCCGGCGCGCGTCGGACTCGGGCTCGATCCACGCCGTTTTTCCCGCCGACTCCA
>CALQBK020000212.1 GCA_943328795.2 Bifidobacterium breve
CAAGGCCGGGAACGGGACCGCAGAGGCCCTGCTGGGGCTCGAGCCGATCAGCAACTGCATCGTCCCGTCGCAGGACGGGCTCGACCTCTGCCCGGCGAACCGCGCGTTGGTCGGCGCCGAGGTCGAGCTCGTGAACCTGCCGAACCGCGAGCGTCGGCTGCAGGCCGCGCTGGACGGGCTCCCCGCCAAGTACACCTACGTGATCATCGACCTGCCGCCGTCCCTCGGCCTGCTCACGCTCAACGCCTTCGTCGCGAGCGACGGCGTGGTCGTCCCGCTGCAGTCCGAGTACTACGCGATGGAGGGCATCAGCGAGCTCGTCCGGACGATCAACGCCGTGCGCCGCGGCCCCAACCCGCGGCTCGTGCGGGATGGCATCGTGATGACGCTGCACGACTCCCGGGTGCGCCTGTGCCGCGAGGTCGAGGCCCAGGCCCGCGAGGTGTTCGGCAGCGAGGTGTTCCACACCGTCATCCCGCGCGCCGTGCGGCTGGCGGAGGCCCCGAGCTTCCAGAAGACCATCTTCGGGTTCGACCCCGGCTGTCGCGCCGCCGCCGCCTACCAGGCGCTCGCGGGCGAGCTGGTCACGCGCGTCGCCCACCAATCCACCCGGGCCACCGGATGAGCACCCCGTCCGCCCCCAAGGCGCGCGGCCTCGGGCGCGGGCTCGCCGCGCTGCTTGGCGACGAGAGCCGGGACGCCGGGCACGACGCGCCGTCCCAGGACCAGCTCCTGCGTGTGCCCGTCGGGCTGATCACCCCGAACCCCGAGCAGCCACGCACCGTGTTCACGCCCGGCGCGATCGAGGAGCTGTCCGAGTCAATCCGGGCGCACGGGGTGCTCGCCCCGCTGCTGGTCCGCCGGGACGGCTCCGGCTTCGTGCTGCTCGCCGGTGAGCGGCGGCTCCGCGCGGCTCGCCTCGCGGGGCTAGCCGAGGTGCCGGTGTTCGTGCGGGCAGACGCCGCCTCCCCGCTCTCGCAGCTCGAGCTCGCGCTCATCGAGAACCTGCAGCGGGAGGACCTGGACGCCGTTGAAGCCGCGCTCGGGTACCAGCGGCTGATCCAAGAGCACGGCTACACGCAAGAGCAGGTGGCGCAGCGGGTCGGCAAGGACCGCGCGACGGTCGCGAACGCGCTGCGCTTGCTCAAGCTACCGGACGATGGCCTGCGGGCGCTGCGCGCGGGGCGCATCTCCGCGGGGCACGCTCGGGCATTGCTGCCGCTGGAGGACCAAGCGCAGTTCGCGGTCGCGCTCGCGACGGTCGTCGCCCGCGACCTGTCCGTCCGGGCGACGGAAGAGCTCGTCCGGTCGTTGAGGAAGCCGCCGACGAAGCCCGCGCCCCCGTCGCCCGAGGCACGCACGTTGGAGCGCGTGGGTCAGTCGCTCACCCGCGCGCTCGGGACGCGCGTCGCCCTCGCCGCGAAGAAGGGCGGGTCCGGCCGGATCGTGATCGACTACCACGACGCTGCGGAGCTGGACCGCCTGGTCGGGCTGCTCGGCCCCCGCGGCTGACGTGGCGCGCGGAACCACCCCCGAGACGCCGCTCGCCGCGCTGCTTGGCAAGGGCGCTCGGTACTCGGGGGACCTGACGTTTGACGGGCGCGTGCGGGTTGACGGCGCGTTCAAGGGCCGCATCCACACCGAAGACGTGCTCGAGATCGGCGAGAGCGGAGCAGTGGACGGGCACATCGACGCCGCAACGCTGACCATCGCGGGCAGCGTGAACGGCGCGATACGCGTGAGCGGGCTGCTCACCGTGCTGCGCACGGGGCGCGTCACCGGAGAGGTGGACGCTGCCCGGATCGAGGTGGAGCCCGGGGCGAAGCTCGACGCGCGGGTGCGCGTCGGCTGACAGCCCCGCCGGGGCGTCACTGGATGAGCTTGAACTCGACGCGGCGGTTCGTCGCTCGGCCGGCGTCCGTCGCGTTGTCAGCGACCGGCACGGTCTCGCCGTAGCCGACGCCGCGGAGGCGGTTGGCGTCGATGCCGTGGTCCACGAACCACTTCATCACCTGGCTGGCGCGGCGCTGGGACAGGTCCATGTTGAACGCGTCGTCGCCCTTGTCGTCGGTGTGGCCCTGGATCTCGATGCGCATGTCCGGGAACTGCTGGAGCACGGCGAGCGCCGCGGAGAGCGTCGGCACGGACGTCTTGCGGATGGTGTCCTTGTTGTTGTCGAACGTGATGCCCTCGATCGCGCCGGTGAACTTCGCGACCTCGAGGGGCACGGTGTCCGGGCAGCCGTCGGCGTCCTGGTAGTTGTTCACCGCCTCGGGGTCGTTCGGGCACTTGTCCGCGGCGTCAGCCATGCCGTCGTTGTCGTTGTCCGGGTCCGGGCAGCCGTCATCGTCCTCGAACGAGTCGGCATCCTCCTTCTCGTTCGGGCAGGCGTCCTGCGTGTCGGCGATCTTGTCGCCGTCGTTGTCGGGGTCCGGGCACCCGTTCGAGTCCTCGAACCCGTCCTTGTCCTCGGCCTTGTTCGGGCAGTCGTCCGACAGGTCCTTGATGCCGTCCTTGTCATTGTCCAGCTCGGGGCAGCCGTCGTCATCCTCGAACGAGTCGACGTCCTCAGCGTCCGTCGGGCACTGGTCGACCTTGTTGAGGATGCCGTCGTGGTCGAGGTCCGGGTCCTCCTCCTTGCGGAAGTCGAGGCCGATGGTCCACTCGACGTTGTCGCCGTAGACCTGGCCTTGGTCGGAGCTGGAGTCACCGAAGAAGTTCCCCATCCACCGGACGTCGGTGCGGATGTGCAGCGGCCCGATGATCTGCACGGTCATGCCCGCGCCGGCGTTGACCAGCATGTTGGTCTGCGGGTTGTGGTAGAGCAAGGTCTCGCCGTTCTTCGACGAGCCGGCGACCGTGTCGCGGTTCACCTTGATGTTCTGCAGCCCGGCGCCGCCGGCGACGAAGATGTCGAACCGGCTCTCCGGGGTGAAGTGGAAGAGCAGGTTCAGACGGGGGTCGAGCAGGTTGTACGTGTAGCCGTGCGCGCGCGTCGACGACTGCGCCCAGCCGAAGTCGGCCTCGACGTCCAACGGGTTGATGATCGACAAGCCGACACGACCGACCGCGGTGGGGGCGGTGTTCATCGGAGAGCTCGGTCCCATCGCGTACACGCCGCCATACAGTCCCCCCGTCGGGGAGATGGCGAATGAAGGCGAGGTAGCGAGCAGCAACAGGGTAATCAAAACGAAACTCCGGGGGGCGCCGGCTCTATCGCCCTCGGCGCTGGCTTGACAAGCCCTGTCCAACAGATGTCAGGACGATGAAAACCCCTGTCCCGTCAACGCTTGAACAGCCGAGCGAACAGTCCCCCCGTCGGCGCTTCCTTCTCCGCGCGCTGGCCCTTCAACTTCCACATCTCGGCGGTGGCGTCGGGGTTGCTCGGGTTCAGCTTGAGCGCCTCGATGAACGCCCGCTGGGCGCCAGCGTTGTCCCCACGCGCGACCCGCACCTTGCCCAGCAAGACCCGGGCCCACTCCGCTCCCGGGATCTCGCGCGCGACGGTCTCGACCTCGCGAACGGCGTCCTCGACCGCGGGGCTGGAGCGCCCCTGGTTGAGCTTGACCGTAGCGAACGCCGAGTACGCGCGGACCTGCGGGTGCAGGGGATCTTGCTCGAGCGCCTGCCGCAAGAGCTCGGAGGCCTGCGGGTAACGCTGGGACCCGAGCTCACGCTGGGCGAGCGTCAACAGCCGCTCGGCCTCGAAGATCGCGCGCAGCTGCTTCTCTGCCTTCTCCTCTTCGGTGAGCTCGCCAAAGATGACGCGGCGGGTGTACGCCTCGCGCGCCTTCGGCTCCCCAAGGCACTCCCACGCCGCTCGGACGAGGTCGAACATCTGCTCCTTGCCCGCGCGGACGTCCGCCGGGGCCATCGCCCAGCGGTCGGGGTGGAGGTTCGCCGCGAGGGCGACGTAGGCCCGGCGGACCGTGTCAGGGGGGGCTTGCCACTCGACGCCGAGCACCTCGAAGTGGTTGGCCGCCGAGGCGAGGCGCTGCTCGAGGTCCTCGGTCGCGATGTCGTCCGGGAGGGCGAAGTGTGAGGCCTCCGGTGTCGGTGGCCCGTCGAAGAAGCCGGAGGTGCGCTCTGTCGCCGCGGACTTGCGCTTCACGCTCGCCTTCGTCGCCGCGCCGTCGGAGAGCTCGACCGCGCCGAGCAGCCGAGCGATGGCCAACGCCGAGGAGACGACGGGCCCGGGCTCGGGCGCGAAGTCCTCGACGTCCTGCACCTCCCGCGTACCGTCGAGCTCTTGCAGGTACTGGAGCAGCTCTGACGACCACGGCAGCGAGCGCAGTCGCCCGAACCCGGACGGCACGGCCACCGGGTAGTGGTCCGCGTCGAGGGCCGGCAACGCGTCGGCGACCTCCCACAGCGCCAACGCGAGCGAGACAGGCTCGCGAGAGGGTGGCTCCACCCCGGGGTGGACGAGGATGACGCCGGTGGTAGCCGCGAACAGCCCGCGGAGCCGCACCTGCCGCGTCGCCGAGATCAAGTCCGCGGCGGCCCCGGTCTCGACCACCCGCTCCATGCTCTCGCTGCGCAGGTTGGACTGGACCGCGAGCAGCGTGTCGCCTTCGACGAAGACGAGCCGACGACGCTTCTCGTCTTGCCACTCAATCCCACCCGAGAGCCCACCCTGGACCCAGCGATGCAGCGTGTCGAGGAAAGCGAGACCCGCGGTGTTCACGACACTCCCAGCCGAGGCGGTGTCACGTATCCGTTCGCCCCCCGCCCGGTCCACCCCCGCGGTCGAGTCCACGCAGCCCCTCGCTCGCTGCCGTGCACTCGGGGTTGTGTCGCAGCGCGGTTCGAAAGCACTCGCGGGCCTCGGCGGCCCCGCCCGGCTCTACCGCCAGCTGCTCGCCAAGGTACACGCAGGCGAGCTCGCAGGTCGGGTCGAGCCGCAGCGCCCGGCGGAGGAGATCCACTCCGGCGGTGGCGTCCCCCGGACACGCGAGCCCGCGGGCGCGCCCGAGCAGCGCGAGCACGTCGGCATCGTCTTCGTCGGACGTCGCGAGAGCACGAGCGAGCACCGAGAGCGCGGCTACCGGCTTGCCGGCGGCAACGAGCTGCCGGCCATGCTCAGCGAGCTCCTCGGCGCCAGCACCGGCGGGCATCACCCGGGTGCCCGAACGGAGCAGCGGTCCGTCCAGGAGCGCGTCGTACACGCCCCGTCGCCCGCTGTCCCCCAGCACGCGGGCGGCCTCCCTCACCCGCCCCTGGAGCTCCCGGATGCGTTGGCGGCTCCCGCCGTCGAACATGATCGTCGACGCGCGCTCCAGCGCGGACATCGCCCCCTGCACCGCCGCGTTCACCTCGCGATCGCTCGCGCTGGGCCCGACCCCCAGCACCGAGTAGTGGTTCGCGTCGGCCAGCAGCCGGTGCTCAGCGACCAGCGCAGCGAGGACGTCTTGCTGCGCCTCCTCCCCGTGGCCGGCCCCGGTACCGTCCACGGCGAGCCTGAGCACGCCGTACGCGAACATCAACCCCAAGAGGCGCTCGGCCTGCGGCCCCTCGGCCAAGAGCTCGCTCACGTTCGCGCCCACGGCGAGCAGCGAACGCAATCGCACCAGCGCCTGGCCCGGGTCCAAGTAGTCCCACAGCTCCGGCGTGAACACCGGGGCCGTCGCCCGGGCCGCCCGAAAACCGGTGCCCGGGAGTGTCGGGGCCGACACGCCAAGGCGCCACTCCACCGCGATCGGGTGGACGTCAAACCCGGCGAAGCCGAGCGTCAGGGCCGGGACCAGGCGCCAAGCGCCGGCAGATGCACGCCCAGCGCACAGCGCACGCAGCAGCACCTGCTCCCGCAGGGTGCGCTCGACCTCGGAGCGGCCGAGGACGCCGCCGTGCACGAGGCGCTCCCCGAGCGTCAGGGTGCTGTGCTCGTCGGCGGACACCCGCGCGAGCTCGTCGAGGTTCTCTTTCGCTGCGAGCCCGAGCGATCGCAGGACCTCCCCGAACTCGGTCGACCGGTCGCTCGAGCGCGCGGCCGTCGGAAAACCCTGCTGCAGGTAGAGGCGCACGAACAGCCCGTCAGGCCCGTTCACCTCCAACGCGCCGGTGTAGTGCTCACGCCAAAGCCGGCGCAAGAGGCCGGGGAGCCAGCCGGGGGTGACAGCCCCGCGCTCGGACTCCCCGCCCGAGGTGAGCGGCTCTGGCACGGGGGTCGGCCGGGCGACCGAGCGCTTCGCGATCAGCTCGGTGAGC
Organism: Bifidobacterium breve; assembly: GCA_943328795.2. GTDB lineage: Bacteria > Myxococcota_A > UBA796 > UBA796 > SXON01 > CAIUMM01. The sequence continues at coordinate 6,208 of CALQBK020000212.1, forward strand.
AACGCGTGTGCGACGGCCGGCGTGACCGGCTTGGCGAGGAACCCATCCGCGCCCGCCGCGCGAGCCGCGCCCTCGGCCTCGACGCGGGAGGACATCGCGACGATCGGGAGCGTTGCGCCTTGCGGCTGCAGCCGAACCTGGGCGCAGACGCCGAGCCCGTCTAGGCCGGGCAACACGAGATCGGCGATCAGCGCGTCAGGCGGCTCGGCGTGGACGGCACGCAGGGCCTCGACGCCGTCGGACTCGACCCTCACGGTCCAGCCCAGCGCGACGAGCCCGTCGCGCAGCGACGTGGCGGTGAGCAGGTCGTCTTCGAGCAGCAACAATGCGGGCAAAGGAGATCTCAGGTGGCCAGGAGGACGTATCCCGCACGTGTCGAGCCTCGGCGTCGGCGGGCCTGCCGGTTCTTTCGGCGGCTTCGTGGCCCGGACAATTTCTGGCCGCCCCGCGTGCTACCTTTCGCGCGGAGAGATTTACGTCATGGTCAACAAGGTCATCCTCATCGGCAATCTTGGGCAAGATCCGGAGCTGCGCTCCACGCAAGGTGGGCAGTCCGTCGCCAGCCTCCGTGTCGCCACGGCGGAGAAGTTCAAGGATCGCGACGGCAACCAGCAAGAACGCACGGAGTGGCACAGCGTCGTCGTGTGGGGCCGCCAGGCCGAGATCGTGCAGCAGTACTGCAAGAAGGGCAAGCAGCTCTACATCGAGGGGCGCCTGCAGACGCGGAAGTGGCAAGACAAGGAGGGCAAGGACCGGTACAGCACCGAGATCGTCGCGGACACCGTGCGGTTCCTGGGCGGCGGCGCCGGGGCGGGTGGCGGCGGCGGCGCAGATGACGGCGGTGGCGGTGGTGGCTACAGCGGGGGCGGCGGCGGTGGTGGTGGTGGGGGTGGCTACAGCGGGGGCGGCGGC
>CALQBK020000213.1 GCA_943328795.2 Bifidobacterium breve
CGCTCCGCCGCCACATCCTCCGGCGCTCGCTGGGCCGCCGTGACAGACCGCGTGCTGCGCAGCTACCGTGCCAACGTCAAACAACGGCGGCCGCGGGCCACGGCCCGTACTCATGCATGAGCAATTTTCTCAGTGGCGGAGCCACACCCGAGTATCAGGCGAGGGGCAGGGAGGTTGGTTGCCATCTGCTTTGCTACCTCTCGCACGGGAGGGCTACCATCATCACCGTCACCCGCACAGCATCCGCCTCCCCCTCCGCGGCCCCGTTCCCATAGAAGTTGAAAACCACGTCCGCCTCCTCCGGCGCAACCTCCTGAACCCGCGACGCCACCTCGTTCACGTCGAAAAGCCCCGTGTCGGCCGGCGCGTCGATGTGCAGCAACACCGCGCGCGCCTCGCGCAACTGGAGCCTCGCGGCCAGGATAGCTCTCGACGACGCAACCTCCAACGTCTCCCCCGACCTGCAAACCCCCGTGATGGGCCCCCGCCCCTTGAACACCGCCCTCAGGTCCGCGAGGTCGATACAGATCTTCCCTGGTTCAACCGTCAACTTGACGATCGGGGCCAGCGCCGCGGCCAGCCATTCCGCGTCCCCGACGACACAGATAGCGTCTGGCTCGGTCACCCCCGCCGCTCCCGCCAGGACGTGGATCGCGTCACACGAACACCGCGTCGGTCGCTCGCCGATCACGAAGTGCACCCAGGGGTCCAGAGTCTCCGGCACGCGCGTGAGCCCGCGGAGCAGACCGAGCACGTGCTGCCCGAACTCGTCCAGCACGGTGACCCGGACGCCACCTTCGTTCTTGTGACACTCGCCGTTCGGGCAAGCCTCGATCTGTACGGCCATTCGCAACTCCTGCCGGGATTTCCGCCACCTGCAGCCTACCTCGTGAGCGGAGGGATCTCTGACATCTGGGGTCAGAGATCCGGGGATCTCTCGCGCAATTCCCTGAACTCGGACCCGCGTCGCGATACCGCTCAACCATGTTTACACTCCACATCGGCAACTTTCAGGACGCCGAGCGTCTGTTGACCGAATCCTCGAATTGGGCAGGCGTCGTCTCGATCGGCGACCCTGACCAGCCGCCGCCGTCGGGTCTTGAGACGTGCGACAGGTACCTGCGCAGGGAGTTCCACGACGTTGACGCCCGGTTCCGGCTACCTCAAAGTGTCCTGCTCGCCCGCGCGGAGCACGTCGCCGCGATCCTGGAGTTCTTCGAGGCAACCGGGGACGGGCCGATGCTGGTGCATTGCAGTTCGGGCGTGAGCAGGTCCACGGCGTGCGCCTTCATCGGGCTCTGCCAGGCGTACGGTCCGGGGCGTGAGCGTGAGGCGTTGGAGGTCGTACTGGCAGTCCGGCCGCGTGCGCTCCCCAACCGCCTGATCGTCGAGCTGGCGGATGAGCACCTGGGCCGCGGCGGGGCGATGGTGTCCGTGGTGGACGAGCACCGTGCGGACTGGAGGCGGGAGGGGATCGCGCTGGCGGCGGTGATGAAGGGGTAGGCCCAGCGGTAGCGCTCGGCTCACCGGCGGCCCGCATCACCGGCGGGAGACCCTCGACCAGACCAGGTGGTGACGAGGTCCATCACACCGGCGAGCTTGAGCCCGCGGTGGACGACCCCGCCGGCGTCCGCGCCGCCGAGGTCCACCTCCGGGAGGACGTGGACCTCCAATCTGCTGTCTCCTGCCGGTGCGACGAGAAAGGCGCCGACTCCAGGCACGTCAACCTGGACCCAATCCAGCGTCGCGTACACAGTGAACGCGTACGCGCTGCTCCCGGAAGTACACACTGGTCGATCCCGCGCCTGAAGCTCGCGGACCACAGCCTCGCGGAGGTCGAGGATCTCGTCCGGAATCGGCCGAGCCGGCTCACCCCGTGGGGCGAAGAAGGGGTGGGCTGCCGCCGCGACGATCTCGCCCTGCAGGGTGCGCTCGGCTGCCCGGTTTTCCACAGGCCGGCAGGCCAGATACGCCGTCGTGGTGCCGTCCACCCAGGCGACCACTCCGTCCCGCGTGGCGAAGTCCGGGTCGTCCGGGTCGGCCTCGTCGAGGATGGAGGTGCAGAGCCCGTCTTCCGCGCCCTCGCGGAGCCGCCAATAGGCCCACCGTGCCGAGCGACCCGCAAGCGGCGGCCCGGTGCGAAGCTCGACCAGCACGTCCCCCGCGCAGAGCTTGGCCGTTCCAATGGAGCGGAGCACCAACTCGGGGGTCGGCAGCTCGCCGAAGGTCAGGTAGCAGAAGACGGACATGGGGGTCTCCGGGTGGTCAAAGGTGAGCGGTCTGTACGAGTCCCTGTCAATACGGCCGTTTGGCCTCCAATCCGTCTCCACTGCGAGAAATCCGAAGAGCATCGCGGCGAGGGCCGCCACGTCAGCGGTCCTCCCGGTCCACTCGCTCCGGAACCAGTCCACACGCTCGCTGGCGTGAGCAGACGCGTCCTCGCCATCGGGAGAAAGCCCCGCGGCGACGAGTACCGGGACGATGGCCTGCTCGTGAAGGTGCTGTGCCGAGTGCCGTTCGGCTCCAGAGCGCCGCAGAAGAACCTCCACAGATCCCCAGGTGTCCCAGGTTGTCCCGTCGCTGCTCGGGTAGGCGAACGCGACGGCCTTGTGCCTGCCAAGGCGCACTGCGACGGTTGAGTCTTCGTCCACGGTGAGCCAGAGGCCCGGTTGGGAGTTCCAGTCCTGCGCGCGTTTCCGCATCGCGTCGCCGACGATTTGGAGGGCGACGCTCGGCGCCGGGCGGCTCACGCCGTCTCCAACCTCCAGTCCTTCGCCCGGATCACCCGGACGTTCTGCTGGAGAACGGGGTCAACCTCATGCCGATCGAGCGGGCCCCCTCCCCAACGGGACACGCCGAGGATGCCGCGCCAGATCTCCGCGGACCCCGCCGCCCTGACCCGAACCTCGTAGTAGAAGGTGAAGTCGAAGGCGCCTTCGTCGGTGGTCTCGACCAACGCAGCCTCCCGCGGCTCGACGTGGGCGGTGTCCGACGACACGCTTGTCTCGACCAGGTGGTCGTCGTCCGAGGCGAACCCTCCAGTGCTGTACTCGATGTCGAGCGGCACGTCCCCGCGGTTCACCAGGTAGATCGGGTAGGAGCACCACGGCTCCACCTTGGGGGGCGTGCTCTGCTTACGCGGGTACGGGTAGGGCTTCTCTACGGGCGGCCAGGTCTCGATGGTGACGATGGCGAGGATGAGGTCGGGGGGGTGGGGGGTGGTGTTCATGCCCCCATTACGGTGGCCACGGGGCGGGAGAAAGCCCCAAGGCGTCGCCTTTGGTAAATCTGTTAGATTCTCAGAATGATGTCTACCTCCGAAGCACAGAAGTCGCTCATCTCCAACGGCCTCCACGACAACGTTGGCCGGGTGTACGACAGCCCGTTCGACACGATCATCGCGGGGCAGGTGCCCGCGGCGGTGTTCGGGGTCAACGGTGCCTTGTCATCGGACTGGAAGTACCGCAACGCTACGAGTTTGATCGCCGGGTCTCCGACTGACGTCCCCGGCGAGGACAATCCGGTGAGCAATATTCGCGAAGGGCTTCAGGGGCGGTGGGTCAAGCGAGACGGCAAGGCCGTCGGCCGAAACATCCCTAATCGAATCCGAGAGGTGGCGGCATGGCGAGGGGCGCTCGGTCCCGACGGGAGTCCCGACCCGGACCGCCTCATCATCACTAACTGCTACCTGCTGGCGACCGGGCGGGAAGGCGACGTCATCCGGGGCATCGAGGGCGAGAAGTTGCTCAAGGCGTCGATGGCGTTTCACGAGCAGATCACGTTCCCGGCGCTTGCCGACGACGCGGTGATCGTGGTGCACGGGGCTCAGGCGGCGGAGACCTTCTACAAGCGCTACGCTGGCCAGGCGACGCCGCTTCTTCCTGGTCGACTGCGGGTGTTCACGGTGAAGATCGGCCCCGCCGGGCACAAACGACCTTTCCGCGTTCTTGCGACCCCTCACTTCAGCAGGGCTCCGAAGTTCCAGGGCACCGTGCGAAATCAGGCCGAGGCACTACTCCGGGATGCCCTCGCCTCCGGCTGACACCGCGTCCGGAGGTTCCGGACCGCGCGCTGGGGTCAGCGCCAGCACGTCGTAGATTCGCTCGGCGTGATCCCGTCGAGGCCAGGCGCCCCCTTCAGCTACCCCCAACCACCACCCGCCCAAACGGCGCCCCCCCGTGCTTCGCCGGAACCACCCAGAGCACCGGAAACGCCGGCTTTCGCGCCGGAAACACACTGTACAGGTCCGTCAGTCCCACGAAAACATCCACGTCCAGCCGCTGCTCCGCGATCCACTTGAACACCGGGAGGTGGCTGGTGCCGCCTCCTCCCTTCGCCCGTCGCGCCGCAAGCCAGGGCCCAAGCTGGTCGAGTGTCAGTGTCTGGTGGATGACCGAGTCACACACGATCAGCCGAAGATCCTCGACCTCGCGGGAGAGCGCCGCAATCTCGGCACAGAAGGAGGCGAGTAGCTGTGGGGTCATGCTGCCGCTTGTGTCGAGCGCGACCACGACGAGCCCGATGCTCTCCCCCCCGCGCGAGGGCAGCACCGTCCCCGCCTCCAGCCATCGGCGGTTCGGCCGCCTCGGGTCGTACTCCTCCCGGGAGCGCGCCTGCGAGACGAACGCGCGAAACACCTGCTGCCACGGGACCTTCGGTCGCTGGCCCGCGAAATGACGGGTGACGAAGTCGGGGAGCGCCCCGCGCTCGTCGTTCTGGCGCCAATGCTCGACCGCGGCCCGGATCCGGTCGCCAAGCGCCTCGCGCTCCGCCGGGGTCCGCGAGTCGGGGAGGTGGACGTCGATCCCGCCGCCATGGTCGGGGACGCCGGGGAGGACGACGCCGTCGCCGAGCGGGACGTCCACCGGCTCGGGGGTTCCGGACTTCGCGCCGGACTCTGCAGCCAGCACGTCGTAGATGCGCTCGGCGATCATCCCGTCAAAGCGCTTGTCCAGAAGGATGTTGTCCGGCGGGTCGTACAACTTTCCTCCCCGCCAACCGCCGGCAGGGTCTTCGATGCTGGCGACGATGCGGTTGATCGCGTAGTCCGTGGCCTGGTTCCAGAGGTGGCGATCCCGGCCGCGCGACCGATCGAGCGTAGCGTAGATGTGGTGGCCGACCTCATGTGCGAGGACGAACCCCAGCTGCTTGAGGGTCAGGGACTGCGTCCGCAGCGGGTTGTACCAGATGCGCTTGACGCAATCTGTCGCGGCGATCGCCGGGAGATCGAGGCTCGGGATCAGCTCTACCTGCACGAGCAGGTAGCCCCAGAACGAATGTTGTTCGAGCAGCCGCATCCGGAGCGAAGCGACCCTGCGTGACTCCAGGGCGATGAGCGCCGCGGTCGCCGCGCCGGCATCTGTCACCAGGTCCCCTCCGTCCGGAGGGACACGAGGTCCGTCGCGAGCGCCCGATAGCTCGGGAGCGCACGCATGCGGACGAGCACCCGAGGGTCGCGAGCGCGGAGATAGCGGAGGAACAGGAACTGGTATTCGGGGTCGAGGCCGGGGGAGCGCAAGAACGTGACGACGTTCGGTAGCGCCGTGTCGGGTACGACGGGCTCCGTGTAGATCCAGGTCGCGACGGCAAAGACCGCGGCGTAGACAAACGAGGGGTCGCGCTTCCCAGCCGCCAGGAAGTCCACGCGCTCCCCGTTCAGCACGATCTTCTTCGCGTTCACGGTGTGAAGGATACGTACGTAGTCCGTCAGCTTCTCGGCGAATTCGACGCCGACGCAAGCTGCCACGAGTCGCTTCCGGTTGTAGTCGTCCCCGCGCGCGTAGACCCGGCTCGCCATGGCCCAGCTCCGCGGGCTCGGGAACGCGACATCCCCGGTGTTCTTGTACAGCGCTTCTTCCCGATTCGCCCCAATGAACGCAAGGATGTCGGGGTGGACGCCTTCCGAGACCGCCCAGTCCTGCCACGCCGCGGCGTCCACCCTCAATACGAAGTGGGCGAAGCGGTTGCAGAGCGCAGACGATAGCGTCGAGACGATTGCGTTGTCCTCTTCGAGGTTCCCTGCCGCGAGGACGCGGGTGCCGGGATGGAACTTGACGCTCCCCACGCGTCGCTCCAGCACGATCTGGTAGGCGGCCGCCTGATGCAGCCGGGTGACGGCCGCGTTGATCTCGTCGAGGAAGACGAGGCAGGGCTTGTCCCTCGCTTCCAGCGCCCAGTCGGGCGGCACCTGCACAAGACGGGCTCGGTCCTCGGTGGGGAAGTAGACTCCTACGAGATCGGCCGGGTCGCGCTGAGCGAGGCGGATGTCGATGAGATCAAGGCCGAGCTCCTTCGCGAGGACGGACGCCAGGGCCGACTTGCCGACGCCGGGATGGCCACGCATCAGCACCGCCACCTCGGCTTGCATGGCGACGAGCGCGAGGTCGTGGACCTCGGGCCACGTGTAGCCCTCGGGCGAGAGCGGTATGGCGACGGAGGCAGTCTTCCGGGCCATCAGAGGTAGACCTCAAGGAGCTGGCAGCTCCACTCGGGGTCGAGCGTCAGCATCGCGATCGCGTGCTTGCAATAGCCCTTGACCTCGGGGCGGTCCGAGTCCGGGCACGTGCACGAGGGCGGGTGCGCCCATGTGCGGCTGATGGAGACCACGTAGGGCTGTGCGCCGCCGGTGACGTCGAACCGGACCTCGTCGCCCTGGTCGGTCCGGGTGAACTTGTACTTCGCGAGGACGTCGCGCGCGGCGCGGAGTACCCGAGTGTCTCGTTGATCGGCGCGCATGTCCAACGATAACGCGTCCCGAAGGCGGACAAACAGGGCCCCGGCCTTGCCTGCGGTTCGTCCGACGAAAAATAGTGCCGCCCGGAGGTTCAGGTCCGGCTCCTCATGCGTAGTGCACCTTCCCGGTCCAGAAACGCCACTCTGAATCGTAGCCCCGCCACGGGCCTCGCCGAATTTCTCTCACTTTTGGTTTCCCAGGTTCGTTTTGGCCGTAACCCCTTCAACCCCCGAGGGGTGTGGCTCCGCCACTGCGCGCCACACCCGCCGGAGTCCAGGTATGACCTTTGCTGTTGAGGAAGTCTGAGTGTTCCTGCCGCATCGGGAAGGCCCGTTGCGTGGCGCGCGGTTCGGAGGTCTCATGGAGGTCCTGTCAGGATCTCC
>CALQBK020000214.1 GCA_943328795.2 Bifidobacterium breve
AGCAGCATGATGGGCACCTTCGAGGCGGGCCTCGGGCAGGCGGCAGCGTACGCCGAGCCGCTCTCGGCCTACGTGCAGGGCCAAGTGCCGAGCATCTTCGGCACCGCGGACAAGGTGACGGGCGTCGTCGCCACGGGGGTAGACGCGCTGGCCAGCTACCGGCTGATCGGGGGCTCGCTCGTCGCCGAGGTGTGCCTCGCGCAGGCCGTGACCGAGGTGAAGGCAGAGGCGGACGCCGAGGCCGCGGAGGCCGCCGCGCGGGCAGCAGCGGCAGCGGCGAAGGCGAAGGCTGACGCGGAGGCGGCGCAGGCTGCCGCGCGCGCGAAGGTGGAGGCCGAGAGGGCGGCCGCCGAGGCGCGCCTGAAGGCGAGCGCGGTCAAGGACGACTACTCGCTCAACGCGACGGTAGCGGCCGACTCGCTGAAGAACAACCCGGTGAAGTACACGCGCAGCGCCGAGATCGAGGCGCGCACCGCTGCGCCGCCGGCGAAGGGCGGCTGCATGGGCTGCGGTGCCGGCCTCGTGTTGCTCGGCGTCGCGGGGGCGGGCGCGCTGCTCGCCGTCGGGCAGCTCCTGGCCTGACCGAGCCGCCCGGTCAGCCGGCCTCGGCGACGCCCTGGATGTGCCTGAGCACGCGCGCGTGGATCGCGTGGATCGCAGCGTCGCTGAACACGCCCCAGTAGGGCTCCGGGTCCATCTCGAAGGTGTACCAGGTGCGCCCCGTCAGCCGCGTCACGCCGTTGCCAAGCGGCTCAATCACGAACTCGCCGTGCTTGCTCTTCAGCACGCCCTCCAGGTGGGGCGCGTGCACGTGGCTGTAGACGCTCCACTCCTTCATCGTCGGCGGGCTCTTGGTCACCGAGAACGCCAAGTGGCCGGCGCCGCCGTTCACCGGGGGTGACCAGGTCTCGATCGGCTCGACGAAGGGCCCTGTCGAGAACTCGCAGTACCGGGTCGCCCCCTCGCCCCCGAGCTCGCGGGGCACGCCTTCGATGCGCGCGCGCACCGGGTACGCGATGCCAAGCTGGAAGAACCACTCGGGCGGCGGGGGCAGCTCGACCCCGCCAAAGCCGACCACGGCGTCCCACACCGCCTCCGGGGCCGCGTGGATCTCGACGACGCTCTCGACCTCCCGCACCGACCCACCGGCGGGCGGCTCGATCAGCAGCACCGCGGGCCAACCGACGCCCATCAGCCGGACCATGCGCCCGCCCTCGGCGACCGCCAACGCCCGGCCCAGGAACACCCCCATCGACGTGAGCAGGAGCCCGATCGGCGCGGCCATCGCGATGCAGATGGCGCCCTCCATCGCCGTGAGCAGCATCAGCCCGCCAAGCGCCCCGCACGTGACCACCGCGACGCCGATGTTCGCCAGCCCGCTCCGGCGCTCGCCTACGTTGAGCAAGAAGCCCGACACCGTTCCCATCATCAGCGGCGCGCCCAGGAACAGCGCCCCGCCGTAGTCTCCGAGCCCGTAGACCGCCACGACCACGGAGGCCATCCCGACCGCCGTACCCGCAGCGACCCCGGTGAGCGCCGCGTAGATCACGCGGTCCTCGCCCGAGAGCGGCCCCACGGCCGTGCGCTCGGACGCGGCGGCCCGGCTCGGGAGCGCGCAGAGCCCGAGCATCACGAGGAAGTTCACGACCGGCAGGAAGAACACCAACCCGAAGAAGCCGGGCAGCCCCGCGTCCCGGAACCGGCGGACGGTCATCGAGACCCCCACCCAGGCGAACGGGAGCGTCCACAGCAAGTAGGGCAACGCCAGCACGTCCGCCGCGTTGCCAGCGGCGTTCGCGCGGATGGTCAACAACGGCGACAGGAAGGCGATCGGCGAGTACAGGCCGGCGCCAACCGCGTAGAGCACCGCGGCCTCGACCACGTACTTCACGGCCATCAACGCAAAGCCGGTCACCGCGTAGGTCCGGGGCGACACCCGGGCGGTCACCCCCGCGACGCGCGCCAGCCAGCCAGGCGCCCGCTCGAGCTCGTTCACCGCTTGACGCCCGTCGCGCGGAAGCTCTCGGTGTTCCGAACGCGGCGCGTGACCTGGATGTCCAGGTACCCAGCGTCCCCGTACCAGCGCTCGAGCTCTTCGCCCGGGAAGTAGTGCGTCACCGGCACCCGCAGGCGATCGTAGACGTCGGCCACCACCACGTCGAACGGCCAGCGCGAGTGGTCGTGCGCGGGGAGGTGGCTGACGATGTCCGCGAACCCGGGGACGGGGGAGAGGAACCGGTGGGGGGTGTGGGAAACCACGCGCAAGACCGCGGAGACCGCCACCGAGAAGCGGTAGAGGCCCTGCGAGGTCATGCTCGCCGTGGCACCGTGGAGCGCGCCGGTCGCGACGCGGGTGAGCCCCTGGCGCGGGCCGTACACCCACAACGACAGCCGGCCGCCGGGGCGAACCAGCGCGTTCAGCCCCGAGAACGCCGCGGCGGGGTCCGGCACGTGGTGCAGCACGCCGAAGCTGTACACGTGGTCGAAGGCCTCCGCCTTGAACGGCGGCCGTCGCACGTCCCCCTGGACCAGGTCGACCGTGTCGCCGACGTTCTTGGCGGCGCTCTCGATGGCCTCCGTGGAGGAGTCCAGCCCGACCACGTGCGCCCCCCAGCGCGACGCGACCGCGGCGTGGCGGCCAAACCCGCACCCCGCGTCGAGCACCCGCCGGCCCAGGAACGCGCCCGCAGACTCGATGGACTGGACGGCGGGCGCCACGCCACCGAGCAGGTCGCGAAAATTCTCCTCGTGCTCGGCCACGGGCCCCTGGAACGTCGTCAGCCGGTGTCCCGTAGACGGGCCGTCTGGCACGCCGGGGGGCAACAGCCGCGGGATGCCGCCGGTAATCACGAAAGATGCCTTGCACTGCGGACAGTTGAGGGCACCCTTGTCCACCTCGGTGACCATCACCGGGTCGCCCTTGCGCACCTCGGCGTCCCAGCGCTGCCGCTCGTGGGCGGTGTGGACCACGAGATCGAGGTGACCGTTCCCGCACGCGGGGCAGGCCAGGATGTCGACGAGGCTACGGCGCATGCCGCCGGTCTATCCCCGGCAGCGCGGGCGGGCGCTCTACACTCCGTACACCACCCCACCATCTCGCACGCCGATACGGCGGGCAGCAGGGTCGCGGGGGAGCCCCGGCATGGTCTCGACGTCCCCGGCGGTCGCTACCACGAAGCCGGCGCCGGCCATCACCCGGAGCTCGTGGATGGTGATCCGGAACCCGCGGGGGGCCCCGAGGACCCTCGGATCGTCCGTCAGCGAGAGCGGCGTCTTGGCGACACACACCGGCAGATCCACGAGGTCGATCCGGGCGAGCTGGGCACGGGCGACGGGGGAAAGGTCGACGCCATCGGCCCCGTAGAGCGTCCGCGCGACCGCCGAGAGCTTCTCGACGAGCGGCGCCCCGGGCGCGTACGGGTGCCAAGGCGCGGGGGCCGGACCAAACGCGTCGACGGCATCCGCGAGCTCGAGCGCGCCCTCGCTCCCCTGCGCGACGGCGTCGCAAGCGACCGCAACGACCCCGAGCGACGCAGCGAAGCGCCGCACGGCCTGGAGCTCCTCCTCGGTGTCGCCCGGGAACCGGTTGATGCACACGACGACCGGCAGCCCGTACCGCCGCACCGCGCCGACGTGGTGCTCCAGCTGGCAGAGCCCGGCGTCGAGCGCGCCCTGGCCGTGCGCGACGAGCGTTGGGACTGTCACGACGAGCACGACCCCGCTCGGCCACGCCCCGAGCACGGGGCACTTCAGGTCCAAGAATTTCTCTCCCCCGAGGTCAAAGCCAAAGCCCGCCTCGGTCACCACGTCGTCTGCGAACCCAAGCGCCACCCCCGTAGCCAGCACGCTGTTGCAGCCCTGCGCGATGTTGGCGAACGGCCCGCCGTGTACGAGCGCCGGCCCGCCTTCGGACGTCTGCACCAGGTTGGGCATCAGCGCGTCCGACAACAGCGCCGCCATGGCCCCGTCCGCGCCGAGGTCGGCCGCGGTGACCGGCCGACCATCCCGGGTTCGGCCGACGCGCAGCCGGCCGAGGCGCGCCTGGAGGTCCGGCAGGCTCCGCGCCAGGCACAACACCGCCATCACCTCGCTGGCCGCGGTGATGTCGAACCTCGTCTCGCGCACCGCGCCACCCAACCCCACCACCACGTGGCGCAAAGCGCGGTCGTTCATGTCCGTGACGCGCGGCCAGGTGATCGAGCGGGGCTCGAGGTCGGCGCCGAAGTGCAGCGCGCTGTCCGTCATCGCGGCCAGCAGGCCATGCGCGGCGCCAACCGCGTGGATGTCCCCAGTAAAATGCAGGTTTATGGCTGTCGACGGCTCGACCGTGCACCGAGCGGCGCCCGTCCCTCCGCCCTTCTTCCCGAAGATCGGCCCGAGCGACGGCTGACGGAGGACGGGCACCGCGCTGCGCCCCCGCCGGCGCAAGCCCATCGCAGCAGCGATGGTCATCGTCGTCTTCCCCTCCCCGCCTCCGGCCGGCGTAATCCCAGAGACCAGGACCAGCCGGCCCCGGGGCGCTCGCAGCGCGTCGAGCGACACCTTCGCCCGCCCTGGGCCCCAGGGGATGACGCAGCGGGGATCGAGGCCGTCAACAGGGGGCAGGTCACCGGCCGAGCGCATGAACACCTCGGGGCTGGCGTACGCAAGCCGCGTGCCGGTCCTCCAGGCGGCGCCGAGCGTCGGCATCAGCAGCCCCTGTGCCTCTCGGCCCCGTCGATGTGGGAAACCCTACACCGTCGCACCGTCCCCCTCCGACCGACCGATCCGCGACCCCGACCACCACTCCGTATTCGTAGTACACTACGGCACCCGGAGTCGGAATGGCAGACAAGCAAGCGCGGCGTGCCCCCTCTGCCGCAAAAGCGGCCCCCGCAGCGTCCCACGATCGGCCCGCGGCGGCCGTCGCCTCCGCAGCGGCGCCCAAGGCCAAGGCGCCTCCCGCCCCGCCCCCGCCGCCCGCCGGGCTCTTCCCGAACCTCGGCATGAAGGACGAGACGGGGACGTACGGCGCGATGAACTCCGGCGCTCGCTCGCAGCCCGTCGCCGGCATCGTGGAGCACCGCACGGAGTCCACGACGATGGACTCGGCTCGGAACAGCTACGCGAACCAGATCAAGAAGGGCGGCTCCGTCGGCGCCCATTACCTGGTCGGCCAGGGCGGGGAGACCAGCCTGACGGTGCCAACCGACAAGAACTGCTCCCACGTGCGCGGGAACCAGGACAAGGCGTGGAAGGGCGCGAACGCCTGGTCCATCGGGATCGAGAACGTCGGGATGCCCGCGAAGATCGATCCCGACAAAGACGTGCACGAGCAGGTCAAGGGGCTGACGCTCTCGCCCGCGATGAAGAAGCGGCTGCTCGAGATGAAGGAGCCGGCGCTGAAGTCGAGCCTCGCGGACGGGAAGAACGGCAAGGGCGTGATGCAGTACGCGCTCCACACCGACATCACCGGGCCGCAGAAGCGCGCGAACTACAACCTCGTCAACCAGTTGACCGCCGCGCACGGGCTCGACCCCGCCACCCAAGTCAAGGGTCACGAGCAGGTGGACTACAAGACGACCGGCGAAGGCGAACCCATCATCGAGTTCCTCGCGGCGATGCGCGACGTGCCGGCCAAGATCGCAGCGCTGGAGGCCCGGATCGCCAAGATGGAGGCCGACCCGGCCGCGTCACCGCAAGAGCTGACGAAGCTCAAGGCGCTGCTCGGAAAGGAGAAGGCGAGCCGCGCGGCGGTGGAGGCGGACAAGACGCCGGCGGAGAACCTCGCCCTCGAAGGCGAAAAGACGCTCGCGCCCGAGGGGGTAGCGCCCGAGGGCCCGGCCCACGCGCGCGAGGCGGACCGCGCGGACTTCTACGACCACTTCTGGGACCGGAAGCAGGGGCTGGACAGCGCGGCGGGGGGGTAGTCGCGCTCACCCGCAGCGGTCGAAACCGCCGGTCACGCTAGTCGCGTCCTCCGTTGGGTGGTACCCCTCTGAAAGTTCGGAGACCCAACTCCCCGTCCGGACTGCGCCCCCGGGCTCCCAGCACACCACCCCACCGTCCCGCGTCCGTTCCGACGATGTCCAGTTGGTGGACGGTCCCGTCTTCGTCGAGGGCGTAGGCGCCCGCCCGCGCGCCGATGACGATGGGTTGAAAGGGAGCGGTGCAGTCCGTACCCGAGATATCGCCCCACTTGTCGGTTCCGTCTGTGTGGAAGCAGCCGTCGGCTGCCTACCCAGGCGTGGACTCCCGCGTACCCGCCGACGTCGAACGCGACGACGTCTGGAATTGGCTCCACCGAATCGAAGAAGGGGAACTCCACAGTCGTGCCCGAAAGGTAGGCCGCAGACGCGCCTTCGGTCGCGGTAAGCGAGTGGTATGCGCCGGAGACCTCCTGATTTGATAGCCCTCGGAGGCGCTCCACGAGACGGCCGCCCCATCCAAGCCGATCGCGAGAATCAGCTCCGGAGCCACGTACCTCCGCGCCGCCACCTGCCTGTCCGGGGGCGTCGGCGCGTTCTCTCAAAAACAATCGACCCCCAGCGGCACGACGCGCGCTTACCCATGGTCCACCGGCTCCCCCCTACGCGCCTGAGCGCACGCGGGCGCGCTCGCCGCAGGATAGCCCTGCCGCTCCGCGTCCGCCGAGAACGCGTCCGCGAACACCATCCGGGCCGCGCTGCTCGGGCTGTGATTGCTTGCTTTATGGGTCGGGGCACAACCAACCGCGGCAGGCGGGGGCAGACGCTGGCGAACGAGCGAGGCTCACGCGTCACCCACAGTCAACGTAGGAATGGCCGGTGGCGTCCTCCAACGGGCGATATCTCTCGGAGAGCTCCGAGACCCATTGCGTCTTGTTGCCCCGCCAGCCGTTGTGCTCCCAGCACACCACCCCACCGTCCCGCTGGAGCCCACAGGTGAGCTCTCCCCCTCGGGCGAGCGACGTGAAGCGCCCCTTCGGTGCCGGGCAGGAACCCCCGTACCCGTCCGTTCCGACGATGTCCAGTTGGTGGACGGTCCCGTCTTCGTCGAGGGCGTAGGCGCCCGCCCGCGCGCCGATGACGATG
>CALQBK020000215.1 GCA_943328795.2 Bifidobacterium breve
AGCGCTGATGACGCGGACTTCGCGTTCACCTCCGACCCGACAACGAACGACAGCTTCGGATCCTACGGCTTCGCTGCCGGGCACGACCTCGACGGAGACGGCAATCTCGACATCGCTGTCAGCGATCGGTCCTACTACACCACCCACGGAGACTTGGTTCTGCGGTTTGGCCGGGTCTACGTGTTCTACGGCCCGTTCTCGGGGACACGCACCTGGGCGGACGCCGACGCTGCGATCGAAGGCGACGACCCCCACTTCTACCTCGGCCGGGTTGCCGCAGTCGGGGACGTGTCCGGCGACGGCGCCGAAGACCTGCTGGTCGGCGACTTGAGCCAGGGGATGGTCCTCCTGGGGGTGGAGCCGTAGGCTCGAGCTGGCGCGACCTCGGATATGCTTGCTCGATGAGGGCACTCCGCCACCACCAGTTCGATGTCGAGGCGTATCTTGAGTTCGAGGTCCGCTCCGAGGCCCGGTTTGAGTACTGGGATGGCGCTATCCTTGCGATGTCAGGTGGCTCCCCGCGCCACAACACCATCGCGGGGAAGGCGTATTCGGCCCTGGATCGGCGCGTGGGGCAGGCCTGTCGCGCGTTCACGTCGGACCAGCGCGTGGGCACCACCGACGGGGCCTACACCTACCCGGACGCGATGGTCGTCTGTGGTGAGCTCCAGCTCACCCGTCACCAGGGCACGGCCACCGTGCACAACTTCACGCTGATCCTCGAGGTGCTGTCGCCTTCGACCCGGCAGTACGACCTCGGGGAGAAGCTCCTTCACTACAAGTCCTCCCCGAGCTTGAAGGAGGTGTTGTTCGTGGAGACCGAGACCGTGGATGTCCTCCACGTCTGGAGGACCTCGCGGGGTTGGAGCAGCAGACGCTACCTGGGCCTGGACGCGCTGGTCCCGCTGCGGACGCTCGGCGTCAAGCTGCCGGTGAGCGAGCTGTACGAGCGTGCATTCGAGGTTTGACGGCCGGCGCGCACCCCGCCGCACGTCAACCGCCGGTCAAGCCGCGCCGCAACCGACCGGAACGCATGGACACCCCCGGCGTGTTCCGGTAGAAACCCCCGTCGGAGTCTGATCATGCTTTCCATCGTGTTTGCGCTCGCCCTTTGCAACGACGCCCTCGCCGCCGGCAAGGTCACTTCCTCGTCGGTCAAGGAGGACAGCGCGGGAAAACACACGGCTGACCTCGCGACGGACGGCCTCCTCTCCACGGGCTGGGCCGAGGGCGACATCGGGCCCGGCACCGGCGCTTGGCTCGAGATCGACCTCGGCTCGAGCACCAAGATCGACGAGCTCTCGATCTGGAGCGGAAACTTGGGCAAGGGCGTCGACTCCTTCAAGGAGTACTCCCGCCCGCGCACGTTGAAGATCTCGGTCGACGGCAAGGTGGTGAAGGACGACGTGCGGGTGCAGGACGAGGTGCAGCGGCTCGACTTGCCGGTGGACGCCACCGGAAAGGTGGTCCGCATCGACGTCGTAGACGTGTACGACGGCGGCGTGTTCCCCGACCTGTACATCTCCGAGGTCGCGGTCAACTTCACCGAGGGCGAGCGCGCGAAGGCCGTCGAGAAGGTGGACGCGTTCCGCGCCGGGAAGGAGGGCGCGAAGCTCGCGGCTGACTTCGAGACCCAGGTGCTCGACGCCTACCAAAAGCACAAGGACAACCCGGACGACATGGACTCGCTCGGGTTCCTGATCGCCGCAGCGGCGAACGGGCCGGACTACCTGCAAAAGCGCATCACCACGCTCGTGCCGATCGGCTACCGCGCGCAGGCGATCGTGCCCGACCAGAAGTCGATCGACGCGATCCGCAAGCTGAAGGACCCGAACGGCATCCCCGGCATCCAGATGGCAGCGCTGCGCGCGCTCGGCCGTCAGCAAAAGGACATGCTCGAGCTGATCGAGATCTTCAACGCCTACGGCGAGCTGCGCGGCGGTGGACGGCGCAACATCAAGGCGTGGGGCGAGACCGGCTGGGAGGTCGGCGCGATCCGCGGGTTCGGTGAGCCGATCGCGACCGAGATCGACCGCTACGGGGACCTGTACATCGCGGACACGGGCAACAACCGGGTCCAGCGCTTCAACACCGAGGGCGTGAGCACAAAACAGTGGGGCGTGCCGGCGGACGTTGCGAACCTCTGGTTCACCGGGAAGCGCACCTGGTACGTCGGCGGCTCGGGCGCGAGCTCCGAGGCCGGGGGCTTCGTCAACCCCGTCGACATCGAGATCATCCCGGGCAAGGACAACGACACCTACGCGGTGATCGACGCCAAGGCCCGGGTCCAGATCTTCGACGCCGAGGGCGCGGTGAAGATCGGCTGGACGGTGCGCTGCGACCACGAGCTCGAGCCGAAGGTCGGCGGGGAGGGCTACCTCACGTGGAACGCGGCCAAGAAGAACCTGGTCGCGATCGTCGGCGACACGGCGGTCACCTACACCCTCGACTCCGAGGAGGTGAGCCGGTGGACGGTGCAGGACGGCACGCCGAACGCGCTCCAGGCCGGCTCGGACGGGCGTCTCTACATGACCTTCGGCAACAAGGTGGTGGCCTACAACGCGGACGGCTTCCGCTACGGCGTCGTAGTCGACAACAAGATCCTCGGCGAGGGGTTCGAGGACGTGGACCTGACGGTCGACGAGGCGGGCCGGCTGTGGGTGCTGACGGACACCGGCTACGTCTTCAACTTCAAGAAGCCGGGCAAGCTCGATTGGAAGGTCCAGATCACCGACTTCCCGCTCGAGCGGCCCCGGTTCGCGGTCTCGCAGGGGATGGTGTTCGTCACCGACCGCGACAAGATCCTGCACGTCGACGCGCTCCAGCGGCACGTGGACGAGGTGGACGCGAAGAAGAACGGGAAGCCGAGCTCGGACGAGGCGGAGGCGCCGTGAGCAGGTCGCGCTCGGGCGGCGCCGCGCTCCGGGGCTACACGGGCTTCCTCCTGCTCGGCGGGCTCGCTGGGTGCTCGGGAGGTCCCGCCCCGGAGGTGCCGGCCGTGCCGGCCCCGGTGACGCCCGTTGCACCGAACGTGGAACCTTCGGCCAAGACCACGGTCTGGACCACGGAGAACATCCGTGAGCTGATGCCCGTCGCCCCTCCCCATGACAACCCCGTGCCGCGGCCGATCCCCGCGCTCCCGGACTACGACGCCGCGCTGGCTACGCTCGGCAAGGTCATCGACACCTGGGACGCCGACCCAGACAACCCCTGGGCCATCGCCCACGGGCTGCTCGCCCGCGGCAA
This sequence comes from Bifidobacterium breve, assembly GCA_943328795.2. Lineage (GTDB taxonomy): Bacteria > Myxococcota_A > UBA796 > UBA796 > SXON01 > CAIUMM01. The sequence continues at coordinate 3,247 of CALQBK020000215.1, forward strand.
GGACTTTCGCCTCTCCGACGGCCGGGAGTCCGTCGCCTACCTGTTCGCGAATTTCGCCGAGCCACGCACCGCGGGCACTGCGACGCTGCTCGGCTTCCCGTCGTCGCAGGGCAAGATCCGCATCGAGCCCCACACCGACCTGTTGCTGAAGAACTTCGAGGAGGCGGGCGTGGACCCCGCGGCGGTCTTCACGACGCGCTCGGGAGACGTGCCGATCGCTGACCTGTACCGTTGGACCCTGCTGAAGACCTACCTGGTCGCGAAGGACAACCACAGCTCGTTCACCGACCCCGGCGACATCTCGTGGAACCTGCAGGGGCTCGCGACCTGGGCCCCCGGCGAGCTGCAGTGGATCGCCACCGACGGCACCGTGATGGACTTGGACGACTTGACGTCGTTCGACGCCGCCGTGCTGCTCCAGGAGAGCGCGTTCATGCTGCAGGCGATGCAGCGGGGCGAGGCGTTCCAGCGTAGCGGCCAGCCGCTGTTCGCGTACCCCTGCGGCGGGGCGCACCTGGTGCAGGGCGTCGCGTACGCGGTGGCGCGCGGCTACGGCACCCCGAAGGACAGGACCGTGGTCGAGGGCCAGGTGCCGCTCTTGTTCTACCGGCTGCCGATCGAGCTCGCGATCTACGACCAGGCGCTGCGCGAACACTCGACGTTTCGGCTGAAGCTCACCGTTCAACGCCTGAAGTTCCTCGGCCACTGGCTCGAGACGGTCTCCAAGATGCAGGCGATGGGCCTGTTCGTGCCGGACGCCGTGCAGCTCACGACCATTGAGGGCGCAGCGCAGAACCTGGTGGTGACCGTGAATGACCTCCAGAAGCAGGGCGCGTTCGACAAGCTGCCCGAGATCCGCGCGAAGGACGAGCAGATCTACTTGGACATCATCGGCGACTCGGGCCACGCGGTGCGGGGGCTCGAGCTCGCGCTCGGTCGCGGGAAGGTCGCGTGGTAGCGCTCCTGCTCGCGTTGGCGGGCTGCTCGACCCCGACGGAGGGCAGCGGGCCGCCGCCGACCGCGACGACCATCACGGTCGGGTTCTGCGACAAGGCCGAGAACACGCGGCTGGTCCGGGTGGGCGTCGGGGGCGCGAACAACACCGGCGAGACGGAGACGACCAGCATCGTGTGCGAAGAGAACGGGAAGCCGCTCGGGTGCGTGTTCCACGACGTGCCGCCGGGCACGTACCGGGTGCAGGACGGGCCGTTCTCCGCGATGGTCTACGCCGGCCCCGCGCCGAGCCCCGCAGGGGACGCCCGCGTGGAGCTGACGTGCCAGGGGGCGTGCGTGCACCTGCTGACCGTCGAGTCCAACGGCTGCGGCACCTCCGGCAAGATGCGCGTGTACACGCCGGACCCGGCCCCCGTGGCGACGCAGATCGGCGAGTACGACTGGGCGGTCGGCAGCCCGACCAAGGTGGTGAAGACGCCCTGCGGCAAGCTGGTGGCCGAGCTGGACGACGCGACCTGCGGGACCACCGTGTTCGCGTGGTCAGCGAGCGCTATCCAGACCTTCCCGAAGGTGACGCTCACGCCGCGCACCACGCTGCAGCTCTCTGTCCACGACACGGCGGGGAAGCCCATCCCCGGCGCCTACGTCTCGGATGACGGCCTCCGCACTCAGCACACCGACGAGGCCGGGGCGCTCACGCTCACGCGCGCGGCCGACGCCCCGGGATCGATCTGGGTCCAAGCGGCTGGCTTTGGCGGCCGGCTGTTCACCGTTCCCGACGCGGTCGATGGCGTGCAGCCGCCGATGGCGGTCACGCTGCTCCCAACACACCCGGTCTCGGTGAGTTGCAAGCAAGGGGCCGTCCCGTGCTCGGGGCCCGTAGTGGTGGTCGGGGTTGGGCCGGACTACCGCAACTGTGACGCGCGCTCCGCGGGAGATTGGGTCTGCCAAGCGACCGACGAGGACTCCGCCTGGGCGCGGCTCGACACGACGCTCACGCCGCGGGTGAAGCTGGCGGGGCAGGAGAAGGTCACGGTGGCGTTCTGAGGGCTCGACGCCGGACCGGTGACGGAGAGCCGTCAGCGCTGACGAGGCCGACGACACGCAGGCGGAGGATGACGGTGCCCGGTCAATCAACTCCGGAGGCCCCCCCCACGCCGCTGGGTGACGTTCGACGACGCGCGTGCTCGCGCGCCTGCTCCGCGTCGTCGCGTCCTCGTGCTGACGCTGCCCTCGTCCCGTTGTCCCGGACGGCCCGGGGTGACGACGAGGGGCTCACCTGCCCGGAGGACTGTCAGCCGGGCAGACCCTGCTTCGACGAGTCGACACGGGTGGTGAGGCCGAAGGCGGGCGTGGTTTGAGCCGCGCGCAGGGTCGCGTGGCGCTCCCTCGGCCGCATCAGGGCTCCCACCAGGGTGCGGGGCTGTCCCAGTTGCAGTACTGGTCGGGGTTGGAGGTCGAGTCGCCGCGGCATCCCCAGCAGGTGACGGTGCCGTCTTTTCGGAGGCCGCAGGTGAAGTACTGGCCGGACACGATCTGCTCAAATTCGTCATCCGGCGCAGCCAACTGTCCCGCGGCAGCGTCCCCCCAACACATCGCCCTGTCGTCGCGGTTCAACGCACACGCGAACCCGAAACCGCCGGTGAGCGAACGGTACCCTCCCCCGCTGGGTATCGCCGCGGCCGACACCACGGCCAACCCTGTGCAGGTGATGCTGCCCGCGCCATCAAGCATGCAAAGGTAGCTGTTCGGAAAAATGAAAGAAGCCCAGGTCCCGGCCGGACTCGCGACGTTGCCTTGGTAGTTGTACCCCCAGCAGGTGATCGCGCCGGCGTCGGTGCGGGCGCACGCACCCTGATCGATGGAGCGGACCTCAACAAACGGGCCCGACGGCGGGATAGCCCCGCCAACGCCGTTTCCCCAACATTCCACCGAGCCGTCCGTGTGCAACCCACAGGCTTGCCCTTCGCCCTGGGACACCATCGTCCAGGGCCCAGGTGGGATCTCGTCGTTATGGTTCACATTCCCCCCGGTGCACACTCCGTCGCCTTCGAGGTTGACCGTGCATACATCGTCGGAGCCGAATGAAATCCCCGCGAGACGTTCGTTGGGAATCTCCGCCTGGCCGTGATTTTGGATATAGTCGTCCAACAGACGGCAGTCGAACCAATGGTCCTGCTCCAAGCAAGCAAAGCCGCCGGAAGCCCACAACGTCAGCGGCCCCGACCTGGACGGCGCGTCCTTGCCTCCCGAACACGCACTCACAAGCATGAGGCAGGCGACCGTGCCTGCCGAAGCAAGACCCCGGCTCATTCTGCCGCCATCGACCAGGTCCCGGTGGAGCAGACGTTGCTCCCCTGGTAGGTGAGGGTCGAGATCACCAGCGTGGCGCCCTGGCTCGACATGCTCTGGAGCTGGCCGACGATGTGGAACTCCGCATAGGAGATGTTGAACGACTGCGTGCTGCTCGAATAGGTGGCCGGGAATTCCTCTCCTTCACCGGGGAGCCCGTACGGTTCGAGGCGGATGCGCTCCGGAGAGCTCAGGCGGCGGAGCGTGAACGACTGCTTGTAGGTCGAGCAGCCGATGTCCTCCAGCTTCAGCGTCCAGCCCTGCGTCAGCGTCGGCCCGGTGTTGGTGCCGGTGGTCCAGGACATCGAGACCCGAAAATCATCGAGCGAGCTCGCCGGGACTCCATAGGCGACGAAGATGCCCGGCCCCTTCGGCTTGGGGGTGGAAAACGTGACCGCGCCCGTGATGGCATTGGAGACGCCGCTGGCGTTGACCAGGGAGTCGTCGAGCGCCCACCGGAACGCG
>CALQBK020000216.1 GCA_943328795.2 Bifidobacterium breve
CTACGACCTGAACCTGGACGGGCTGGTGAACATCCAGGACTGGGCCGAGGATCCGCGCGTGCCGATCGACGCAGGGCGGGACGAAGCCGACTGGCACCTCGACGCGTCCGACCTCATCTACACGTTCTCCGACGGCGTGGACGACGACGCCGACGGCTTTGTCGACAACATCGCGGGTTGGGACTTCTTCGCGGACGACAACGACCCGTACACCGAGTGGAACAACGACTCCGGGACGCACGGCGGGGGCGTGATCGCCGAGATGGCGGCCGAGGGTGGGGACGGGATCGGGGACATCGGCGCGTGCCCGAACTGCTCTGTGATCCCGATCCGCGACGGCGACAGCTTCGTCACCGACGGGGCGCGGGCGGCGCTGGCCATCGTCTACGCCGTCGACCACGGCGCGGTCGTCATCAACATGTCCCTCGGCGCGCTGTCGAGCCCGGGCTTCACCGCCGAGGCGGTGGCCTACGCCCGCGACCGCAACGTCAACCTGGTCGGCGTGACCGGCGACGAGAACAGCTACCACTCCAACATGCCGGCGTTGCACGACGGCATCTTGTACATCCACTCGGTGCGCCCGAAGGAGGACGACGAGCAGAACGGCGTCTACAGCTACCTCAACTTCTTGAACTGCAACAACTTCGGGCCGCGTGTACAGCTGATCGCCGCGTCGCCCGCGTGCGCCACGGGCTCGGCGGCGATCACGTCGGGCATCCTCGGCTTGATGAAGTCCGTCGCGAAGGACCAAGGGCTCGAGCTGACCGCGGACGAGGCCGACCAGGTGCTGTTCCAGACGGCCGACGACGTGTACCTCACGCCCGACGAGCTCGACCAGGCGGGCACGTACCCGTCTACCGAGGGCTGGGACCTGTACTTCGGCTACGGCCGGGTGAACGCTTGGAAGGCGGTCGAGATGGTCGCGAGCGGCAACATCCCGCCCGTCGCCAACATCTCTTCGCCGAAGTGGCTCGACTACGTGGACCCGGGGCGCGGCACGATCGACATCGAGGGCACGCTCGCCGCGGACCGGTCGAGCAGCTTCGACTGGTCGCTCGAGGTCGGGTACGGCTCGAACCCGACGGAGTGGACGTCGCTGGGCAACGGGCACGCCACGGCCCCGATCGAGGGCAAGCTGGGCACGCTCGACCTCTCGACGGTGCCAGTGGTCGACGTCCCCGAGGCCGACCAGGAGGAGGGCGTCGTCGACCGCGTGGAGCGCGTGATGGCGCCGATGGTGACCGTGCGCGCGCACGTCACCGACGCCGAGGGGCGCCCCGCCGAGTTCCGCAAGACGTTCATCGTGCACGCGGACAGCTCGCTCGTGGAAGGCTTCCCGCTGCACGTCGCGTCGTCGATGGAGTCGTCCCCGGTGCTGGCCGACCTGGACGGCGACGGCGTCTACGAGATCGTGCTGACGGACACTGGCGGGCTCGTGCACGCGGTGGACGGCTCCGGGCAGGAGCTCGAGGGCTGGCCCGTGGAGACGGGCGTCGACCCCCGCTGGCACGCCGGGCAAGCAGGCGCCGCCGAGCTCGACCCGCTGCTGGACGGGGCGATCGGCTCGGTCGCGGTGGGGGACATCGACGCCGACGGGACGGTGGAGGTGCTGGTGGGCACGGGCACCGGTGCTGTGTACGCGTGGGAGCCGGACGGCTCGGTGAAGGCAGGGTTTCCGCTTCACATCCTCGGGCGGACAGCCGAGGAGACGACGCGCGACACGACGTGGGACAACGGCATCGCCTCGGCGATCGTGCTCGAGGACCTGGACGGCGACGGCAAGCTCGAGATCATCGCTGCGGGGCTCGACCAGCGGCTGTACGTGTGGGACGCGAGCGGGGCCGACTGGGGCGCGTTCCCGATCGACGTGTGCTCGCCGGACTTGTGCGGGCTGGGCGGCGTGCGCATCCTGGCTTCGCCGGCCGTCGCGGACGTGGACGGGGACGGCGACTTTGAGATCGGCATCGCGACCAACGAGGCCGCCAACGGCGGCAACGACTCGGTCAGCTACCTGTACGACGCCGACACCGCGACGCTGGTGGACGGCTGGCCGATCTACGAGTCCGGCCTGGTCAACCAGGCCGCGCTGCTCCCGCTGGTCGGCGAGGGCCACCCCGGCTCGCTCGCGTTCGCGGACCTCGACGGCGACGGCGTGAGCGAGGTCGCGAGCCCCATCATGCTCGGGCAGAGCCCGCTCTACACGATGAACGGCGAGGTCGCCCGCGACCTGTCCTACGTCCGCACGGGGTGGGGCGAGAACACGAACACCAACGAGCCAAGCTACGCGACGATGTCGGACGCCCCCTCGTTCGGCGACTTGGATGGCGACGGCGTCCCCGACTACCTGATCGGCGGCGACGGCGCGCTGTACTTCATCGCCCTGGCCGGCCGCACGGTCGCCGACTACCAGCACGTGCTCGCCGCGTACAGTGGCGCCACCGGCGAGATGCTGCCCGGCTTCCCCCGGCAGATCGAGGACGTGCAGTTCCTCTCCGCGGCGGCGTCGGCCGACGTGTCGGGGGACGGCGCCCCGGAGGCTGTCTTCGGCAGCGGCGGGTACTTGCTCCACGCGTGGGACAAGGACGGCGTCGAGCCCGAGGGCTGGCCGAAGTACACCGGCCACTGGATCCTGGGCAGCCCCGCCGTCGGGGACATCGACGGCGACGGGTACGTAGAGGTCGTCGTGCCGAGCCGCGAGGGCAACATCTACGCGTGGCACACCGATGGCCGCGCCGACCAGGCCGTGCAGTGGGCGTCCTTGCGGCACGATCCGCGGAACACCGGCAACTACGCGACCCCGATCGAGCCCCAAGCCGGGCCCGCCGACACCGGTACCCCCGACGAGGACGGCAAGGGCTGCTGCAAGAAGAAGGCAGACTCGCCTGCCGAAGCCGGCCTGCTCCTCCTCCCGCTCGCGCTGCTCGCCCGGCGTCGGCGCTCTCCTTCGACCTAGGTCCTATGCACATCCTCGACCAGCTCCGCGCCCGCGGCTTCATCCACCAGGTCACCGACGAGCCCGCGCTGCGCGCGGCGATGGACGCCGGGCCTGTCACCGTGTACGTCGGGGCCGACCCCACCGGGCGAAGCCTCCACGCGGGCCACCTGCTCCCGCTCTTGTGCTTGCGCTGGCTCGCCGAGGCCGGGCTCGACCCCATCGTGATCATCGGCGGCGGCACCGCGCTGATCCCCGACCCCACCGGCAAGGACAAGACGCGCGACATCCTGACCGCCGAGGAGATCGCGTCGAACGCGGCGGCGCTGACGGCCCAGGTGCGGCTGTTCGCGCCGAACGCGCGGATCGTGGACAACGCCGACTGGCTCTGCGGGCTCGGCTACATCGCGTTCTTGCGGGACATCGGGATGCACTTCAGCGTGAACAAGATGCTGAAGGCGGAGACGTTCGCGCTGCGGCTCGAGCGCGAGCAGGGGCTCTCGTTCATCGAGTTCAACTACACGCTGCTGCAGAGCTACGACTTCCTGGAGCTCTACCGCCGGTACGGGTGCCGGCTGCAGATCGGCGGCCAGGACCAGTGGTTCAACATCATCTCGGGGTGCGACCTCATCCGGCGGGTCGAGGGCGCTGAGACGTGGGGGCTCACCATCCCGTTGCTCTTGACCGCCGACGGCAAGAAGATGGGGAAGACCGCCGGTGGCGCGTGGTTCCTCGACCCCGAGCTCCTGTCGCCGTACCACTACTTCCAGAACTGGCTGAACGTCGCGGACGAGGACGTGGAGAAGCTGCTCAAGCTCTACAGCTACCTGGAGCTCGACGCGATCACCGCGATGGTCACGGCCGACATCCGCGGGGCGAAGCGCAGGTTGGCGGTGGAGGCCACGGCCGTCGTGCACGGGCGCGAGGCGGCGGAGGCGGCCGACGAGGCCGCGAAGGCCGTGTTCGCCGGTGGAGCGAGCGCGGACATGCCGGAGATCGTGTGCGAGCGCGGGATCAGCGTGGTCGCAGCGCTCGTGTTGGCCAAGCTCGCAAAATCCAACGGGGAGGCGCGCCGGCTGATCGAGGGCGGGGGCGTGAGCAACGGGACGTTCAAGGTGAGCGACGTGAAGGAGACCATCGACGCGCCGTGCGTGCTCTGGTGCGGCAAGAAGCGCGCGGTGAAGGTGCTGATCACCGACGCAAGCGTGTAGGGCCGCGTCGCGCGCTGGATCGATCAACATCACCCTGGCGAGGTAATAGGCCCCCCATGCCATACCAGTACCGCGTGGACGCGCTCTTCGAGTGGATCGCGAAGATCAACGGCCCTGAGTTCGGCGACGTGCTGGACGCCGGCACCGGCGCGCACTCGTTGTCCTGGCTCGCGACGTTGAAGGTGCGCTCGTTGACCGCCGTGACCGTCGAGGACTGGCGGCTCGGCGAGCTGCCGTCAATCGCCCCGGGCGCGCGCATCGTGCGCGGCGAGTGGACGGACCCCGCGCTGCTGTACGGCGAGCAGTTCGACCAGGTGCTCGTCGACTACGTGATCGGCTCGGTGGACGGGCACGCGCCGTACTTCCAGTACGACTACCTCGAGCGGCTCAAGCCCCACTGTCGCGGCGCCGTCTACCTCGTCGGGCTCGAGCCCCCGCCGCGCGACGGGTCGCTGCTCGACCAGGTCTGCCGCGTCCGTGACGCCTGCATCCTGCTCGCCGGGCACCGGATGTACCGGGAGTACCCGAGCGAGCTGGTGAGCCGCTGGATGGAGCGCTCCGGGATGAAGGTCACCGACGTGAAGCGGTTCCCGAACCGCATCGGCGCGCGGTTCATCAACGGCCAGCTTGACGTCGCGAAGCGGAAGCTGCCGCTGTTCAAGGACCGCGCGCTGGCGGCCGCGATGGAGCGCCAGGTCGAGGAGCTGCGCGCTTCGGCGTTGGCGCAAGGCGACCAGACCTGGGGCGCCGACTACGTGCTCGCGGGGCGCGTCTAGTGGATCTCGGCCTCGAGCGTACGGTCGACGTCCAGGGCGTGCGCGTCCCGACGATGCTGTACGGCACGGCGTGGAAGGAGGACGCGACCTACGGCTTGGTGAAGGACGCGCTGGCTGCGGGGTTCCTTGGGATCGACACCGCCAACCAGCGCAAGCACTACCACGAGGCGGAGGCTGGCCGCGCGCTGGCCGAGTGTGCAGGGGACGTGTTCGTGCAGACCAAGTTCACGTACCGACGCGGGCAAGACGAGCGGCTGCCGTACGACCCGTCCGCGTCGCTGAGCGAGCAGGTGCGGCAATCGTTTGCGAGCTCACAGCAGCACCTTGGGCGAAGGGTCGTCGACGCCTACCTGCTGCACGGCCCGGAGCTCGACCAAGCGTGGTCCGCCGGTGACGCGGAGGTGTGGCGGGCGATGGAGGCGCTCCACGACCAAGGCCTGGTGCGGCTCATCGGCGTGAGCAACGTCCGCCCGGTCCACCTGCGCGGGCTCTTGTCCGCCGCGCGCGTCCGCCCGGCGTTCGTCCAGAACCGCTGCTACGCGAAGCAGGGCTTCGACCGCGACGTGCGCGAGCTGTGCGCAGCCGAGGGGATCCGCTACCAGGGCTTCTCGCTCCTCACCGCCAACCGGGACCTGTGGGGCCACAAGGCGCTGCACCCGGTCGCGCGGCGCCTATCGGTCACTCCGGCGCAAGTGGTCCTCCGCTACGCGCTCTCCATCGGCATCCTGCCGCTCACGGGCACGACGGACACGGCGCACATGCGGCAGGACCTGGGCTACCCGTCGCTCGTCCTCACCTCGGACGAGCAGGCGCTCATCGGCTCGTTGGCGGGCTGAGCGCAGACTCGGCCGCCGCGAGGATGTCCGGGACGTCTGCGAGCCCGCCGACCCCGACGTCGCCGCACGCTAAGCGCTTCTCGGTCGGGGCGACCCAGCTGTAGCGCCCCAGCGCGTCGATCCACCCGATGTTGCGCTGTACGACTGGGTGAAACCACATCTCGGTGTTCATCGCCGGCGCCAGGACGCACGGCCGGCCGCGGGGGATGGCCATCCACGTGGTCGTGAGCAGGTCGTCTGCGATCCCGCACGCGAGGCTCGCGAGCACGTTCGCCGAGAGCGGGGCGATCACCGCGACGTCGGCCCACTTGGCGAGCTGGATGTGCGCCATCGCGTCACCGAACAGGTCGGTGTGCGCGGGGCGGCCGGTCAGCCCCGCGAACGTGGCCGGCCCGACGAAGCGCGTGGCGTTGGCCGTCAGCACGACCTCGACCGTCCACCCCGACTTGACCGCGAGGGAAACCAGCTCGCAGGCCTTGTAGGCGGCGATCCCCCCGGTCACGCCGAGCAGCAGGTTCTTACTCATCGAGCACCGGGGCCCCGGCGAGCAGCGACGACAGGTAGTCGCGGTAGAACTTCTTCGCTGTGTTGTTCTCGTAGACCGCGAAGTGTCCGTCGTTCGGGAACTGCGCGACGCCAGACGTGACGGTCCCTCCGGTCCAGTCGACCGCGTCGTTCGAGACGGGCAGGTCCAGCGGGGAGAGCCCGCGCAGGGTGAGCGACTCGGGGTCGGTGACGGCGTCCCCGACGATCGGCATGCGGCCAGCCGCCGCGAGGGCCTCGGCGGTGACGGACGGCGTGTACTCGTCGAGGAGGCCCTCGGTGAGCTCCATCGGCATCGGCGGAGCGTCCGCGCGGTCGAGCCAGGGGCCCTGCTCGGCGTACCAGTACGGCGCGTAGTTGACGGGATCGGTCGCGTCCGCGAGCGTCTGGATGAGCCCGAGCACCGGGTGGAACGAGGTCAGCTCCTCGTCATCGTCGAACCCGAGCAAGCCTTGCAACGTCGCCGCGAGATCGATGGGGTCCTCACGGAGCAGGATCGTGAGCGTGAGCCCGCCGCCCGCGCCAGAGAGCCCGGCCCCGACGAGGTCGCCGGCGAAAAACGGCGCCCCGAGCGCGCCGACCAGGCCGCCCTGCGAGTGCCCGAAGAACGCGACCCGCGACGGGTCGAGCCGGATCGCGTCCCCATCGACCGTGAACGCCGGCCGGGCCTGCGTGAGCGCGCGCGCGAGGTAC
>CALQBK020000217.1 GCA_943328795.2 Bifidobacterium breve
ATCGAGGGCCCGGGTGCGCCGCGATGGCAAGGCGCGACCGCGAGGCGGGTAGGGGTAGCATGCCCGCGGCATGTGACCGACGAGCAACGCCGCCAGCGCGGATGCAACCGCGGCCCGAATGCCGCGTTTATTTCTCGGCGGGACCTTAGCTCGGGCGGGCGCCGCGGTAGACCAGCACCTGCGTGAGCTTCACCGGGGTAAGCGGCTTGTTGCTCTGGTTCTGGGGCACGCGGGTGATCTTGGGCACGAGGTCCAAGCCGGCGATCACCTTGCCGAACACGGCGTGCTTGCCGTCGAGCCACGGGGTGGCGATCTCGGTGAGGAAGAACTGGCTCCCGTTGGTGTTCGGGCCCGCGTTCGCCATCGAGAGCAGCCCCGGGCGGTCATGGCGGATCTTGAGGGCCGCGGCCTCGTCCTTCCACTTGTAGCCGGGGCCGCCGGTGCCCTGGCCGAGCGGATCGCCGCCCTGGATCATGAAGTCCTTGATGACGCGGTGGAAGACGGTGCCGTCGTACAGGGGCGTCTTGGTCTTGCGGCCGGAGGGGTCCGTCCACTCGACGGCGCCCGTCGCCAGGCCGACGAAGTTGGCGACGGTGCGCGGGGCCTCGGCCTCGTAGAACTCGACCTCGATGTCGCCCATGGTGGTCTTGAAGAGCGCGCGGAGGGGGCCGGTGCCGGGCACGCTCTCGGAAGCGGGAGGTGCGGGGGAGTCGGGTGCGGAGCCAAAGCTGAACATGGAGCCTCTTGAAGGGCGCCTGGCCTATCATGCCGGCCGGCGTTTGGCCGGGGGACCGCCGCGGCGCCGCCTACCGAAACAGCGCCTTTGACAGCGCGTCCTCCACTTGTCGCTCGGCGTTCAGCAGGTGCTGGTCGAGCTCAGCGGTGGTCGCCTGCGCGGTGCGCTTGTCCAGCGAGCGCCCCGTCGCCTCCATCCACCAGACGGGCTTGCCGTCGACGTAGAGCACGACCTCTGCATCGACACGAGCGCCGGCCATGCAGCCCCAGCGTTGCCCGAGGAACCAGCCCCCGTTGTGCGTGTAGTACGCGCGCAAGTAGGGCACGAGCCAGGTCCCGGGCATCGCAACGGCGTCGAGCGGCACGGGCACGAGGTGGGAGCGAGGGAGGTTCAGGTTGTCGTGCCCGTCCTCCGGGTCCTCCCCGCGCACCGGCAGCCACGACAACGCGAGGTTCTCCGGGGGCTTGACCGCGGCTTCGTTGACTACGTGGCGAGCGTATAGGGCGGCGCGGGTCGCGGTGGTGAGCCACGCCGTGCCTTGGGCGCGCAACGCGTCGGACGGCTCAGCCTCGATGATGCGCGCGCGGGTCTCTAGCGCGACCGCACCCGTGCGGACGAAGCCCCCGCCAAAGCGGATGTTTCCGACGAGCTCGTTTCGGAGGAACGCGGCGTCCTCGACCGGGTCCAGCACGGTTGGCGGCGACTGTCCATCGTCACCCACCAGGGACTCCACCGCTGTCACCGCGCCGATCACGACGGCCGGGGCTCCCCCGACGTCTGAGACCACCACCACCGGGCTGACCATGACGGTGGCGGGCCGAACCGCTGCGCCGAACTGTTCGACGCGCACCTCTGCGCGCGTGCACGCGGCCGCGAGGAGGACGACGGGCAGCAACTTCGCGAGCATGCCGCCCCCTACCCCGGGAATGCAGGACTGTCGCCGTGCGTTAGACGCCGCGCGTTCCTCCCCCGGCCTGGGAGTCTCCATGATGCTCTTGCTCATCGCCCCTGCGTTTGCAGGCATGTACAGCCAGCTCGCCTCCGTCACCAACCCGGCGGTGGTCTGGGCCGGCATCGACTACAGCGTCGCGGAGATCTACGTGCCGGAGACCTTCGCGAACCCGGACGAGAAGTTCTACTTCGAGCCCGGCGGCGGCCTCCGCGACCAGGTCCGGCGCTTCAAGGACCCGAGCGAGGCGTTCGAGTCCTTGACCACCGACTGGAACATCATGCTGCAGTACACGATGTTCAAGGAGTTCGAGCAGGTGCTCCAGCGCAACCTCGCGAACCCCGCGGGGCAGACCGCGCACAAGGGCGACGTGTTCTTCTTGTCGAACTACGAGGCGAAGAACCACCCGACGACGTTCAACCGCGACACGGTGGTCGGCCTCGTGAAGAAGTACCGGCTCAAGGAGAAGGAGGGCATCGGTCTCTCGTTCATCGTGGAGCGCTTCTCGGCGGACGACAAGTCGGCGTGCATCTGGCCGACGTGGTTCGACATCAAGAAGAAGGAGGTGCTCGAGACCGAGCAGATGTGCGAGAAGCCGGGCGGCGGCGAGTTCCGCAACCGGTGGATGAAGCCCATCACCAGCGTCGCGCAGGACATGGTGAAGGCGCTCAAGGACGAGTCGAAGTAGCGCGCAACGCGGGGACCCAGCGCCGCCGGTGCCGACGCTCGGCGCACCTCGCGTCGGCACCGGCGCCCAGGCTGGCCCGCCACTCCGCGGGCGAGAAGCACGCCACGTAGAGCGCGAGGGTCGCGAGCGAGAAGGAGCCGACCTCCATCGTCGCTTCGATCCCGACGTGCATGCCGAACCCGACGGCGAGCAGCAGCGCGCGCGCGTCGAGCCGGTTGAACTGGCTCCGGAGCCAGCCGCCGCGCGTCCGCGTGTGGCGGAACCACGCGGCGAGCAGCAAGAGGGGCGACGTGAACTCGAACCACCAGGACACCTGGGTCGCGATGCGCGTCGCCCAGGCCCAGGGCGCGAGCCACAGCATCGGGACGCGCTGCCAGGTCGGCTGCTGCAGGATGTACCACAGCGCCATGTGGTCGCCCCAGGGCACCCAGTGCGCGCTCACCTTCTGCAGCGACGAGCTGAAGTACATCGTGACGAGCTGCCCGACCATCAGCCAGCGCACGCAGGCCAGCGACGTGGTCGACGAGGGCGAGAGCACCGTGAGGCGCCTGTGCGCGCCAGAGCACGACAGCAAGAACAGCGTGCTGGCGAGCAGCTCGTCGTAGGAGCCCCCCGCCTGGCCGTTCAGGTCCGCGAGCACCCAGAAGCCGAGCCAGGTGGCGATCGTGGCCCACCGGGTGAGGCCGAGCACCATCGCGCCTGCCGCCAGCATGGTCGCGATCGCCCACGGGTAGACGACCCCCGGCACTGCGCCGCCGAGGTGCTTGAGCACGCCGCCGTCGAGCGCCCGCAGCCCGCCGTGGTCCGCGTCGAGCCACACCAACGGCAGCGCGCCGCTCGCCCAGAGGTGCGCCACGTGACCGGCGACGATGAAGCCGACCGCTACGCGGACGAGCGCGACGGAGAGCGCGTCCTCCTCGCGTTGGCAGAGCGCTACCCAGCGGCCCCAGGGCCCGCTCACTTGGGCCTCCGTACGAGCTGCTCGCGGATCCACCGCCCGGCCGGCGCCGAGCCGTCCAACACCTGCCCGGGGGAGGGCGTCGCCGCTTGCCAGAACCGGCAGCGGACCGCGCTGGTGTCGGACTCGGCGAACCGCAGCGTGGCTAGCCCTTGGCAGCCGCGCTTCCACGAGCTCTCGTAGCTTGGCCAGCTCCACCGGAACACGGACGCCCGCATGCGCTCCGTGCCGAACGCGCTGGCGTTCCAGGTGTGCTCGGGATCCCGCTCCTCGAACAGCGTGGTCCACCCGCCGTCGGCCGTCATCTCCTGCACCTGCAGCCGCGAGGGCGTCGTGTGCGGCGCGACGAACATCTGCCAGCTCTGGCTGCAGTGCACAAGGGAGAGGTAGCGCCGGAACGGCGCGATCAGCGTGCTCCGGGCCTCGTTCCAGCCGGTCGCGAACGCCCACAGGCGCTCCTCGAGCACGGGCTCTTCGACGCCCAACATCGCGGCGTAGTCGTCGAACTCCGCTTGTACGGTCGGCTCTTTCCACGCTTGCCGGCGGAGCCCCGCGGAGGTGTCGGGCGTCGCGTCGAACACCATCGCCAGCGCGTGCCACAGCACAGCCGCGGCGACCAAGTGGGGCACGAGCGGCGGGCGAACGCCCAAGCTACTTCTTCCGAGACCGCGCATACTCGGCGTAGCCGCCGGAGAACACCTCGACCTTGCCGTTCTCGACGAGCAAGATCTTGTTCGCGACCGTCTCGACCAAGTCGCGGTCGTGGGAGACGAAGAAGCAGGTGCCCTGGTAGCTCTCGATGCCGTCCCGCAGCGCGGAGATCGCCTCCAGGTCCAAGTGGTTGGTCGGCTCGTCGAAGACCAGGACGTTGAACTTCAGCAGCATCAACCGGGCCATCAGCCCGCGCACGCGCTCTCCGCCGGACAGCGTCGCGGTGGGCTTGTCCCCGTCCTCGCCCGAGAACAGCATCCGGCCGAGCGCCGAGCGCACGCCCTCTTTGCCCGCCTCCGGCTTCTGCTCGAACATCCACTCGAAGATCGTGAACCCGGGCGGGATCACGTGCTCGTGCTCCTGCGGGAAGTACCCGACGTTCGTCTCGTGGCCCCACTTGATGTTGCCGCGCAGCGAGGGGATCTCGCCGAGGAGCGTCTGCACCAGCGTGGTCTTTCCCGCGCCGTTCTTGCCGATGATCGCGACCTTCTCCCCCCTGGAGATGGTCAGGTGCAAGCCTTGGAACAGCGTCGTCGAGCCGTAGCCGCCGGCGAGCTTGTTCACCTCGAGCACGTCCTTGCCGCTCGGCCGCTCGAACTCGAAGCGGATGTACGGCCGCTGGATGTTCGAGCGCTTGATCTCGTCGGGCCGAAGCCGCTCGATCTCCTTCTTGCGGCTCGCGGCCTGGGTCGAGCGCGTACCTGCGGCGAACCGGCTCACGAAGTCCTGCAGCTGCTTCACCTTCTCGAGCTTCTTCGTGTTGGAGATCTCGATCTGGCCGCGGATCTGCGACTTCTGCCGCACCATGTCGTCGTAGGTGCCCGGGTACTGGATGATCGCCTGGTAGTCGATGTCCGCGATGTGGGTGCAGACCGAGTTGAGGAAGTGACGATCGTGGGAGATCACGACCAGGACGCCGTTGTAGGCGTTCAGGAACTCCTCCAGCCACGCGATCGACTCGATGTCGAGGTGGTTGGTGGGCTCGTCGAGCAACAGCGCGTCCGGGCGCCCGAACAGGGCCTGGGCCAGCAACACCCGGAGCTTGAAGCCGCCCTTCAGCTCAGAGAGCGGGGACTCGTGGCTCGACTGCTCGATGCCGAGGCCCTCGAGCAGCACGGAGGCGTCGGGCTCGGCGGTGTAGCCGTCCTCCTCGGAGACGACGCACTCGAGCTCGCCCAGGCGCTCCCCGTCTTCGTCGGTCAGGTCGGTCTTCGCGAACAGGCGGTCCTTCTCCTGCATCGCGTCCCAGAGGCGGGCGTTGCCGGAGATCACCACGTCGAGGACGCGCATGTGGTCGAACAAGCTGTGGTCCTGCCGCAGGATCCCCAGCCGCTTGGGCCGGTAGACGTTCCCCTCGTCGGGCTCGATGTCCCCGATGAGGATCTTCATGAAGGTCGTCTTGCCGGCGCCGTTCGGGCCGGTCAACCCGAAGCGCTTGCCGGGGCCGAACGAGGTGTTGACGCTCTCGAACAGCAGCTTGCCGCCGAAGCCCTTGGAGACGTTTGAGACAGTGATCATGGGGTGCTCTTGCGGGGCGCGGCGGGTAACGCGCGAGGCGGGGATCGGCCCGAAGCCGCGCACGCCGGTTGTGAACGCGGGCCCGCAGCCGGCCGCGAGCTGGCGAGCGGGCGCTGTTGCTGGGTCGGGGTCGCTCTCGCGACCCCTCCGGCGCCCTACGGCGAAAAGGGCGGGTGAGTACCCCCGCCCTTTTCACCCACGTTCCCGCGGCGTCGAAGACGACGCCACGGGAACGCGCGGGCGGGGCTGCCCCCGCGTCACGTGGGCTCAAATTGCAGGGGCCCCCGGAGCCGCGCACGCCGGTTGTGAACGCGGGCCCGCAGCCGGCCGCGAGCTGGCGAGCGGGCGCGGGCTGCCCCCGCGCGTCACGGCTCAAATTGCAGGGGCCCCCGGAGCCGCGCAGCGGCTTCGGGGTTAGGCTCGCGCCCTCGCGCTCCAGCGCGTTTCCTTGCCCCCCCTCGAGGACCTCAAATGCCCAACCACCCGCATCGCGACTCCATCCTCAGCAAGATCCAGAACGCACTTCCGCCGGCGAGCACCGGTGACGCTGAGGGGCGCGCGTCGTTCGCGCGGGCGGCGTTGAGCCAGTCACGCACCGCGAGCTTCGAGGCGCAGGCGCCTGAGGTCGTTGGCGCGGCGCTCGCCGAGACGTGGGACTTCCTGCGCTCAGCGAAGTCGGACGGCCCGAACGTGTCCGTGCGCCCCGAGGGCGCCGGTGGGGTCCTGCTGTCCGTCATGGGCGACCAGCCCTTCATCGTCGACACCATTCGCAAGGCGCTGCGCGCCCACGGCGCCACGCAGGTCAGCGGTTTCCACGTGGTGGTCCGGGTCGTCCGCAGCAGCGGGTCGGTGCGGCTCGGCGGCGACGGCGAGGGGCGGCCCGAGTCGGTGCTGCGCTTCACCTTCGAGGGGGTCGACTCTGCCTGGCTCTCCGCGGTCGAGGACGACCTGCGTGACCGGTTGCGCCTCGCGGCGGCGACCGTCGCGGACTTCGAGGCGATGACCGCAGCCATCGAGGCGACGGCGGACGCCGCGTTCGACGTCTCCGGGGAAGACGGCATCGAGACGGCCGAGTTCTTGCGCTGGATGCTGTCCGACAACTTCGTCATCCTCGGCATCACGCGGGTGCTCCCGGACGGCGCACGCACGACGCTCGGCGCCGACCGCGCGACCGACAACCCGCTCTGGCCCGCCGTGGAGCTCTCGGCGTTCGACGGGATCGTGCAGATCCGCAAGGGCGACGTCGAGGCGCCCGTGCACCGCAACGGCCGCGTGGACGTGATCCGCGTCGCGCTGCCCAGCGGGAACACCATCGTTCGCGGCCTGTTCACCCACCGCGCGCTCACGCAGCCCTGCCGCCACCTGCCCATCCTGCGCCGCACG
>CALQBK020000218.1 GCA_943328795.2 Bifidobacterium breve
ACCGATTCGACCACGAGGAGTGGGAATGGTGAACCCGCCGCGGCGGTACGACGTGGTGCTGGTCGAGCTCGAACCGGCGGTCGGCCACGAGATGCAGAAGACGCGCCCGTGCCTAGTCATCTCCCCCGACGCGCTCAACTTCAATGTGCAGACGTGCATTGTCGCGCCCCTCACCACCGGAAACCGGGCGGGGCCGAGCCGGTTTCCGTGCGTGGTGGATGGCAAGGCGGGCTTCGTCGTGCTCGACCAGGTCCGCGCGGTGGACCGCGCGCGGGTCCTGCACGTGCTCGGGCAGTTCGACGAGGCTGCGGGACGCCGGGTGTTGAAGCTCCTTCGGACACTCTTCGAGGACTGAGCGGTCCCGGCGGCTCACCGCCGCTCGAGGTCGCTCTCCAAGGTCTTGACGCGGTCCTCCATCGCCTTGAGGCGCGCGTCGACCTCGTTCGGGGTGGCCGGCGCCACGGTGTCGATCCGGGCGCCGATCGCGGCGACCGCCGAGCGTGCGCTGTCCGCGGTGTCCGGCAGCGTGGTGGAGCGTGCGAGCGCCTCCAAGAGCGCGGCGGACTGCGCGTCCCCGATGTCCCGGAGCACGCCGATAGCGGCTTGGATCCCGCGCAGGTCGAGGTCCGACAGGAGCCGCTCGGCGGAGCGCGCGACGGCCAGGCGCAGCGCCTCGCGCTTCGGGCCGAGCGCCTCGCGCTGCACGATCCGCACGGCGGCTCGCAGGCCGGCGACCCGTGCGTCCCGGCCGGCGGGGGTCTTGAGCAGCGCGGGCACGTCGGTCGGCGTGCCGGCCAGGCCGATCACGTCGGCGGCGGCCGCGCGCTCGGGCTCGAGGGCGTCGGACCGCGTGAGCTCGCGGCGGGCGACGGGGAGCGCGGCGGGCGGGTCGATCGCCGCGGCGGACCGCAGCAGCGTGCTGCGGATGTCGCTGTTCGGCTCGGTGGAGAGCGCCGAGAGCGCGTTCGCGGCGAGCGGGCGGGACGCGCACCGCCCGAGCGCGCCGGCGGCCGCGGACCGCAAGCGGGGGTCGGCGTCGTGCAGCAGGGGCAGCAGCGGCTCGCAGGTCCGGCGCGTGCCGAGCGCGGTGGCGAGGGCGGCGCGGAGCGGCTGGGGCACGGTCGTGTCTGCGAGCAAGCTGGCGAGGGCGTCACCCGGCGCCGGCGGCAGGTCCGCGAGCTGCTGGGCCGCGAACAGGCGCGCGTAGGGGGAGCCACCCCGGAGCTGGGCGGTCCATGCCTCGGGCGACTGCGCCTGCTTCCAGTCGACCAGCAGGCCCCCATCGGGATCGATCGCCACGTACGCCGGGGCGGCGTCCGCTGGCACGGTCACCGTGGACGACGCGCCGCGCAGCCAGGCCCGCGTTGGCGACGCCCCGCCGACCGAGATGTCCACCGGCAACGCGTACAGCGGGTCGCCGGCGCCCACCTCTTGCCGCAGCTCGACGCTCACGTGGCCGTGGCCGGCGGCGTCCGCAGACCACGACCAGCTCGTCGTCACCTTCGGCACGACGGGCAGCTCTGTCCACTGTTGGAACAGCCAGCCGAGGTCGAGGCCTGACCGCTGCTCCATCGCGCGCTGCAGGTCGATCGTGTCGACGCTCGAGTGGGCGTGGCCCTGCGTGTAGTCGCGGATCCCGGCCCAGAAGGTCGCCTCGCCGAGGTACCGCCGCAGCACGGTCAGCACCATCGCGCCCTTCGAGTACGGGTTGTGGTTGGCCGCCCCGAGCGCTGCCCCGGCGTGCGTCGCGCCGCCCCCCTCCAGGTACCAGCGCCCGGCGAGCCCGCCCCGGTCCAAGCTCGCCCGGCGCCAGCCGTCCACCTGCGCGGCCGCGTACGCGTCGGCGGCGGCGTCCCCCTCCTTCACGCGCATCGCGTGCACCTCCCAGTCCGCCGCGAAGAACGTCGCGAACCCCTCGTTCAGCCACATCTCCCGGGCCGTGCGTGCGGTGAGCAGGTCCCCGAACCACTGGTGCGCGAGCTCGTGCGCGACGATGGAAGGCACCCACGAGCGTGTCGCTTGCACCGACGGCGGTGACAACATGCGCCCGGTCATGATCGTCGACGCCGTGTTCTCCATGCCCCCGTAGATGAAGCGCTGCACGAACGTCTGGTCGTAGTGATCCCACGCGTAGGGGACGCCAGTGCGCTCGCCGAACCACGCGAGCATGTCGGGCAGCGGGTCCAAGCACGGCGCGACCTGGTCTCGCGGGGTGCCGGGCGGGACCAACGCGCGCAGCGGGACGGCGTTGGCGGGCCCAGCGACCACGTCGTAGGGCGCCGCGGCGAGCATCACGAGGTAGCTCGGGAGGTCGGGGCCGCTGTTCGTGATGGCCGTCCAGCCGGCAGGCGAGCCGGCGATCGCTACCCGGCCCTGGTACGCGAAGCGGTCGTCTGGGTGGTCGTACGAGGGGAACCAGTAGCGGTTGTCCTCGCCTTCGCCTTGGCTGTACACCTCGAGGTAGGTGTCGGGCGAGTCGGGCCCGCCGCCAGCCTTGGCCGGGCCGCGCCAGTGCAGCCCGAGCTGGGGCTCGACCGCGTAGGTCACGACCACGACGTGGTCCGACCCGAGCTGCGCGGGCGGCATCGGGATCGTCAGCTCGTGGACCCCGGGGGTGACCGTCACCGTGGCGCCGTCGACGGTAGCCGTGACGTCGTGGAAGGCGACGGCGTCCAGCCGGAGCGGGCCGGGGGCGAGCGTCCGCACCGTCCACGTGGCTACGCCTTTGACGGAGTGCGCGACGGGGTCGAGGGTGACCGCGAGGTCCAGCGCGATCATGTCGGCAGCGCGGTCGCGGGCAAACGCGCCCGGCGGGTCCGGCGCGGCCAGCGGCGCGGGATCAGCGGCGTAGACGCCCGTCGCGAGCGCGGCGGGCAGGAGGAGCAGGGTGCGTCGGTCAGCTCGCATGGCGGAGCTTATCGGGCTCCCGACCCGGTGCGAAGGCTACTGGCAGACGGGGTCGGACCAGTCGTACTGGTTGTTGTCCTCGTTGCACTCGTAGACGACGCCCACGCCGCTCTCGTCGGAGTCCGCGACCGCGAAGGGCTTGGCGCTGCCGAGGTCCGCCGGGTCGAGCTCGAACACCATGGCCTCGCCGGTCTCGCCGGAGGGCACGGGGAGGGTCGTGTACTGGGTCGCGACGATCGGGCCGTTCGCCCCGGCCGTGATGCTCAGCGGGACGCCCGCGGGCACCTCGACGTTGCCGGCGTTCATGATCCACGCGCCGACGTAAACGCGGCTGTCGTCACACTCGACCTCGCACACGTCCCACACCTCGGCCTGCACGTCGATGTAGTCGCCCGGGGGCGGGTTCGGGTCGCCCGACCGGAAGCTGTTGAACGTGGAGTAGTTCGTGTTGCCGCTCGGCTGGATCTCGCCCTGGTCGCCGATGTTGGTGATCGTGTACGCGTGCTGGTTCCAGATTTTGCGGCCGCGGGGCCACGTGCCCGCGGAGTCGCCGTACACGCTGTACGACTTGTTCCACGAGCAGTGGCCGAGGACGATCTCGACCTGGTCGTCGTTGTCGACGTCCGCGACGACGGGGGTCTCGAGGATGGTGTAGCTCGCGTGCTCGGTCGAGATCAGCTTGACGCTGCCGTCGATGCCGGAGAAGAACCGTACGCTGGTCTCGTCCGCGTACAGCACCTCGGGGTAGCCGTCCCCGTCGAAGTCGAAGAGCACTGGCCCGGCCGCGCCGGACGAGTCGCTGATGGGCGCCTGCCACTTGGTCGCGCCACCCCAGTCGAGCGCGGTCAGCTTGTTCTGCGCCGCGAACACGATGTCCGGCGTGCCGTCGCCGTCGATGTCGTCGACGGCCGGCGCGCCCAGGTTGCCGCTGTAGGTGAGGGGGCCCCACACCTCGGTGCCGTCGGTCTCCATGCCGGTCACGTAGATCCCGCTGGTCTTCACGATCTCGGCTTCGCCGTCGCCGTCGAAGTCCGCGACCGCCACGAGCCCGTCGAGCTTGCCGTTGGACCACTTCTCCGAACCGTCGGGGTTGTACGCTGCGTTGCCGGTGACGAGCTCCTCCTGGCCGTCGCCGTCGAGGTCGATCGGCACGGACAGCGTGCCGTAGTAGCCACCGGAGGGGGTGCCGCCGTACGGCGCCGCGCCCTTGCCCTTCGTGCCGCGGCCCTTCACGGTGCCGTCCGCGCCGTTCAGGATCGCATTGCCGACAGTGACCTCGGGCAAGCCGTCGCCGTCCATGTCCGAGATCGACGGGTAGTTGTACCCGAGGCTGTCCATGCTGGCAGCGAGCGAGCTCGACTGCCAGACCACGGCGCCCGTGCGGCCGTCGAGGGCGGTCAGCTTGTTCGTGCCGGCCGCGACCACCTCGGGCCAGCCATCGCCGTCGAGGTCCCCGATCGCGAAGCCGCCGTCCTGGCCCATCCCGGGCCCGCTCTGCCAGTAGTCCCCGGAGCCGTCACCCTTGACCGCTGCGACGCGGCCGTTGCCCATGCCGGAGGTGCCGCCCTGGTAGAGGACGACGGCCGGCATGTCGTCCGAGTCGATAGCGCCCGAGCCGTTGGAGTCGACGATCTGCCCGACAGCGGGCGGGCCGCAGAAGGAGCTCGTGCCGTAGTGGTACTCGACGACCGGCGTGAACGTGCCGGTCTGCAAGTCCACGTCACACTCGGTGTTCAACGCGACAGCGTGGGGCGTGGCCTCGAGGCCCGGGCAGACCTCCGAGAAGTCGGTGCCCGTGTCCGGCGTGAACCCCGAGTCGCTGTCCACGACGCCGTTATCGTCCGTGCGCTCCTTCAGGTCGTACTCGGTGCAGCCGGCCATCGCCAAGGCGCCCAAGAGCCACGGGAGAGAAACGTGGGCGCAACGCAAGAGAGAGGCCATGTGACACTCGGGAGTGTGTTCCAGCTACCGTGCGCGGGCCACACCCGCCACTCGATCGGTTAGACTTCATGGAATGCTGGCTGTCGTTCAGTTCAAGCCCCGGCGCGGTGCGCGCAACGCCAACCTGTTGCGGTTGGTCAAGCTCGCGACCGATGCCTTGGAGGGGGGAGCGAAGCTGCTGGTGCTGCCCGAGATGTGCGCCACCGGCTACCGTTTTCCGAACCCCGAGGTCGTCCGGCCGATGAGCGAGCCGCCGCGCGGCCCGACCTTCAAGGCGTTCCAGCCGCTCGCGAAGCAGTACGGCGCGTGGATCGTCGTCGGCTTCGTCGAGGACTTCGAGGGGAAGCTGTACAACGCGGCCATCGTGATCAACGGCGAGGGCAAGGTCGAGACGCTGTACCGCAAGCGGCTCCTGTACATCGACGATCACACGTGGGCGAACCCGGGCGACCTGCCCTACCCCGTGTTCAAGACCCCCTACGGCACCGCCACCGTCGGGATCTGCATGGACATCAACGACCCGCGCTTCCTCACGCACCTCAAGCGCACGAAGCCGGACATCGTCTGCTTCCCCACCAACTGGGTAGACGAGGGCGAGAGCCCGCACCCGTACTGGATCTCGCAGCTCCGCGGCTGGTCCGGCTACCTGCTGGCGGCCGACCGGTACGGGGAAGAGGACGGCGTCGGGTTCGCCGGTCGCTCCTGCGTGCTGAAGGCGGGCTCTGTGCTCGTCGAGGGCCCCGCAGAGGGCGATGGCTGGTGGGGCGTCGCGCCGCTCGACGCGGCCGACCCCGCGGGCTGAACCGAAGATTGACACGGCCTGGCTTGCCCAGGCGCAGCCGCGCGCGTAGCCTGCCGGCATGGACTTTCGTATTGCGCATCGCTTTCCGTGCACCCCGGAGGTGTACTGGAAGACCACGCACGACCCCGAGTACGAGCGCCTGTCTCGCGGGGACGACGTGGACACGGACCTCCTGGAGACCCGGGAGGAGGGCCACGTCACCATCGAGCGGCGGCGGGTGTCGCCCCGGAAGCTGCTCCCGCCGCTGATGGCGCGGGGCGTCGGGCGGGACCGCCTCTCCTACGTCCAGGAGGTGCGGTTCGACAACCAGGCCTACTCGAGCGTCTGGAAAGTGCTCTCCGACGTGCTGCCGGACAAGGTGCGCTGCGGCGGCACGTCGCGCGTGGTCGTGGTGCCCGGCGGGTGCGAGCGGATCATGGAGGGGCGCATCGAGGTCGACGTGTTCATGGTCGGCGGCGCGATCGAGAAGCACATCCTCGGTGAGCTGCAACGGGGCTACGACAACGCGGCGGCGGTGCTCACGCGGCTGATCCCCACCGGTCCCACGTGATGCTCCTCCTGCTCGCGAGCTACGCAACGGCCGGGACCTACGGCGTGCCGGTCGACGGGTTCCCGTCGGCGGACGAGCGCGCGGTGGTGCTGTGGACCAACGCGGCGCGGGTAGCGCCCGAAGCGTTCACGGACGACTACAGCGCAGGCGGCTGCTCGACCGACGTGTTCTCGGACGACGAGCTCACGCCCAAGGACCCGTTGTACATCGACCTCGACTTGACCGAGGTCGCCCGTGTCCACTCTGAGGACATGGTGGACAACGGCTGCTTCCAGCACGAGAGCTGCGACGGCACGGACACGTGGACGCGCATCGCGCAGTACTACACGGACTCGTCGACGGCGCTCGGCGAGAACATCGCGTACGGCTACGGCGGCGCCCGCACCACGGTCCTCAGCGGGTGGATGTGCTCAGACTCGGGGCACCGCGCGAACATCATGTCGGGCGACTTCAACGAGATGGGCGCGGGCGTAGACGGCGACACGATGACGCAGGACTTCGCGGGCGGCGAGCTCAACGAGGGCACGCCGCCCGTCCGGGTCGCGATCCTGGACAGCAGCACCTTCTACGCGGACTGGGGGGACTCGGCGGCGCCGTCGTCGCTCGACGTCGTGCGGGACGGGCTCTCGACGCCGATGTCGCTCGAGTGGGGTGCCGGGGAGAACGGGATCTACGCGGCGTCGGACGTAGACGAGGACGC
>CALQBK020000219.1 GCA_943328795.2 Bifidobacterium breve
CAGCGCAGCACGGCGTCATCGAGGCGCACGGCGACGCTCGGGTCGCCGTTGTAGCTCTCCGCCCGGCCAACGACGCGCACGTCACACGCGGCGGAGAGGCCGAACACGACGCTCTCGCTGCCGTCGTGCAAGAGCGCCCAGCCGAGGGTGCGCCCGCCGCCGCACGGGAGCATCGCGGACGGGTCGACCCCGCCGCGCCACTGGTCTGGCTCGCCGTGCCAGCGCTCGAGCGCGGCCAGCGCAAAGTCCACCACGCCGTCGCGAGGGTAGCCGCGCAGGAGGCGCCGGGCTTGCCCGCCGCGCCCCGTGGTGTCGAGCTCGCGGGCGATCGCGCCGACGTCTCGGCTCGGGTGTGCTGGCCTCCAGCCAAGGCCCAGCGCCCGCTTCCACCCGATCCACGCAGCGGCGGCGTCCGACCCCGGGACGGCGACCAACGCGTCCATGTCTAGCCGTTGGTCCTCCGAGACCAAGCCCGGGACCACCCAGCGCGCGGCCTGGACCTGCTCCGCCCGGTGCAGCCGGTCGAGCCCGGTCGCCCGCAGCACGGCGGCGTCCCGCCATAGGCCCGCCGCCGCCAGCAGGGCCAACGCGCCGCGCACACCGGCACCAACGCGCTGACGCCGCCCCAGCGCCCACAGCCCCGCCGCGAGCGTCCCGAGCACCACGAGCTGCGGGGACGGGTCCGTCGCGGCCGACAGCTCCCCCCGCACCGCCCACTGGCGCAGGCTGGCCAACAGCGCCAGCCCCACCGGCAGCGACGCCCGCCTGCGCGCCGCCAGGGGGATCGCGACCACGAGCGGCACCCAGCCGAGCGGGTCCGACGCCGCCCCCCACCACGCTGCGAGCGCCGCGCCGGCGACCAACGCGGGCAGGCCGGTCCACGCCGCCAGCCCAAAGAGCGCTGGGTACACCCAGTGCTGCGGGCTCCACAGCGCCGCGAGCGTCCCGATCGCGACCAGGCCGTCCTCCCAGCGGTCGCTCGGCGAGCCGGCGGGTCGCCCCGGTTCCCCAGGCCCTGTCACTCCCCCGTGTTCTCGGCAGAGCAGGCGCTGTCACCACAGTAGTGCTGGACCTCGCCGCCGTTGAGCAGCGCGTGGGCGGTCTGCTCCGCGCACCCGGGCCACAGGCGCGGGGCGTTGTGCGCGCCGGTGTCCTCCGCGGGGCGGTTCTCCTCCGCCGGGATGCCGAGCTCCGGGTCGTACTGCGCGAACGTGGGGCTCCCGCTCACGGGGGTGGTCACCGTGCCGGCGATCCCGTAGGGCAGCGTGACGTAGGGCTCGACGAGCTGGGCCCCGACGCTGCGCATCAGCGCTTCCGTGGTGATGTTCGGCACTTGGTTGTCGCCGATCGCCTCTTGCCACAGGATGTTGCGGGCGGACAGCTCGGTCGCGTAGCTCACCGGGTCGACCGGGTCCCAGTAGAGCTGCATCACGCTGTACAGCAGCTGCCGGTCCGCCGGGCTCGGGATGGTGCGGCTCACGCCTTGCTCGAACGCCGGCCAGTCCGAGCTGCGCTCGAGCATCGTCGACCAGCTGCTGCCGCCGACGTGCAGCACCGCGTGGTCGATGCGCGACTGGTTCGCGAGGGTCACCGCGCCCTCGATGCTGCCGAGCGAGATCCCGTAGTAGTAGAGCTGCGAGCGGTCGGCCTTGCCCTCGAAGATCGCGTCGTCCAACAGGGGCCCCTGGTCGACCAGGTTCTCGAGCGCGAGCGTGTTCGCGACGCCCTGGGAGAGCATGTCGGTGAGCTCGTGAAAGCGGCCGAAGTCGCCCGAGACCTCGACGGCGTGCAGCAAGTCGTCGTAGGTCAACCCGCGCCACACGGTCGCGACGACGATGGCGTTCATGCGGTTGGACAGCGCGACGAGCCCGCTCGGGTCCGACGGGTCATTCAAGTACTTCTCGGGGTTCGACAAAATGCCGTGGCCGAACAGCACCACTGGGACAGTGCCCGGCGCGGCGTCCCGGGCGCTCTCGGGCACGTGCACGAACACGTACATCTCGGCCTCGCCCTGGGCGACGGGGAGGCCGTCCCCGTCGAGCTCGAACGCGCTGTCGTCGACGAGCCAGTTGGTGGAGGTGAACGTGCCCTCGGCGTTCTTCCACGTGCCGTCGGGCACGACGCCGTCCTCGGGCGTGTCGGCGGTGCGCACGGTGTCCAGGGAGTACACGCTCGGCACGGGCACGTCTGCGGCCAGAGCGCGCAGCGGGGCCGTCCCGTCCCCGACGGGGAAGTCCCAGGCGAGCGCGACGCCGGTGATCCCGAGCGCGTCGAGCTTGCCAGCCAGCTCGGCGTAGTGCGGCAGCGTCGCGACGGCGCGATCCCACGGGTCGTGCGGGAACGCCGCGCCGTCGGTGCCCTTCACGCTGTCGGTCACCACGACGGCGACGGTGTGCCCGGTGGTCATGGCCATCATCGGCCGCACGAGCAGCGCCCGCTGGTCGTCGGAGATCGCGTCCGGGTGCGCGTCGAGCTCCGCGAAGCAGGGGATCTCCGTGCCGTCGTCGAGATCGACGATGCGCACCGAGCCCCCGATCCCGAGCCCGCCTTGGCCGGACAGGGTCGCGGGGTCGATGAGCACGTAGTCCCAGAGGCGCGCTACCGAGACCTGCACGGGGGAGAAGCCCGTTCGCCACGCGACCCGGGTGACGTCCCACGGCGTGGTAGCGGCGGGCAAGAGCCCGTCCGGCAGCGCGAGGTGCCCGTCGACCACCAAGTCAGCGTTCGGGAACGGCCCGAGCGGCCCCTGGTCGAGGAGCCCGTCCGGTGGGCTGCTCGCCGAGTCGTCGTGCTTCCCCGTGCAGGCCGTGAGCGCGAGGGCGAGGAGCGGGAAGGGGAGCCGGAGCATGCCCATCGCTATCGCTCGCCCGGAGTTCCCACCAGCTGCCGCTTTTCCAACGACTCGGCGAACGTGGCCTGCACGCTCGCGCCGCCTGCGTGGCGCCGGAGGCCGGTCACCATGCGCAGGATGCCGTCCGCCCCGTCGGGGACTGGGACGTCCGCGTTCTCCATCCGTCGGAGCCCGCGGCCGACGGGCGACGTGCGGTGCGCGGCGAGCGCGGTGTCCATCGCCTCGCGCACGTGGGCTGCGCTCGTGGCGCGGTCACCCCCGTCGGCGAACACCCCGCGGTCCAACGCGTGCGCCAGCATCGCGGCCTTGTGTGCAGCGATAGCCGCGGTGTCGATCATCTCCTTGATGATGAACACCACGAAGAACGTGCCGAGCAGCTTCTTGAACGGCCAGATGAACACGGCGGCGAGGCAGCCGAGGATCATGCTGGAGTTGTCGCGTGTCAGCGTGTGCAGGGTCGCAGCGTCGAGCTCCACGCCCCGCTCTTTTGCGAGCCCCGCGAGCAACGAGCGGGTGACCCGCCGGTTGCACCAGCCGTCCACGAACGGCAGCGGCACCAACGGCGACAGGCCGCAGATCACGACGAGCGGGGCCAGCTTCTTGTTCACTCGTGGTGCTCCTGCTCGCGTGGCGCGACGTCGAGGTGGGTGCCGTAGCGCTCTTGGGCCCGCGCGACGCCCTCGCGGGCCGCGTAGTCCGCGAAATTGATCCAGGTGCCCGCTTGCTCGGGCGTCAGCGAATTCACGCCGTGCCAGCCATCCGGCCGGTGCTGCAGCGCGAAGTACACCTGCACGCTGCCATCGTCCATCCCGACGGTGACCAGGCGGGTCGGCGGGTCGGCGTCCACGGACGCGCCCAGCGCCACCGCCTCGTCCTTGGACTCCGCGCCGCCGACGACGCGGCCGTCCACCCAGGGCAACGCGCCGCCGTCCTGCGCGCCGCGCTCGTTCGTGATCACGCTCCGCCCGACGGCCACCAGCCGGGCCCCGAGGTCGAACGCGGCCCCGAGCACCGGCGCCAGCGCGGGGAACGTGAGGTCGAGCGTACGCGTGCCCCTCAGCGGGGTCTGGTCGAGCAGGAGCACGGGCCGCATGCGGCGCTCGATCTCGACGCAGGTGATCGAGGGGTCCCGAGCGGCCATGCGCGCGAGCCCGTCCGCCGCGGGGTGGCCGAAGTCCAGCGTGCGCCCGGTCTGCTCGTGGAACGCAGCGGCAGCCTCGCGGACCTTCGCCGCGTGGAGCAGCGCGTCGGGGTCCGGCGCGGCGTGGCAGCCGAGCAAGACCGCGAGGGGGAAGGGGAACCACACCCCCGCACTCTATCGTCCTTTGTTTCTTGTTAGCCGGCGGCCCGTGCACACCGACGCGTTCGAGATCCTCGGCTCCCCCCGCCCGCAGCCCGGCTTTCGGCTCTACACCTGCGAGCACGCGTCGAACCGCGTCCCCCGGCCTTTCCGGCCCCGCCCGGCCGACCGCCGGCTGCTCGCGATGCACTGGGGCTACGACATCGGCGCGGCCAACGTCACCCGCTTCCTCGTCCGCCACGACCCGGGCTCGCAGGGCATCTTGTCGTGCTTCTCGCGGCTGGTGATCGACCCGAACCGGGACCCGCGAGACCCGACCGCGATCCTCCACGCGTGCGACGAGGGCTCGCCCACGTTCAACCGGCACGTCGACCTCGCGCAGCGGGTCGCTCGCTTCCACGCCCCGTTCCACGCCGCGCTGTCCAGCGCCATCGAGGCTGCCCCTCGGGCGCTGGTCTCGATCCACAGCTTCACCCCGGTGTTCCGCGGCAACGCGCGCGCTGTCGAAGCCGGCGTGCTCTTCGACGCGCACGATGACGTCGCGCTGCGGCTCGTGGACACCCTGCGCGCCGAGGGCTTCGTCACCGAGCCCAACGAGCCCTACTCGGGCAAGGCGGGCCTCATCTACAGCGCGGCCCGGCACGGCAACGCGGCGGCGTGTCCCTACCTGGAGATTGAGCTTCGGCAGGACCTCGTCGCGACCGCCCGCAGCGCGCGCGCCGTGGCCGCCCGGGTGCACCGCGCGATCCAGGCCGCTGGCATCTGACGGAGATCAGGCCGCGCAGGCGTCGCAGACCCCGTGCACGCGCACCTCGACCCGGCCGTTTCGGACGGCTGCCGGGACGTGCTCGACGGGCAGCGGGAGGTCGGGCAAGCAGCTCACCTTGCCGCACGTGTTGCAGACGAAGTGCGGGTGCGCCGACGGGGGGTGATCGGGCCCGACCTCGGGTCGCGCGAGCTCAAAGCGCCACACGTGATCGCCCATGTCGCTGCGGGAGACGAGCCCGGCGTCAGCGAGATCGCACAAGTTCCGGTAGACGGTCGCGCGGTCCCACGAGTCGGCCGCGAGGGCCTCGGAGACCTCCGCGTGGGTCGCCGGGCGCGACCACTCGTGCAAGAGCCGCAGCACGGCGCGCCGGGGGGCGGTGGCTCGCAAGCCAGCGGTCCGCAGGAGCTGGTCCCACGAGACGGGTTCGGAGACGGCCATGCAGCACCTCGTTGTAGTTGTAACAAGGTGCGTCGCGCGTGCTGATACGGCGGGACTACCGGATCCGCACCGTCGTCCCCGGCTGGCCCGCGGACGCGTACGCGGTAGCCCAACCTGCCGGCAGCGTCGGCGACATGGCGTCGAAGATCCGTTGGGCGTCGAGGGGTGCTAAGTTCACGCACCCGTGGCTCGCGGTGTGCCCGAACCCCCAGTGCCAGAACGCCCCGTGCAGCGCGTAGCGCGGGCGAAAGTGCATGACCCAGGGCACTGACTCCACGGCGTACGCCTCGTCCTCCGGGGCGCCCGGCCGGCTGGCCATGTCGCCGAACACGGTCTTGTCCGTCATCGCGTAAACCCCCGGCGGCGTGTCCCGCTCGCTCACCCCGGTCGAGACCAGCGTCGCGAACTCTATCGACTCGCCGCGCATCAACATCAGCACTTGCTGGGCAGTGTCCACGTCCACCCACGTCGTGCCGGGCCCGACCCCTTCGGGCGCTGCCGCCGGCGTCGCGACGCGCAGCACGGACGTCGACAGGTACCCGGGCTGACCCGCACCAACACCATCGGGCACCTCGACCCAGCGCGGATCGGCCGTCGCTCGCACGCGCAGCGCGGCCTGGTACGGGACGACGCGGACGAGGGCGCCCGAGGGGGCTGGTGCGGCCCGTAGATTGGCGCCGCCGTAGGCAAACACCCAGGCCTGGGCCTCGCCTTGGGCCAAGCTCCGGGCCCCGGCGAGCTCCTCGCCGTGGAACCGCGAGATTGGGTACACGTAAACGTCGTCGAGCGGCACAACGCTCCCGTCGGCCATCTCGAGCAGGGCGCCACGCGGGGTCTCCACCACCCCGACGAAGTGGTATTTTCGCTCCGGCTCGAGCGCGGCCAACGGCGCATCGCCGCGCTCCCACGCCGCCTCGGTCGCGTACGTCGTGCCTTGCCAGTGCCGCCAGGTCTTCCCGTAGATGAACGGCGTGAGCGCCTCGGCGGTGGCCAGGTCGCGCGGCCACGTCCCGCTGCGGACGTAGCTGCGGTACTCCTCGGGGGTCGGCGGGTCGAACACCACGATGTGCGGGAGGGCCTCGGGTGGACCCGGGTCGGCGGTCGTGGCCGAGAGGCACGCGTAGCCGCCGGGGAGGAGCCCCCAGCTCGCGGGGGTGTCCTTCGCCTCGCCCGGCTTGGCGTCGCTACCGCACGCTGGGCCCGGGACGCGGAGCATCACGAGGAAGGGGGCGTCGGCGGCGATCAACCCGACGATAGCGCCGTCCGTGTTGGGTGCGCTGCGAACGTTCAGCGCCGTTGGCGAACGCACGAACTCGGGGGTGGACGGCGGGGCCGCTGGCTCGGGCCCTGCGTCGGCCGCGGCCGCGTGGAACGGGGCCAACATTGAGCCCGCTGTAAAAACCCTGGCGTGCGCACGCATGTGAGGCTCCGGATGTGCGATCATGGAGGTCCCGCCGCCGCTCATCCCCGAGCCGCCTCCTGATCGGCCCCGTCTCCCGGATC
>CALQBK020000220.1 GCA_943328795.2 Bifidobacterium breve
GCAGACGGTGGACAGCGGGATCACCACGATCGGCGCCCAAGCCTACGTGTCGTACGGCCTCGTGCCCCGGGTGCAGGTCGCCCTCGACGTGCCCTGGTACTACGTGCAAGCGAACCGCACCGACGGCCCGGTGTGCAGCACGTTCGGCCTGGACGCGTGCACGTCTACGAAGGGGCTTGGCCTGGTCGACCTCACCGTCCAGGGGCTGATCCTCGACGAATTCTACGGGGCGCCGCTGTCGCTCGCCGCCGGCGCAGAGCTCCGGCAAGGGGAGCACACCGCCAAGACCCGGGCGCGGATCACCAACCTGGGCGAAGGCACGACCGACGTCGGGGGCTACCTAAGCGTTGGACGAACCGGCGGACTCGGCGCGTCCGGCAGCTGGAGTGGGTACCTCGGCGCGGGCGGGCTCTACCGGTTCCCGAACGTCGAGAGCGACGACGGCAAGCCCATCCCCGGCAGCGAGCTCTCCGGCACCGCAGAGGTGCTGTTCGGGGCTGGGCGCGTCGTGTCCATCGGCGGGACGGCCGCGTTCCTGTGGCGCCCCGGCGGCGTCGACGTGAGCGGCGTCGACCTCGCGGATCCGGACCGCTTCGGCAGCTTGCGCGTGATGAACCTGCGCCCCGGGGTGAAGCTGCTGCTGCGCTCGTCTGAGAACGTCGTGTTCAGCGCCTCTGTGCTCGGCACCGCCTACGCAAAGAACAACCCCGCAGACGCGATCACCATCTCGGCGGGCGTCTCCGCCTACCTGCCGGGCCGGCGCCCCGAGGGCTCCTGATGGATAGGCCCCCCCTCCCACCGGGACTGGTGATCGAGCGCTACGAGGTGCTCGGCCTGCTCGGCGAAGGCGGGCTCGCCCGCGTGTACAAGGTCCGCCACACGCAGCTCGGCACGATCCACGCGCTGAAGCTGCTGACCATGCGGAAGGAGGGCCTCGCGCAGCGGCTCTTGCTCGAGGGGCGCATCCAGGCGCAGCTCCGCCACCCCAACATCGTGGTGGTGTCGGACGTCGTGCAGCACGAGGGCCAACCTGGCCTCGTGATTGAGTACGTCGAGGGGCCAACGCTCGACGAGTGGCTGAGAGAGAGGGGCGCGTTCTCGGTCGACGCGGGGCTACGCCTGTTCGCGGGGGTGCTCGCGGCGGTGCGGGGCGCGCACGCAGCGGGTGTACTGCACCGGGACCTCAAGCCGGGCAACATCCTGCTCCAAGGCAAGCGCCCGGTGCCGAAGGTCGCGGACTTTGGCATCGCGAAGGTGGCGATGGGCGCTGAGATGGCGCCCGTGACGCGGGGGAAGACGCAGGCGGGCGTAGCGATGGGCACCCCGGGGTACATGGCGCCGGAGCAGTTCAACGACGCCGCGGGGGTGGACGCCCGCGCGGACATCTTCGCGCTGGGCACCATCTTGTACGAGGTGCTCACCGGCCAGGCCGCGTTCGGTGGCGACACGCTCCTGGACACGCTCAACGCGGTCGCAGAGGGCAAGTATCGGCCGATGCCGGAGGTCAACCCGGACGTGCCGGCCGCCGTGGCGGACGCGATGGCCCGCGCGGTGTCCGCGGACGCCTCGCTGCGGTTCCCCGACTGTGAGGCGTTCGCCGAGGCGCTGTACGCGGACCAGCCCGAGCTGCTCGCGGTCGTGCTCGCGGGCGACCCGGTGTCGCTGACAGCGCTGCAGTCCGAGTCCCCGGCCCGGCCCTACGCCGCCTCCACCAACCCCGGGCCGACGTACACGAAGGGCGCTGAGAACGCGACGATGGTGGCGTCCCCGCTCACGCTGCAGCCCGAGCAGCTGCTCGCTGACGACGGCGCGGACGAGCCACCCTCCTCGCCGCGGCCGCGCCGCTCCCGGCGCCCGCTCTACGCGGCGCTCGGCATCGGCCTCGTCAGCGCGTTCGGCCTGCTCGTCGCCACGACCGCCGGCGGTGTTTGGCTGTGGAGCCCGGGTGAACCGGCGGACGCCGCTGGTGCTGCCGACGCCCCGCTCGCCGCCGTGGCCCCACAAGAGGGCGTCGCAAGGGGCGGGGCGGCCCCGGTCGAGGCTCCCGTGCTGGGCGCCAAGCCCGCCGACCCGCCGCCGTTGCAGGTCGCGAGCGCGGCCGCACCGCGCTCGGCCCCGGGCACGGGCACGGGCACCGGCACGGGCGCGGCGGCGCCGGTGTCCACCGCACCGCCCCTGGCCTCCAGCTCCACAGCCTCGACGAGCACGACAGGCTCGACAGGCTCGACAGGCTCGACAGACGCCGCGCTCGGCGCTGCGTCCACGACAACAGCGGCCGCGGCAGCGGCCTCCCCCGCGGCGTCCTCCCCCGCGACGTCCTCCCCCGCGGCGTCGCTCACCACCGAGGCCCCCGCGATCCCGAGCATCAAGGGCACTTGGTCCGGCCGGTGGAACGGCCGGCCGCTCACCCTGCGGGTCGAGTCGCAGTCGGGCAACACCATCCGGGCGCGCGTCGAGGTCCTGCTCGGCACCACGCCGCGCGGCTGGTCCGCGTCGGGCACGTTCGACGGCGCCAAGCTCTCGCTCGCCGGCGAAGACGGGTTCGTGATGACGGGCACGCTCACCGGGTCGGCGTTCGCCGGGACGGTCGTGGCGACCGGTCAGAAGTCCGCGCCCTGGGACGCCCACCAGTAGGGCTGGCTAGGGACGCCCGTAGGTGCGCAGCAGCGTCCTCAAGTTCGGGAGCGGCCCGATGTGCTGCTCCTGGTCGGCGGGCTGGGGTAGCCCGGTGCTGACGAGCGCCGCCCGGAGGTCCCCAGGCGCCCACGGGACGCCCGCGCGCTCGACGCGGACGGCCTGCGCGATGACGGCGACGGACGCGACCATCGGGGACGCCCCGGAGGTGCCGGAGAAGCTCTCGGTGTACGCGCGGGTGCCGTCTTGGCTCGGGTACCACAGGTCCGCCAGCTCGCCCTCGTAGTCCCCGTTGGTGGTGGTCACGATGCTGTCGTACCAGCCCTGGACGTCTACCCGCGCGCCGTAGCTCGACCCCGACGAGGGCCAGCTCCGCGTCTCGGACCGCGAGCTCGGGGACGCGCCCCCGCCGACCAGGACCGCGCCCGAGTCGCGCGTGGCGCGGTCGAACCAGCCGTCCCAGTCTGCACCGTCCAGGTCCGACGCCCCGTTCCCCCCGGGCTCGATGACGACGATCCCGGCGGCCGTCGCCTCCTCGATCGCGGCGAACACCCCGGGATCGGCCTCCACGGGGCAATAGGTGCCGTCGACGTACCCTTGCTGCTCGATCAACAAGACGTCCCCGGGCGCGAGCAGGTCAACCGCGGCGAGCACGGCCGCGCCTACGTCGTAGCTGTTCTCGTCCTCGGTCTGAAACGGCGAGAGCACGAGCAGGGACGCGCTCTCCACGGCGCCGTCCACGCCAAGGCCGTTCCACGTCGCGCGGAGCTGGCCAAGCACCGAGGTGCCGTGGAATTGGTAGAGCATCGAGTTGTAGCCCCACGCGAAGATTCCGACGGTCGCGGCGAGGTCCTCGTGCTCGGGCTCCCAGCCGTACTCGATGTCGGCGACGGTGCGGCCTATCGCCGAGCCGCCGGGGAACCGCGCGGCCTCGGTCGCGCCGATGCCGGCCTCGGGGTCGAGCCAGCCCTGGAGGGACCGGAAGTCAGGGGTCGGCTCCTCCGCGGCGCCAGTGTCCGGCGGGGGCACCACCAAGAACGGCCGCCACGCGCGAACCCCGCCGGGCGGCTGCCCGGTGGTGACGCGGAACCGCGCGAGGCGCGGCCTACCAGGGAACCGTGGCTGCGAGCCCGGCAGGTCCGTGCCCGGCGCGAGCTCCACCATCCAGCGGGTGCCGTCCCGGTAGGGCCCGAGCTCGGTGAACCAGCCGGGGTTGGCCGCAGAGGCGAGCGCGATCAGTCCAAGGAGCATGCGAGTGGCCTCGGGCTAAGCGTTGACCTGGTCCACCACCGCCTGGCAGAACGGGATCAGCCCGCGCTGCAGCACCAACATCGCGTTCGGGTGGCGGTCCGTGAGCCGCGGGTCGCTCACCGCCGTGTCCCAGAGCACGACGACGTCCGCCGGCCCCGTGTCCGGCAGCGGCCCACGCCCGACGTGGGGGAAGAACCGTAGGTCGATCCGCGTGTCGAGCCCGTCCTTCAGCTCCCGTTGCCAAGCCGCCGCGCCGCCGTGCACCACGAGGCGCCGCTTGCCCTGCACCAGGAGCGCCGTAGCCATCCGCGAGAGCGCGGCCCGCACAGCGGGGGCGGTGTGGCGCTCGCTGCGGTCCGGCGCGACGACCACCGCGACGACCCCGGCGGGGCAGTCCTCCCCCGACCCGACCAGGAGCATCCGCTCGTCGAGCAGGGCCTGGAAGACCACGGGGTTCCCCACCTGCAGCGGGTCCAGCAGCTCTTGCAGCCGGTGGGCCTCGCCCCACGCGCGCAGCGCGAGCGCGATCTCGTCGTCCCCGATCAGCCCGCGGCGGATGAACGCGTCCCGCACCGACTGGTGTGGCTCGCGCCCCGACGCCGTAGCCAGCGCGCGCAGCAGCGCCCGGCGGTGGTTCTCTGAAGAGGCGAGCTCCCGCTCCAGCGCGATCACGCGCTCGCGGATCTTGCAGAGCTCAGCCTCCAACGACGCGAGCTGCGTCGGCAACGGGATGGCCGCGCTCACCGGTGCGACGGGTGCGCTGACAGTCGGGGGCGTCGGCTCGGTTGCCAATGCAGGGGGTCGGGCGGCGGCGGCCGGCTTGGGCGCGGGCTTCGCCGCCCGCACGGCGGGCTTCGGCTCACGGTCGAGGTCTCGCATCGGCGTCGCGCTCGGCGGCTTCCAGCCTGCGCGGACGACTGGGGCAGGCCCCCGCTTCCGCACCTGCTCGACGAGCTCGGTCGGGAGCATCTGCTCGGGGTTCACGTAGCGGCTGTGCCCCATCGACTGGAGCAGGCCAAAAATGTCGGGCTCTGACAAAGCCAGCTCTCTTGCGAGCTTGCGAATTCGCATAGGACGAGTGTAACGCCCCGGCTGGCGCCGGCCCCCCGATCGAGGCACACTCCCCAGATGGCGAACCCCCGATCCCTCGCTCTCGCCGCGTGCGCGTGGACCGTGGCCGCTGGGCCCTCGGCCGGCTGCGGCGCGGACCTGTTGCCGGGGGAGGTCGTGGTCGGGACGGACATCCCCTCCGAGCGCTGGGACGGCGCGCCGGATGAGCGCTTCGGGGCCGCCCTCGCCGTGGGGCCGGAGGGCGCCTGGGCCACAGCGGCCGGCGTCCCGGAGCTGCGCCGCCTCGACGCGGCGGACACGACCCTCCTGCCGGCGACCTGGACGGGCGCAGGCGCGGGCCACGTCTACGCGGCAGCGGTGGACGGGCGCTGGTGGATCGACGGGGAGGAGCAAGCGGGCGTCGGCGTCGGCGTGACCTGGGCCGCCGGGGGGCTCGGGGCGGCGTTCGTGGACGCGACCGGCTGGACGCTGCCGTTGACCGGGGTGAGCGTTCGTGCGCCACACGTGAGCGCGCTCGCGGTCGGCGATGCCCGGGTGCTCGCGATGGCCGAGGGCGTGGTGTACGCGTGGGACGCCGCGGGCGGGGAGCTGCCGATCGCGCTGTCCGGCGGGGACGGCGGCGCGCTCGGGGAGTGGCGCGGGGTGGCCTGGGCCGGGTCGCCGGAGGACGACATCGCCGACGGGGCGGGGCAGGTGTGCGACGAGCTCGGGGCGTGTATCGACGGGCAGGTCGGTGACCACCTCGGCCGGGTGATCGGCGGCGGCTACGCGGCGGGGACGTTCAACAAGTGGATCGTGCCGGCCCGCGCCCGGTACGTGCCGCTCGACGGGGGCGTGGTGCTCGCGGTGGACGACGGCGCCGAGGACCAGCCCCTCTCGGTCGCGGGGGACGACATCACCGCGTGGCTCGGAGCGCCCTACTTCGCTGAGGACGGGCTGCCGGGGGGCGCCGTGTTCGCCGTCGACCGCCCGTGACCTGGAACCAGGTGGCAGGGGCCGCGGTCGGCATCGCCGGGTCCGTCGCGATCGTGGGGGCCGCGGGTTGGCTCGGCGGGCGGCTGGACCGGGTGGAGGCCGACGTGGAGGGCGTACGCGGCCCAA
Source organism: Bifidobacterium breve (assembly GCA_943328795.2). Taxonomy (GTDB): domain Bacteria; phylum Myxococcota_A; class UBA796; order UBA796; family SXON01; genus CAIUMM01. The sequence continues at coordinate 6,058 of CALQBK020000220.1, forward strand.
CGCGAGACGCCGTGGGGCGGTGGTTTGGGCTCGCGTGCACGTGCGCCGGCGCGGGCTTCGGCTTGTTCGCCGGGGCGTGGTGGATCGGCGTCTCGCTGCTCGCAGACCTGCACGGGGACGCGTTCCTCGCCGCGATGGCGGGCGGGACGGCGCTCGCGGACATCGCGGCGATCCGCGTGCTCACGGGCGGCGACCGGCGGCGACTCGCGCTCGGGCCGCCCGGGCGCACGGTGCTGTACGCGCTCGCAGGGGTCCCCGCGTTCTTGGCGCTGTCTGCGGCCTGGCAGTACACGCTCCAGGCGCTGGGGGGCGACCCCGGCCCGCAAGAGGTGATGGAGGTCATGGCGGGCTTGGGGACTGCCGGCAAGGTCACCGCCGCCGCCGGGGTCTGCTTCGGCGCGCCGCTGGCCGAGGAGCTCTTGTTCCGCGGTGCGTGGTTCTCCCGGCTGCAGCCGCGGCTCGGCACGACCCAGACGATCCTGCTGACCGGCCTGTCGTTCGGCATCGTCCACCTCGGCTCGCCGTGGACGGTGCCGCTGTTGGCGGTCCTCGGCCTCGGGCTCGGCTGGCTACGCGCCCGCAGCGGCAGCGTGTGGCCGGGCGTGCTCGCGCACGGGCTGAACAACGCGGCGGGGGTGGCGCTCTTGTTGTGGGGCTAGGACGTCCTCAGCGGGTCCAGGCCGGAGCGTGTTTCTCGCCTCTGTTTGCTGGCTGGGTCGGGGCGCTAGGGCGCCCC
>CALQBK020000221.1 GCA_943328795.2 Bifidobacterium breve
GCTCACGCGAAGAGCGGGAGGTGGGATGAGTTGGAGCGTACAGTGTTGGCGACCTGCCGGTGGCAACCAACAAGTCGAATTACTCGAGCCAACCCTGCTTCATGACGGCTTTGGATCATCACGCCCGCCGCGGGCCCACCCGCCCACGGGGTCGGCCATGCCTGATCTTCGATCACCCCAGCGGCGCTACCCCCGTCGTGTCAGCCGAGGTGCAACGGGAGCAGGGGAACCGTGCCAGCGGGCTTGCAACTCAACACTTGTTCACGTTGCTGGCGCCGGGCACCGTCTGGAACAACACGTTTTACAACAACACAGCGCCAAGCTCGTCCCAGACAATCGTCACCGGCGCCGACTTCCAGAACAACATCGCCCAGTCGCTCTCTGGAAACGTGTCCGTCCCAGCAGGCGCCGACTACAACGACTACTTCGACAATGGCCCCGACGACAACCATAGCTCTGAGGCCCACAGCCTCTTCGTAGACGCCCGCTTCACCGACGCCGCCTCGGGCGACCTGACGCTGGACGCAGGCTTCTCCCAGTGCGTCGATGCGGGGAACCCACTTTCCGGGTACAACGACGCGGACGGGACGCGGAACGACATGGGCGCATTTGGAGGCGCCGGGAGCGAGTGGTGATCGCGCCGCGGCCAGGCGCGCTCACGAGGTAGCGTCGGGCGGGGGATCTTGCCGGCGGCTCCGTTGCCGAGGTCGACCGCGAGCGCACGACAATCGTCGGCGAGCCGCGTCGCCGAGGTCGCGGCCGCGGACCTCGCGGCGCACGTCCACGGGAGGCGCTGGGTCTCGTTCAGTTGGAGATCATCGCCATCACCGCCGCCACGATGATCGCCGCCGCCAAGACCAACACGACCAGGTCCCACTCCCACCCGTCGGCAGCGCGCAGCCACTGCGCCACCTACGAGTTCCTCACCAGCGTCACCACCTCGGTTTCTTGCGCCTACGAGCTCGAAAAGGGCGCGACGAGCGGCGGCGGCCCCATCGGCCGCAGCGGCGGCTGGGACATCGGCGGTCCCGACTTCGTCTCGATCACGCAGGCGGCCGGGCTCAAGGCGATGAACTCCGCCTACAGCCACGCCGTCACCAGCGCGATCGCGGCCTCGCGCGGCCGGTGGGTGGTGTTCATGGACGCCGACGGCTCGCACGACCCCGCGCAGGTCGGGCGCCTGTGGGCCGAGCGCCAGGCGGCCGACCTCGTGATCGCGTCCCGCTACACCCGCGGCGGCCACACCGACAACCCCGCGATCCTGATCGCCATGAGCCTCGCGGTGAACGTCGTCTTCCGCGTGGTCCTCGGGCTCACCTGCGCGGACGTGTCCAACAGCTTTCGGCTCTACCGGGGCGATGACCTGTGCGCGCTCACCTTGGAGTGCGAGAACTTCGACATCGTCGAGGAGATCCTCGTCAAGCTCTGTTTTGCGCGGCCCGGGTACACGGTGAAGGAGATCCCGGCCACCTTCGCCCAGCGGCGCTCCGGGCGCACGAAGCGGGACCTCCGCGCGTTCGCGGTCAGCTACGTCGGGACCTTGCGCCGGTTGCACGCCTTGAAGCGCGAGGTCGAGCGCGGGCGCTAGCGCGCCGCGGACGGGATACGCGCGCCGGATGTCGACCTCCCGCGTGCTCCTGTTGCTTGCCCCGTTGGCCGCTTGCCAGGACTACCAGCTCAAGCGCGGGGACGACGACCCGCCGCCGACCGACGACTCCGCCCCGGTCGTGGTGGACACGTCGAGCGGCGACACGAGCCCGGACAGCGCGCAGGACACCGGCGAGGTCGTGGTGCCCGACACGGGCACAGTGGCCACCGAGTCGGTGTACTTGAACACGTCCGACACCCTGTTCAGCTACGACCCCGGCACCAACACGTCGACCCCGATCGGGCGCTTCACGCTCGGCGGCAGCACGTTCTCCGGGATGACCGACATCGCGATCGACCTCTCGGGGCACATGTACGGCGGCACGTCGTCTGCGCTGTACGTGATCAACCCCACCACGGCCGAGTGTACGTTCGTCGCGAACCTTGCCGACTCGATGACCGGGCTCACGTTCGTGTCGGACGGGCGGCTGGTCGGAGCGGGCGCGCGGGTGTCGTTCGTCGACACGTCGAGCGGCGCGTTGACGTCGCTGGTGCCGTCGGGCCGCTACAGCACGTCCGGCGACATCATCGGGCTGCCGGACGGCATGTTGTACTGGACGGTCACGGGCGGAGACGACCTGGTGAAGGTGGACCCCAACTCCGGCGCGACGACGCGCATCGGGAGCATCGGCACGACGGGGCTCTACGGCCTCGGCTACGCGGACGGCGTGCTGATGGGGTTTGCGTCGAGCGGCCGCCGGGTGGACATCGACGAGACCACCGCGCGGTCGAGCAACTCGCAGTCGGTGTCCGGGGCCTGGTGGGGGGCCACGACGAACCCCGTGCTCTGGTAGCCACGTGTCCGGGGTGATCCCGGACCCGGCGCTGGGCCTCGTGTGGTTCGGCCGCACGTACCTGGCGTTGGCGCTCGGCGCGCTCGTCGCCGGTCCGCGCCCTTGGCAGAAGGCCGCCGCGATCGCGTGCTCGCTGCTCCCGATGGCGCCCGCGGTGCTGTTCCCGCCGCCGTTGCCGGTGGAGCGCGGCCTGCTCTGGCTCCTGTTCGCGCTCGGCTTCATGCGCATGGTCGACGTGACCTCCGAGGCCGACCAGCCGCTGGACTTCCGGCTCGGGCTCGCGCTGGCGGGGTTCGACATCCGCGACATGAAGCGCGCGGCGCCGGCGCTCAACCGGCGGGCGTTCCTCGCCAGCTTCGCCTGGTCGGCGGGGTTCGGCCTCGCGATGCTCGTCGCCGCGGCCGTGAGCAACGGACCGTGGCACGTCGGCCCGTGGACGGTCTCGGTGGTGCACGTTGACCTCGGCGGTCCCGTGCTCGGCCCGATCGCCCGCAGCGGCTGGGCCGTCGCGGTCGGCTGGCCGATCCGCTGGCTCTGCGGCGCGGCCGCCGTGTACTGCCTGATCGAGTGGGTGGGCGCGCTGGCCGTGCTGTTCTTCGGGCTGCTCGGCCTTCGTGCGAGGTCCCTTCAGCTGCGACCGATCGCGTCCAAGAGCCTCGTGGAGTTCTGGGGCCGCCGGTGGAACCGGGAGGTCGGGCGCTGGCTCCACCGGTGGTGCTTCCGCCCGTGCGCCCGCCGCGGTGGCCCCGCTGCCGGCCTCGCGGCTGCGTTCTTGTTCAGCGCGCTCTTCCACGCGGTCGCGACGCTCGCGGCGCTCGACGTCCTGGCCGCGGGGTCGATGTTCCTGTTCTTCGTGCTGCACGGCGTGCTCGTCGGCGTCGAGCGCGCGCTCGGGGTCGCGCGTTGGCGCTCCGTGCCTGCCCGGCTCTGGACCCTCGGAGCGCTCCTGCTGACGATGCCCCTGTTCGTCGAGCCTGCGCTGCAGCTCGCGGGGATCGTGGTGGCCGGATGACCGGCTTCGTGTTGCCCTCCGGCGCGTCGGGCGGCATCCGGCTCGCGAGGACGCTGCCGGATTGACCCGTTCGGTTGGGATCGCCGGTATCAGCCCGAGGCCATCATCGCGATCGTCGTGTACGGGCCTTCCGAGTCGCACTGCACCGACACCTGGTGACCGTCCTTGGTGAACGCCAGCATCGGCATGCCCTCGTTCACCTCCCCGACGATCTCGCCGCCTGTCGCTACAGCCCATGCCTTGATCGCCTGGCATGCGACGGTCGCTGACCCCGTGCCGCTCAGCACGATGCCCGTGTTGCCGAACTCGTCCGCCTCGCAGCCTTCGTTCGAGAACCCCGCTGGGGCGCTCAAGCCCCATGCACCGAAGGGCCCACACGCCCCCGGCACCGGGACAAGGGCGGGGGCCTCGGCGACCGGCTGGGTCGGCACGGGCGCCGGCGAAGCCGGGTCTGGGTTCGAGGGAGGGCGCGCCCGGGGCACAACGGGGCCCGGGGCGCTCGACGGGACGGGGAACGGCACTGGGAGCGCCGGCGGGGGGGCTGCGGTGTCCGCGCCACGCGTCGTCCCCGCCCCCCCGGGCGCGTTGTTCGCGACGCCCAGGCACACCACCACCGCGATGGCGCCAAGCACCGCGACGACGCCGATGCCGCCGAGCCCGAGCAACGAGAGCCCGCTCAACGCCGCCAGCGACGCTGCGCTCTGGCGCGGCGGCGGGCGCGGTGGCTTCGTCCGAGGGGCCGGCTCCGGGGCTGGGCGCGCGGGGGCCTCCAGTGAGCCGCCGAGCGAGCCCGCCCTGGCGGCAACGACGCTCTCCAGCGACAGCGCCTGGGTCTCGCTGCTCGCGCGCGGGCCGCTCGGCGCGCTGCCCGGCCCCGCCGCGCCGAGCTGCCGTGCGTTCGGCCTCGCCGCCCCCGCTCCCACTGCTGCCGCCGCGCCCCCGCCCGCTCCCGCCGCGCCCGCTGCCGCCGCGCCCGCTCCCACCGCTGCGCTCACGCCCACCGCCTGGCCCACCGACGCCGCGACGCTGGCCTCCGCGAGCGTCTCCCCGCTGACGAACGTCTCCCCGCTGGCCGGCGGGCGGCTGTCTGCCCCTCGGCCATCCAGGACGGCGAGCAGCGCCTCGCAGTCGGGGATCCGCTCCTCGCGGCGCACCTTGAGCGCCCCGCGGATAGCCGCCTCGAACCGCGCGGGCATCGGCGGGATCGGCCCGTGCCGGCCCTGGCACACGTTGTTGAACACCTCGACGATGTCTGCGCCGTCGAACGCGCGCTCACCGACGACGAGCTCGTAGAGCACGCAGCCGAGCGAGAACACGTCCGCGCGCTTGTCCGCGCTGCCGGCGTCCCGGATCTGCTCAGGCGCCATGTACTCGGGCGTGCCGAGCGCGGTGCCCGTCCGCGTGTGGTGGCCCTCCCCGCCGGACTCCACCATCACCTTGGCCAGGCCGAAGTCCGCGACCTTCGGGATCGCGCCCGGCGACGCCAGGATCACGTTCGCCGGCTTCAGATCGCGGTGCAGCGCCCCTTGCCGGTGCGCCTCGGCCACCCCCGCGAGGATGCCCCGGAAGATGCGCTCCGCCTCCGCCAGCTCCAGCGGCACGCCGCCTCTCGCCCGCAGAAAGTCGTCCAGCGACGGCCCTTGCACCCACTCCATCAACAGCCCGGGCGCCTCGCCGACCTCCAGCACGTCCGTCACGGCGACGATGTTCGGGTGGCGCAGGCTGGCCTGCACCTTGCCCTCGAGCAACAGCCGCTGCCGCATCCCCGGGCCCGCTACCGACAGGATCTTCAGCGCGTGCTGGGTGCCGAGCGAGGTGTGCCGGACCTGGTACACGGTGGCCATGCCCCCTTGGCCGAGCTGCTGCTCCACCACGTAGCGCTCGATGCGCTGGCCGGGGACGAGGGTTTCGGGCATCGCGGGACTGTATTCCGCCCGACCCCTAGTGAGCCTTCAGCTGCCGCTGGTAAAATGCGACGGCGTCGGTGTCCTCCGAGAGGAACGAGGCGCGCTGCCACCCGTCGAGAAAGCAGCTCGCGAAGCCCGCCTCGAGGCAAAGCTCGCGAAGGCGGGGACGTTCAGGCCGCCGCCGACGAGGTCCGTGTCGTCGTCGATGAACGTCCAGCCTGCGTCGTCTGCCGATGCCCATCGCAGGTCGACGAACTCGACCTGTCGGTAGAGCTCCTCGATGTCGACGTCGAAACCCTCCCGTCTTAGGTCAGCGAGGAGCGCCGGATCGACGGCTTCGGCGTGGTAGCGGAGCTCGCCCCGGGGGATGCGCACGCGGTTGCTCGCCCGGAGCCCGGCGATGAGCTTCTCGAGCCGTTGATAGACGTCGTACACAATCTCACCATCAAGCCCATAACCACGCTTCGGCGAGGGCGGGCGGGGAGCGGAGCAAGACGGCTCGATTAGAGTAGGCGAGTTCGCTTGGAGTGCTTGGTGGGTCTGATCGATACGATAGTTGCGTGGTTCCGGGGGGCGAGTGGGCAATCCACCCCCAACCAGGCAGAGCGGCTCACGCAGGCCATGAATCGGGGACGCCGCCTCGTCGGGGAGTCGAACTACCGCGGCGCCGTCGCGGCGTTCGACGAGGTCCTGACGGAGGTTCCTCTCTACCCCGTCGCCTACGCCGACCGTGGAGCCGCGCTCGCTGTGCTCGGTGATCTCTCGGCAGCCGAGGCGGACCTCGATCGCGCCATCGTGCTCCTGCCGCACGACACGGCGCGAGCGGTGGCGCTGTTGAATCGCGGAGATGTCCGTCGCCAGCTCGCGCGCGTCCCCGACGCGATCCGTGACATGCGCGCAGCCGTGGACGGGGGGTTCGAACCGGCGCGGGAGGAGCTGGATCGCGCGATGGCGGAGCACCCCGAACACGCTGCGGCGTCGACGCTGACTGACCCTGTTGCCGCCCACCGCCTGTGCGACGAAGGCCGGCGCCTGGCCTTCGCCGACTTGTTGGGTGCCCTGGTGTGCTTTGATCGGGCTGTGGAGCTGAATCCCGGGTCGCAGGAGGCGACGCACGGCTTCGGGCTCGTGTCGTTTATGATGCACAGGCTGCAACCCGCCCTCGCGGCGTTCACCCAGTCGCTGGCAACTGAACCACAGGATCTGGGCGTTCGCGCGGAGACGTTGTTCAATCGTGGGCAGATTCTGGGGATTCTTGGCGATCCGGTCGGCGCGGCGAACGACCTCCAGGCCTGTCTGGAGCTCTGCCTGTCGGACGGTGTCGGCTACCCCGCGTTTGAGCCGGGCGCGCGGGCTGCGTTCCTCCATCAGCTCAGGGAGCGGGTGTCAGCCACGCGAAAGCTGCAGTAGAAACCGCC
>CALQBK020000222.1 GCA_943328795.2 Bifidobacterium breve
GCGTGACGTCCTCGCCGACCTGGCCGACCCCCCGCGTACCGCCGGAGACGAGCGCGCCGTCTTCGTACACGAGCTCCATCGCGAGGCCATCCAGCTTCGGCTCAACTTGGTACCGCATCACCTCCGGACCCCCGCCGAGCTGGCGCCGCAGCCGGGCCTCGAAGTCCGCCAGCTCTTCCGCGGAGAAGGCGTTCTGCAGCGACAACATCGCGACTTCGTGTACGAAGGGCTCGAGCCCCGCCTTCGGCGCACCGCCGACACGCTGCGTCGGGCTGTCCGGGAGCTTGTGCTCGGGGTGCGCGACCTCCAGCGCCTCGAGCTCGCGGTAGAGCGCGTCGTACTCGGCGTCCGAGATCTCCGAGACGTTCTGCTCGTGGTACAGCGCGCCGTGGCGGTTGAGCTCGGAGACGAGCCAGCTCATGCGGGTGAGAGGCATCAGCGACCCGCCCACGAGAGGACGAGCGTCGCGAGGGCGCTGGACAGCGGCTCTGCGCTCGCCTGCGCCTGGGCTGCCGTTCGTGTGCCGTCCCACTTGAACACTCTCCGCTGGTGGCTGATCCAGACAGTAGACCCATCGACGGCGAACAGCTGCCCGGGGCCTTCATACGCGCGCCCGGTGCGATCCTCGGTGAACGACGCCAGCGCGAGCGTAGCGTCCGGCAGCACCCCGCCCTCGTCGGCGCAGAGCCCCGCGAGCCCGGGCCACCGGTGCAGCGCGATCACCTCTGCGATCGGCTCCGCTTCCCGAACCAGCAGCACCTTGCTGTTGCGTCGGGCCAGGTCCGGGAACCCCCACGCGCCGTACTCACGGCCGTCAGCGAGCCGGACGACGGCGCGCGTCCCGGCGGAGTTGAGCACGTCGACCACCGGCTGCATCCTCGACAACGCCTCCGGGATCTCAGGCTGCGTCCGCTCGATCGTGCCGTGCAGGTTGCGCAGGCCGGCCTCCCAGCCCGACGCGATCGGCGGGGCGTCCATCCGCTCGGCGTCCGGCTGCGCGGTGATGGAGATCCCGCTGGGGACCGCGACGGGCTCGGCGTCCTCGAGCTTGCCGGCGTCCGCCGCCGCCTTACCGCGCTGCGGCGGGGCGAGGGTCGGGTGGCTCGGCGCCGCCCGGGTGGGCGGGGCAGCACGGACGACAGGGACCGCGGGCCGAGCGCTGCCGATCGGCTGCAGCGCCGTCTCTTTCGCCAGCTCGTCGCGGATGTGGCCGACCTCGGGCAACACGAGCTTCTCCATCGCGAGCGTGCACGCGCGGGGTGACCCCGGCAGCGCAAACACCGGCTTTCCTGCCGCGACGCCCGCCATCGCGGACGAGAGCATCGCGCGAGAGCCCACCTGCTCCCAGCTCAACATGCGGAAGAGCTCGCCGAAGCCGGGGATCTCCCGGTCCAGGTGCTCGGCCAGGACACGCGGCGTGCAGTCGCGGGACGAGATCCCCGTACCGCCAGCGAAGACGACGACCTGGGCCGTGGACTCGAGGGCGGCGACCAAAGCCCGGGCGATCGCGTCCGGGTCGTCCGCGACCAGGGTGCGCGTGAGCACGGTGTGGCCGGCTGCCGTGCACGCGTCTGCGATCACCGCGCCGGAACGGTCATCGACGCCCGCCGAGGCGTTCGCGCTCCGCGACGTCGAGACGGTCACGACGGCGAACGCGAGGGAGACGAAGACGGAGTCGTGGGGGGAGAGAGTGGACATCCCCGCCAGCTATCAAGCCGCCAGGACCTGGGCGCTACAGGCGACTGGCCCAAGAGCTCAGGTGGTCTCCAGCGCCTTCAACCACTCCTCCAGGATGACGACGGCCGCGACCTGGTCCACCGCGGCCTTGCGCTGCGTGCCGTACACCCCGGCTGCGCCGAGGCGCTCGATCGCCTCGACCGTAGTGAAGCGCTCGTCCTGGTAGTGCACCGGCATCCCAGAAGCCCCGACGGCGTCCCCGACCTGCCGCGCGAGCCGCGCCGAGCGCGTCTCCGTGCCGTCGAGCTCGTACGGGAGCCCCACCACGACCGCCGTGACCTTGCGCTGGGCGCAGAGCTCCGCCACCTGGGCCGCGTCCTTCACGACCGAGCGCCGCGTGAGCGTGCACACGGGGAGCACGATGCCACGCTCCGCGATCGCGACCCCGATCGTCTTCGTGCCGACGTCGAGCGCCAACGTCACGCCACCCTCTCCGACCATGCCAACCTCCTGCCGGGCGACTTGCCCGCGGATGTTTGTAGCACCGCGAGTGCGCGCAGGCCGGGTTCATGGCACGTTGGCGCCGAGGAGTCCGCCATGGTCCGCTTCGACATCGTCTCGCAGGGTGAAGAGCTGGTGAGCGGCTCGACCACCGACACCAACGCCACCTGGATCTGCGCCGAGCTCAAGGAGCGAGGCTTCACCGCCGGCTGGGTCACGGTCGTGGGCGACGAGCTCGACGGCATCCGCGACGCGTTGGCCAGCGCGGCCCGACGCGCCCGCATCGTCATCTGCACCGGCGGGCTCGGCCCGACCTCCGACGACCTGACCACGGACGCCGCCGCCCTTGCGTTCCAACTTGGAACCGCCGAGGACCCCGTCGCCCTCGGCCAGATCGAGGAGCGCTACCGGAGCCGCAACCGCCCCATGCCGCCCGCCAACAGGAAGCAGGCGATCTTGCCTACCGGCGCGGTGCTGCTCGAGAACCAGTGGGGCACCGCGCCCGGGTACTGGCTCGACGTGGACGGGTGCCGCCTGTACTTCCTCCCCGGCGTGCCCTCCGAGATGAAGCGCATGTTCGCCCACCACGTGCTCCCGGACCTGGCCGCCCGCTACGCCCTCCCCCCGCGTCGCACCGTGCAGCTGCGGTGCATCGGGCTCGCGGAGTCCGAGGCCGGGCAGCGGATGCAGGACTTCCCGCTGCCGGGCGTGACGATCGGCTACCGCGCACACCTGCCGGAGATCCACGTGAAGCTCCACCTGGAGCCGGGCGTCGACGCCGGGCCCGTGATCGCCGAGGCCCGCCGGCGGCTGGGCGACTACGTGTTCACCGTAGACGGCGGGCCGCTGCCCGCGGTGGTCGGCGCGTTGCTCACCGAGCGGGGTGAGACCGTCGCTACCGCGGAGAGCTGCACCGCCGGGCGAATCGCGGCGGACTTCACCAGCGTGCCCGGAGCGTCCGCTTGGTACGTCGGCGGGGCGGTGGTGTACGCAAACGCGGAGAAGGTGCGCCAGTGCGGCGTGGACCCCGCCGTGCTGGAAGAGTGCGGGGCCGTGAGTGAACCAGTGGCCCGGGCGCTCGCGGAGGGGATCCGCGAGCGGACTGGCGCGACCTGGGGCCTGGGCGTGACCGGGATCGCCGGGCCGTCCGGGGGCACCCCCGAGAAGCCAGTCGGCACCGTGCACATCGCCGTAGCGGGACCAGACGGCACCACTCACCGCAGGCTCAAGCTCCCGTTCGACCGGGCGCGCAACCTGCAGATGTCCACCGCGCTCGCGGAGGACCTGCTCCTTCGTCGGCTCGACGGACGGTAGCCAACCAGGCCCAGGTCGCCCGCCGTGTGCCGGATCAGGCCTCGGCGTGCGCCGCCGAGACCACCTGGACCGCTGCCGCACCCTTGTTCATGATCTCCCCGCGCAGCTTCTCCCGAAGCTCGGGGCGCTCGGAGATGAACAGCGCTGCCTTGTCGCGCCCCTGCCCGATGCGCTCCTCCCCGTACGCGAACCAGGAGCCGGACTTGCGGATGACGCCGACCTCGACGCCGAGGTCGATCAGCTCACCATCCCCGTTGATCCCGCGGCCGTAGATGATGTCGAACTCGACCTGCCGGAACGGCGACGCGAGCTTGTTCTTCACGACCTTCACACGCGTGCGGTTGCCGACGGTCTCTTCGCCGGACTTGATGGAGCCGATTCGCCGCACGTCGAGGCGCACGCTGGCGTAGAACTTCAGCGCGTTCCCGCCGGTGGTGGTCTCCGGGGAGCCGAACATCACGCCGATCTTCATCCGGACCTGGTTGATGAACACCATCGCGGTGTTCGACTTGTGGATGCTGCCCGTGAGCTTGCGCAGCGCCTGGCTCATCAAGCGCGCCTGGGCGCCGGGCTGCACGTCGCCCATCTCACCGTCGAGCTCCGCCTTGGGCACGAGCGCCGCCACCGAGTCGACGACGACGATGTCGATCGCCCCTGAGCGCACCAGGGTGTCCGCGATCTCGAGCGCCTGCTCGCCAGTGTCTGGCTGGGAGATCAGCAGCTCCTCGACGTTCACGCCGAGCGCCTTGGCGTAGTTGACGTCCAACGCGTGCTCCGCGTCGATGAACGCGGCGACGCCGCCCTTGCGCTGCGCCTCGGCGATCAGGTGCAGCGTGAGCGTAGTCTTGCCGCTGGCCTCGGGGCCGTACACCTCGGTGACCCGGCCGCGGGGGATGCCCCCGATGCCAAGCGCGATGTCGAGCCCGATGGAGCCCGTGGAGATGTGCCCGATCTGCACGTGCTCGGCGGCACCGAGCCGCATGATCGAGCCTTTGCCGTACTGGCGCTCGATGGAAGTGACAGCGGCTTCGAGGGCTTTTTGACGATCGGGATCAATGGCCATGGAGGACTCCAAAGGGGGGATGCAAGGGGTGTGGGACAGAGATGTGTGCCGGGGGGCAACACCCGTAGATTACCACGGTGCTGCACGCACGCCAATCAGGGAGAGCCAAAATATGTCCGCATGTTGAAAATATCTTTCAGATGGAGCGGGCTGGGCTCTGGCCACCCGTCGGTGCTACGTTCCGGGCGCATTAACCGGAGCCGACATGCCGCTTGACCCGACGACGCTGGAACAACTCGTGGGGTTCTACGCCAAGCGCGCCCCCATGGCAGCGCCGGAAGTCGCACGGGCGCTCGCGATCAGCGGCGTGGACGCTGGCACCGACGCCCCGAGCGCGTGGCGGGCGCTCTTGCTCGCCGCCGACGCGCGGGGGCGGGTCGGCGACCTCGCGGCGGCCGTCAGCCGGGGGCTCCCAAACGACGAGAAGGCGAAGGACATCGCGCGGCAGCTCGCGGGCCCCGTGCCGCTCGACCTCACGCGGCTGTGCTCAGCGGCGATACAAAAGAGCGCCAGCGACATCCACCTGAAGGTCGGGCTCAACCCGGTCTTCCGCATCCACGGCCAGCTCGTCCCGCAGCTCGAGTTCCCCGTGATCGTGAACGAGAGCCTCGGGACCGCGCTCTGGGGCATCATGTCCGAGCACCAGCGCAAGCGATTCCAGGAGACCAACGACTGCGACCTCGCGTACAGCGTGGCCGACCTCGCGCGGTTCCGGTGCAACGTCTTCCGGCAGCAAGGCAAGATCGGGGCGGTGCTCCGCGCGATCCCGTCCAAGGTCAAGACCATCGACGACCTGCAGCTGCCCGCTACGCTGAAGGACATCGCGCAAGAGGCCCGCGGCATGGTGCTCGTCACCGGCGCGACGGGGTCCGGCAAGAGCACCACCCTCGCGGCCATCATCGAGGAGATCAACCGGACGCACTCGCACCACATCCTCACGATCGAGGACCCCACCGAGTTCATCTTCACCGACCAGAAGTCCGTGATCAACCAGCGGGAGGTCGGCGTAGACAGCGCGGAGTTCCACTCGGCCCTGCGCGCCGCGCTGCGCCAGGACCCGGACGTCATCTTCATCGGCGAGCTCCGGGACCTGGAGACAGTCGAGATCGCGCTCCAAGCGGCCGAGACCGGGCATCTCTTGCTGGGGACGCTCCACACGATCGACGCGCACGAGACCATCAACCGGCTGCTCGGGTTCTTCGAGCCCCACCAGCAGGCACAGATCCGCCTGCAGCTCGGCTCGGTGCTCAAGGCCGTGATCTCGCAGCGCCTGGTCCCGGCCGTCGGCGGGGGTCGCGCGGCGGCGATCGAGATCATGCGCAACAACGGGACGGTGTACGAGTGCATCGTCGACGGGAGGCGGACGCGCGAGATCCGCGACCACATCCGCAAGGGCCGGGCGAACTACGGGATGCAGACCTTCGACCAGCACATCTTCGACCTCATCAAGGCGGAGAGGATCACCCAGGACGACGGCATGCGCGCCGCGAACAACCCGGACGAGCTCATGCTGAAGATCACCGGTCTTTCGGATGACGACTGACCGGAATCCGGTGGCCACGCCGGGGCCGCGCGGGTGATCGGCGTCTACGACTCCGGCTACGGCGGGCTCACCGTGCTCCGGGCGCTACGGGAGCGCCTGCCCGGGCGGGACTTCGTCTACCTCGGGGACTCCGGTCGGGCGCCTTACGGCGGGCGGAGCCCCGACACCATCCTCGACTTCGCCGAGCAAGCGGTGGAGCGCCTGTTCGACGAGGGCTGCGGGCTCGTCGTCGTCGCTTGCAACACCGTCAGCTGCGTCGCGCTACGGCACCTGCAGCACCACTACGCTGGGCTCCCCGACAGCCCGCGACGGGTGCTCGGCGTCACGATCCCCGCGGCCGAGCTCGCCGTGGAGTCCGGCGCCAAGGTCGTAGGCGTGCTCGCGACCGCCCGGACCGTCGCGTCGGGGACCTACGTCGCGGAGCTCCGGAAGCTCGACCCGACAATCCGCGTCGTGCAGCGGGCAGCGCCGCTCCTGGCGCCCCTGGTCGAGGAGGGCTGGGAGGGCCTCCCGCTCGCAGTGGACGCCGTCCGCCGCTACCTCGAAGACCTCGGCGAGTGCGACGTGGTCGTGCTCGGCTGCACCCACTACCCGCTGCTGCTGCCCGCGCTGACCGCCGCGCGGCCCGACCTCGTGTTCCTCGACCCGAGCGAGCGCGTGGCGGAGC
>CALQBK020000223.1 GCA_943328795.2 Bifidobacterium breve
CCCTCGAGCGTGATGCTGCCGGAGACCACCGCGTCGAGCGCGTCACCACCGAGGCCCTGGAGCACGACGACGATGTCCTCGGCCACGTCGGCGAAGCCCCCGACAGAGCCCGAGGCGTAGTGGTAGTACGCGACCCAGAGCGCCAGGAAGTTCGGGTAGAACCGCGTCGCGACCGTCCGCAGGTCGCGCAGCGCGGGCTCCAGCGCGTCCTCGAACGTCAACACCGTGGCGTCTGCGGCCTGCTTCCCGGCGTACCCGACGGCTACGCCGACGCCGGTCGCGAGGCCGGCGACGAAGACCACGGCGAGCGCCGCGCCGCTTGGCCGCCGCGGCGCTTCGCCGGTCAACGCGACAGCTTCCCCGCCCGCCGAAGCAGGGCCCGCAGCCGCAGCTCCAGCTCCTCGGGGTCGAACGGCTTCGGCAGGTAGTCGTCGGCGCCGGCGTGGAAGCCCTCCTTCACGTGCGTGCTGTCGCCACGGGCGCTCAAGATGAGGACCGGGATCTCCGCGGTCGCCGGGTCGGCCTTCAGCCGCTTGCAGGCCTCGTAGCCGGACATCCGCGGCATCATGACGTCCATCAGGATCGCGTCAGGGCGGTGCTTTGCGGTCGCCTCGATAGCCTCCACGCCATCGCGGGCCACCACCAGGTCGAACTCGTCCTCGAGCACCGCGGCGATCAGCGCGAGGATCTCTTGCGCGTCGTCCACCGCCAGGATCAGCGGGCGCGCGCGACGAGGCGCCGCGGGGGAGCTGACGGCACCTGCTCCGCTCCGCGCGACCTCCTCGGTCTCGGCCTCGATCTCGACCTCGGGATCGGACGCGCTCGCACGCGGGCGCTCGTGCAGCGGGTCAGGGGGGACGACCCGGGCGATCTCGTCGAGCGTCGTGATCCCGTCCCGCACCTTCTGCAGCGCGTCCTCGATCATCGGCACGTACCCGCGCTCCCGCGCGAGCTGCGCCACCTGGGCGTCCTCCCCGCCACGCCCGATGAGCCCGCGGATCTCTTCGTCCAAGCGGAACAGCTCGTACACGCCCACCCGACCGGCGTAGCCCTCCCCCTGGCAGGCGTCGCAACCAGGGCCGGCTCGGCGCGCGCCCGGCCCCATCCGCACCGGCGTCAGCTCGAGCCGGGCCCACTCCTCGTGGGTCGGCTCGCCGGGGATCGCGCACGCCCGGCACAGCTTTCGCACGAGCCGCTGCGCGACGACCCCGAGCAGCGCGTGCGCGCCCAGGAACCCCGGCACCTCCAGGTCACGGAGCCGCGAGATCGCCGCGAGCGCGTTGCTCGCGTGGAGGGTCGAGAGCACGAGGTGCCCCGTCGTCGCGGCGTCGATGGCCGCGACGGCGCTCTCCGGGTCCCGGATCTCGCCGATGATCATCACGTTCGGGTCTTGCCGCAGCAGCGAGCGCGCGGCCTCGGCGAATGTCAGCCCCTTCTTCTCGTCGACCTGCACCTGCCGAACGCCCGGGATCGTGTACTCGATCGGGTCTTCGATGCTCACGATCGACGCTTGTCCCTTTCGCAGCCGGTTGATGGTGCCGTAGAGCGTGGTGCTCTTGCCGCTGCCCGTCGGCCCGACGACGAGCAGGATGCCCTGGGACTGGCTCACCAGGTGCAGGTACGCGGCCAGCCCCTTCGGACCCCAGCCGAGCTGCGCGAGGTCCACGTCCAGCGCGCTGCCGTCCAAGAGCCGCACGACGACGGACTCCCCGAACTGCGACGGGATCACCGAGAGCCGCAGGTCCACCGCGTGCGCGCCGAGCTCGACGGTCGCGCGCCCATCCTGGGGCCGCCGGTGCTCCGACACGTCCATGCGGCCCACCACCTTGATCCGGTTCGAGAGCGGCTGCATCGCCCACTTCGGCAGGTGCACCACGTCCCGCAACAGCCCGTCGACGCGGAACCGCACGCGGTAGCCGTCCGACTGCGCCTCCACGTGGATGTCCGACGCGCCGCGCTGCTGGGCGCGCGTGAGCAGCAGGTTGAACAGCTCGATGTAGGCCGCGCCGCCTCGCTGGAGCGCACGCTCGATCGCCTCGGCGTCCAAGGGCGCGCGCGGGCTCCCCCCTCCCATCCCCGCGTCCGTCTCCACCCGGCCCTGCGCCTCTGCGACGGCGTCGTAGTGCCGCGCGATCGCTGCCAGGACGCGGCTCTCAGCGGCGACCTCGGCGCGAACGGGCGCGCCCAGCGCGAACTCGAGCTCCGCGAGCGCCTCGGGGTTTCGCGGGTCCGCCATCGCGACCTTGAAGCCGCGCTGCAGCCGGGCGTACGCGAACGCCTTCCGCGACTCCGCGATCCGCCGGGGCAGCCTCCGAGCGGCGTCCCCGTCCACCGGCTGCTGCACCGGGTCGACGTAGGGCAGGTCCAGCTGCCTCGCTAGCCCCCGGGCCGCCGCGACGTCGTCCAGCGCCCCCTGCTCGACCAGGATCTCGCCGAGTCTGCGCTTCTTGCCGGCGCCCCGCTGGGCGGTGAGCGCACGCTCCACCTGCTCGCGGCCCACCTTGCCGTCCTCGATCAGGATCTCGCCTAGCTTCCTTCGTTCAGCCACCCTGCCCTCCAGCGTCGCCCGCCACCGCGGGGAAGTGAATTGAAAACGCGCTCCCGCGGTCGACCTCGGACTCGACTACGATTCGCCCGCCTTGCGCCAAGACAAGCTGTTTTACGATGTAGAGGCCGAGCCCCGCCCCGCCGGCCAGGCGCGTGTCGCCCTTCTCTACTTGGTAGAACCGGTCGAACAGGCGCGGGATGGCGTCCGCGGGCACGCCCCGCCCAGAGTCGCGCACCGTGAACACGATATCGCCACCGTCGCGGTGCAGCCGCAGGCCGATCTCCCCGCCCGGGTAGGTGAACTTCAGCGCGTTGTTCACCAAGTTTCCGATCACCTGGCCAAGTCGGAAGGGATCCACGCGGATCGCGCACCCGGTGTCCTCCGGGCCGAGCTCGTCGGCCTCGGCGAACTTAGCGGACGGGGGTCTGTCTGCACCAACGGGATACAGCTCCAAGTGTCTGTCCAGCGCCAACTCGTGCTCGCAGCCGTGGGCTTGCTTGCAGTCGTCACCTGGTACGCTTGGCCGGCGCTCGCGGCGGGCGCGTTGATCGGAGCGCCGAACACCGACGTCGTCCGCGCGGCCTGGGGGCTCGAGCACACGTGGGAGTCGCTACCTTGGCTTCCCACGTGGACCAGTCGGGTCGCCTTCCCCATGGGCGCAACGATGCTGCTGCTGCCCCAAGTATCGATGGTCGTCGGCGCCCCGCTCGTCGGGGTTTTTGGACCCGTGATCGGGTACGACCTCTGGATCGTGGCGCTCTGGGCGTCCGCGGGGATCGCCTCGGCGTTCCTGGCCTTTAGGCTCACCGGCAGCGCCGCGGCCGCCCTGCTTGCCGGCACGGTCATGGTCTCTCAGCCAATGCTGTTCTACGCAGTCACGGACGGTACCGCAGAGTTCGTGGCCTGGTGGTCGGTCCCCGCCGCCCTGGGTGCGGTTCACGCCGCACGCTGGACGCCAACGGGGGCCCGGCTGTCACGCTTGCTCTGGGCCGTTGCCGCGGGAGTGCTGCTTTGCATCGTGGCGATAGACAGTCCCTACCACGGGGTCTTCTGCACGCCATTCGTCCTTTGGGTGGTGAACTGGCGGGGCTGGGCGGCGTACCGCTCCACGGGGGCAGTGCTGCTGGTCGGGTTGGCGCTCCTCGCCGCGCTCTACGTCGACTTCCCCCTGGCCGCACCCCAGGACAACACCGCGCGGAACTCGGTGAGCCTGCTGGTGTGGCAACAATGGGAGGCGCAGCGCGTCCAGCGCTGGGATTACACGCTTGGCACCGGCTTCGTCCCCTGGCGCGTGCTCGCGGGGCTGTTGGCGCTCTCGCTGCTGCGCCCGTTCAAGGCCTTGCCCTGGCTGGTCATCGCCACCTTGGCGCTCGGATGGGCCCTGAACACGCACCCGGACAACCTCAAGGTCCTGCAGGGCTGGTTGGGCTCCCTCGGGCTCGCGATCAACGCCGGTTTGGCGTGGTTGAACACGCACTTTCAGCCCCCGATCGTCCGTTTCCCCCGACGCTGGCTGATCCCGATGGCGCAGGCGATGGCCATCGCGGCGGCGATCGGCTTGACGCGCATTCGGCAGGAGGGGCACCGGTGGCTATTGGTGATCCCCGCGTGCGTCGCCTTGGTGGCGCACACCGAGTCCATCACCCACTTTCGGGCAGACCTGCCGCGCTTTGTTCCCCCGTCACCCGCGTTCACGACGTTCATCGCGGAGTCCGAGAACCCCGGCGCCGTGCTCTTCCTCCCGAGGGTGCGTCGCGCGCGTCAATGGACCGACCGCCAGCAGCTCCCCGTGTTCGCAGACATCTCGAACGATATCGCGAGTGCAGACCAGCTCTGGCTCCAGGTGGCCTGCCGCAGGCCGAGCACCGGTTGGCCCGACGGCCTCAGGACCATCGCCCTGCGGCCGGTCCCGGACCCCTTGACCGAACACCTGTTCCACTTCTTGGACGATCTCTCGACGTTTCAGACCACTGGCCAGCCGCCGCCCAACAGCGTCTTCGACCACAGGGAGGAGCACCCAGGCACAGCCGAGAGCCTCGTGGAGGCGGGCCTTGGCTTCATAGCGATCGACGCCGCCGCCTACCGAGACGAGGACATCGCCCTCATCCGCTGGGCTTTCGCGACCACGCTAGCCGGCGAGCGGCACTTCGAAGACGGCACCGGCGTCACCGTGTTGCAGCTCCGCAAACCAGAGTTGGCGAGCCCGCGGCCTGGCACCCGGGCCGGCGGCGCGACGGATATTCTGCCTGGTGAGCCGCAACCCCAGGACCGGCGGTAAGGGCCCGCCGGACAATAAACGCGCCGCACCGAGGGCCCGGGTGCGCCGCGATGGCAAGGCGCGAGAAGGGAGCATGCCCGCGGCATGTGACCGACGAGCAACGCCGCCAGCGCGGATGCAACCGGGGCCCGAATGCCGCGTTTATTTCTCGGCGGGACCTAAGGTCCCGCCCCTGGGAGAGGCTACTCCGAATCGCCGGACGCCCGGAGCCCACCCGCGGTCCGCTCGCGCTCGTCACGCCCCAGCGTGCAGCTCCGCACCATCGTCGCCGAGCCCGTCGCCGTGCGGACCAGCTGGAGCAGGCGCTTCCACAGCGGCTCCTGCACGTACGGCACGCCGTACTTCGCGCACAGCGCCTTCACCCGCGGCGCCGCGCGCTTGTACTGCAGCGGCGAGAGGTCCGGCCACAGGTGGTGCTCCACTTGGTAGTTCAAGAACCCGTGCAGCGCGTCGTTCACGTCGCCCGCGAGCGTCTCGCCTCCGGTCCGGAAGTTCACCGACCCCAGCACCTGCCGCACGTAGAACTCGGCCCGGTCGGTGGACGCGCGGTCGAACCGGTGGACGTCGTCCCCCGCGTGGTTCGGCACGATGACGGCGAACGTGTGAAGGTTCGACAGCCACTCGGCCAAAAGGCTGTTCACGAGCACCGAGAGCGCGGCCCACGGCCCGATCACTAGGTACAGCGACGGGATCAGCACGAACTGCAGGAGCGCGAACGGCAGGATGCAGCGCGTCCAGAACGCGCGTCCGTCGGCGTGCAGCGGGCTCCACGCGTGGGCGAGGCTCACGCCCGTGTGGCGCGCCCCTGGGTCGATCGGCCGGCGCTCCGCCTTTCGCCGCTGCTCCTCCTTCAGCATCGCGAGGGTGTTGGGCGCGTAGTAGACGAACTTCCAGGTAGACGCGAGCGCGAACAACGCACCCAACTTGACCGCGGCGGGCAGCGGGGCGAGCCGGAGCCGCTCCAGCTGCTCTTCGGGGAGGTCGGGGTCCCCAACCTCCCCGGTGTGGTAGTGGTGCAGGCGGTTGTGTTCGAAGTCCCAGGCCTCGGGGTCGATCCAATCAAACCAATCTGGGTACCGGCGCCAACCCTTCGCAAACGTGCGGCTGGTCAGGTGCCCGCCGGGGATGCGGTCGAGCCCCCTGTGGGACGTGTGGTGCGCGACGATGGTCCAACGCAACGTGCTGCCGAGCGCGATCAGCCCCGCGGAGACGGGGTTGGGCGCAATCCAAGCGGTCGCGTAGCCGAGCGCCGTAGCCAACCGGCCCCAGGCCGAGAGCTTGCGCAGGTGCGCGACGTCCGCGGGGCCCGCGTTGCGCTCCAGCTCGGCGCGCAGCGCGTCCAGCTCGGCGGCGAAGCCGCGGTAGTCAAAGCCCGGCAGGGCCTCGGTGAACGACGTAGGCGCGGGGGTGGCGGGTAGGGCGGTCACAGCCCGGCGCGGCTAACTCACGCGGGCCGGCAAGGCCGCGCGGTGCAAGCGCCAACCGTAGTCGCGGAGCGAGTCGGAGAGCGCCAGCAGGTCGCCCTGTTGCCCGGCGGAAAGCTCGCCGGGACAGACGACCCACGCGGCGCAGGTGCCCCACGCTCGGCGTCGGAGCCCCTCGAGCACCGGCCGAGCGGCGCCGCCGGCCACCCACGCGGTCCAGGCCGGGACCTGCGTTGCCGAGAGCAACACCGCCAAGCGATAGGCGCGGCCGCCGACGCCGACGCTCGGCACACCTCGCGTCGGCATCGGCGGTTGTTTTACGCCGTTCCAAGGCACGGTCTGGCGAAACCGCCGAAGACGTCGGCTCCGCCAGACCCTGCGGGGAACGGCGAGAACGGGGGCCAGCGTGCGTCCCGCTTCGAGCG
>CALQBK020000224.1 GCA_943328795.2 Bifidobacterium breve
CCCGGAGGCCCCGGGCGAGGGGCCGACGCCCGGGTTCGATGATAGATCGCGCGCCATCGGAGTTTTCGTGTCGGATCCCGCAGCCTCCCCGTTCCAAGCCCTCGAAACCCCCAAGGCCCTCGAGGCCGCCGTGCTCGAGTTTTGGAAGTCCGCGGGGATCTTCCAGAAGTCGCTGCACCGCCCGTCCCCGAACGGCGATTTCGTCTTCTACGAGGGCCCGCCGACCGCGAACGGGATGCCCCACAACGGGCACGTGCTCACCCGCGTGATCAAGGACCTCTTCCCGCGCTACCGCACCATGCGGGGCTACCGCGTCGATCGCCGCGCGGGCTGGGATACCCACGGCCTGCCCGTGGAGGTCGAGGTCGAGAAGGAGCTCGGCATCCACGGCAAGGCCGCCATCGAGGCCTACGGCCTTGAGCCCTTCGCGAAGAAGTGCATCGAGAGCGTGTTCACCTACACCCGCGAGTGGGAGGACTTGACCGACCGCGTTGGCTTCTGGGTCAACACCGACACCGCGTACGTGACCTACCACCGCAGCTACGTCGAGAGCGTGTGGTGGGCGCTCTCGGAGCTGTTCAAGAAGGGCCTGCTCTACAAGGACTACAAGGTCGTGTGGTGGTGGGCGCAAGGCGGCACCGCGCTCTCGTCGGGCGAGGTCGGGGAGGGGTACCAGACCGTGGACGACCCGTCGGTCACGGTGCGGTTCACCATCGCGTCCGTCCCCGGCGCGCCGCCGGCCAGCGTCACCGACGCGATCGCTGCAGGCACTGCGCACTTCTTGGCGTGGACGACTACGCCATGGACGCTGCCGTCGAACGTCGCGCTCGCGGTGAACGCCAAGGCGACCTATGCGTTCACCCGGTTGGAGAGCGGCGAAGTGGTGGTCACCGCCGCCGAGCTTGCCCCCGAGGGCGAGACGGTGTGGTCGTGCCTGGGCAGCGCGCTCGCCGGCGCGACCTACACCCCGCTCTTCCGCTTTCACGAGGCCATCCCCGAGCAGCTCGCGCAGCTCCTCTTAGGGCGTCACTACGTCGTTGTGACCGGTGAGCACGTCGAAGTGAGCCAGACCGGCATCGTGCACACGGCCCCGGCGTTCGGCGAAGACGACTTCGTGGTGCGCCGCACCGAGGGCCTCGGCTTTCTGCAGATGATCGCCCCGGACGGCACGTTCATCGAGGGCTGCGGGGCGTACACCGGGCGCTTTTGCAAAGACGCCGACAAGGACATCACCCGCGAGCTCAAGGAGCGCGGCCTCTTGTACAAGCAGGAGGTTTACCGCCACGAGTACCCGTTCTGCCCGCGCTCGCCGACCGACCCGCTGATCCAGTACGCGCGCCCCGGGTGGTTCATCCGCACGCGCCAGAACAAGGAGCAGGCGCTCGCGAACAACGCGCAGGTGAACTGGCTCCCCGAGACCATCCGGGACGGGCGCTTCGGCGACTTCCTTCGGAACAACGTGGACTGGGCGCTCTCCCGGGAGCGCTACTGGGGCACGCCGCTCAACATCTGGGTGTGCGACGCCTGTGGCGCGATGGAGGCCCCGTCTTCGACCGACGACCTCCGCGCGCGCGGCTCGCAGGACTTCGCGCGGATGGACGACGAGGGCATCTCGCGGGACCTCCAGGTGCACAAGCCGTGGATCGACCGCGTCACGTTTCCCTGCACGGCGTGCGCTGGACGCAGCGTCCCGGCGACGATGCGCCGCGTGACCGAGGTGATCGACTGCTGGTTCGACTCGGGCTGCATGCCGTTCGCCCAGGTCGGGTTCCCACACAAGGGGCGCGAGGAGTTCGCGCGGTCCTACCCGGCGGACTTCATCAGCGAAGCCGTGGACCAGACGCGCGGGTGGTTCTACTCGCTGATGATGGTCTCGACGCTGTTGTTCGACGCCGAGACCTGCGCCGCGTACGGGCTCGACCGCGTGCCCGCGAGCGGCTTCCCGCGCCCCTTCCGCAACTGCATCGTGCTCGGGCACGTCTGCGACTCGGAGGGGAAGAAGGAGTCGAAGTCGAAGGGCAACTACACGTCGCCGGACCTCGTGCTCAAGGGACAGACCCGGCTGAAGATCGCCGCCGACGCCAGCCTGAAGCCGGGGCAGCTCGCGCTCAAGCCCGCGCAGGTCAAGTCGCTCGGCCTCGACCCGAAGGAGCGGCTGACTGCCCCGGACGGGGCGCAGTTCGAGGTGGTCGGGCGGCCGGTCAAGGGCAAGGACGCCGCGAACATGCACCCGGACGACCTGGCCCGCTACGAGGGCGCGGACACCGGCGGCGTCGTGCTGACGACGCCATTCCCGCCCCCGGGCGCGGACGCGTTCCGCTGGCTGTTCTACAGCCAGAACCCTCCGTGGACGAACACGCGCCTGTCGCTGAAGGCCATCCTCGAGGGGCAGCGCGAGTTCCTGTTCCGGCTCAAGAACGTGCACCAGTTCTACCTGCTGAACCGCCCGCTGCCCGGCGGGGGGATGCACGCCCCCGCGCGGCCCAGCGGCGCGCACCCGCTCGACGGCTGGGTGCTGCACGCGCTGGATCGGCTCGTGGTCGAGTGCACCGAGGGGCTCGACGCCTACAAGATCTTCGAGCCCGCGCGCGCGCTCAACGCGTTCGTCGACGCGCTGTCGAATTGGTGGCTCCGGCGAAGCCGCGACCGCTTCGACGACCCCGGCGCTGACGGGATCGAGGCCCGGAACACGCTCCAGCACGCGCTGCTCACGCTCGCGAAGCTCACGGCGCCGTTCGTGCCGTTCCAGGCGGAGGCGATGTTCCAGAGCCTGAAGCTGGCCGCTGGCGGCGAGGGGTGGGCCGAGTCCGTCCACCTGTGCGATTGGCCGGCGGCGGACCCGACCCGCGTGAACGCGGACCTGGCCGCGGACATGGACCTGGTCCGCGAGCTCGCGAACCTCGGCCGCGCCGCGCGAGAGGGCGTAGGTGTCCGGGTTCGCCAACCGCTCGCGAGCGCTGAGATCGTGCTCGCCGACCCGCGGCGGGCGCCCCGGCTGAAGGGGCTGCTCAGCCTCCTGATGGACGAGCTCAACGTGCGCGCGATCCACTTCTCGGCAGACGCCAACACGTTCGTCACCTTCGTCGTGAAGCCCGACTTCAAGGCGCTCGGCGCCCGGCTCGGCAAGGACATGAAGGCGGTGGCCGCTGCGATCGCCCAGGTGGACGGCTCCGAGCTGCGCGCCGCGCTGGCCGCTGGCGGCGCGGTAGTGGGCGGGCACGCGCTCACGGACGGCGACGTGCGCGTCGAGGTGTCCCCGCGGCCGGGGTTCCAGGCGGCCGGGTCAGCCGCGGCCGTGGTCGCGCTCACCTGCACCTTGGACGAGGATCTGCTGGAAGAGGGCCTGCTGCGGGAGGTCCAGAGCCGCGTCCAGTCGGCCCGGAAGGGGCTCGGATGCACGTACGGCGAGACCGTGTCGATAGCGCTCGCCGGGAGTGACCGGACGGTGCGCATGCTCGCGCGGTTCGGACGGACGCTCCAGGACGAGACCCGGAGCACGCTGGTGCCCGACCTCTCGGGCACCGATGGCGACCTGTTCACCGTCGATGGCGAGGACGTGGTGTTGAGGGTCCGGCGGGGTGGCTGACGGACCTGCGAATGGCAAGCCAACCCTCCCCCCGGAGGTGCTCGACTTGCTCTCGCTCGGCGGTCGCGTCCGGCTCTCGTTCGGCATCGGCTCGGACACGCGCGTGGTCGACGTGTACGTGGCGCCGCTCGTCGAGGGCCTGTTCCTGCTCGCGCCGAAGGACAGCTTCGCGCTGGCAACGCTGGAGGACGATCCGCGCTGCGTGCTGATGGCGGAGGGGCAAGAGAGCGGCGGTTGGCGGGTGGTCACGCGCGGGCGCGGCGTCCCCGGGCGGGTCGTGTCCGGCGATCCGCTCCGCGTCCAGGTCGCGTACTGGCTGCCGGAGGGCACAGCGGCGGCAGACTTGGTGTCCGTGCGGTTCCTCCCCGAGCACATCGAGTACCTCCGGGGCAGCGAGAAGTTCTCAGGCCCGGTGCCCAACGCGGCGTTCCCCGAGCCGCTCGCGGCGTGGTGGGCCCTGTCGGTCGAGCGCCAGTGGCCGTGGCTCTGTCTGATGGTCGTGTCCAACTTTTTTGCCGGGATCTTCCTGGAGGAGAACACCACCGCCCGGTTCGTCCTGGTCGCGGCCACATTGGTGCCCGCCATGACGCTGCTCGCGGGCGTCACGCTCTGGAACCACGGCACTACCGCCGTCCGCTGGCGCGAGGGTGCTGAGCCCGAGAGCCGGGCCTGGGCCGTGACCCGGGGGTGGCTCGGCGCCGCCGAGCTGCGCCGAGCAGGTCCGCGCGTGATCGGGGTCGGCCTCGCGATGCTGCCGGTGCTCGCGTTCGTTGAGGCCCGTTTGGTCCCGATCGCGCTGTTCTCGTCCGGGTTCGGGCTACTGTTGCCGTTCCACCTTGTCCGCCACGTGTTCCGACACGGCGACGATCCCGAGCGGGCCGTCGCCAGGGACGACGCTCGCAGCGCCTCTGGAGGGCGCCAACGATGATGGTTTCGCTCCGGGGCAGCAGCCCGTCCACCATGGCGCTCGGCGTCCTCTTGCTGTCCCGCGCGCGCTCGTTCGGGCAGCGCATCCACGTGGAGATCGTCGGGGATCCCGAGGAGATCGGCGTCGTCAGCGGGCCGGCGATCGTGCACTGTGCGCCCGTCGCGAGCTGCGGGGTCGGGCGTGAGCTCGGCCACGGCGCGCTCGTCGTGGTCCCCGGGCCCTCGGAGGAGCCGCTCGCCGTCTGCCTGTCGCCCGACGGTATTGGCACATGGTTCACCGTCGACCGCACGGGGGAGGGGGTTCACCCGGCCACGCGCGCGTGGGTGGCGCTCCGGCGCGACAAGCGGCCCGAGGCCCGGCAGCACGCAGCGATGCTCGCATCTGCCGTCGAGGCGCTTGGCTGTGCTGCAGAGACGCCCGTGTTCGACTTGCTGTTCGGCGCGCCCATCAACCCGCTCGACCGGGTCTCGCTCGCGCTGCGCGCGGGGCGGGCGCTCAGCGGGGCGCGAGGTTCGCCGCTGCAGGATTTCCTCGTCCGGGACTTGGACGAGGACACCACCGTGGACGCCGTCGGCACGCTCGAGCGGTTCTCGCCGGCCTTTCAACGCCAAGCGGCGGCGTTCATCGCCTTCGTCGGCTCGCGCCCGGACACCGCGCCGTTGCTCGAGGCGCTCGCAGAGCTCCTCTTGCACCTGGCGCACCTGCCGCGCGCGAGCATCCTCCCGCCGCTGAGCCCAGCAGCGGACGCCGTCGCCGTGGGCCTCGGCCGGGCCCTGGGCGCGGTCTCGACGGCCTCGGGGCAAGAGGCGCAGGTCAGCCTGATGCAGACGTACCGGTTCCTCGGGGGCAAGTTCACGGCCGACGCCGCGCACCCGATCGACCTGCGGAGCGACCCGCCCCCCGCGGATCGGCTCGCGCGCTGGGGCTGGTTCTGCACCCACGTCTGCGACGCGGCCACCATCTTGGACCACACCTGGCGCGATCTCAACGACCCGGTCAGCTGACCGAGGAGGCCCGATGAAGCGTGCGATCTACGCTGGCAGCTTCGACCCCGTCACCCACGGACACGTGGACGTCATCCGTCGCGGCGCTGGGCTGTTCGACGAGGTCATCGTAGCGATCGGGCACAACCCGCGAAAGGCGCGGACGCTCGACTTGGCGACCCGCCTCGCCGTGCTCAGGGAGGTGTGCGCGGACCTGCCGAACGTGCGTGTCGACCAGTTCGAGGGGCTGTTGATCCACTACTGCCAGCGCGTCGGCGCAGACGTGATCCTACGCGGGCTGCGGGCGGTCACGGACTTTGAATTCGAGTTCCAGACGGGGCTCGCGAACATGGACATGGCGCCTTCGATCGAGACCGTCTTCTTGCTCACCGAGCCGCGCCACATTTTCATCTCGAGTTCACTCGTGAAAGAGATCGCGAGCATGGGCGGTGAGGCGTCGCGTTATCTTCCGGAAGCGTCGTGGCGGGCACTGGCGGCCGCGATGAAGGTCAACACCACTTCCAAGGAGTAGCGTAGATTCTCACCATCGTGCTCACCGGCGTCAAGGCCCAGTACAACCGTTCGGACTTCCTGGACATCGTGCTCGCGAACGTCACGTCGAACCAGACGGACGCGAACGCGTACGTCGACGCCGTCATCGCCGGGAGCTCGAGGAACATGAGCGTCGCGTCGGGCAGCCTCGGGATCATCGCGACGGAGCTCGACGTGGCCGGCGTCAAGGTCGTCGCCAAGGTGTCGTGCACGTCGGTAAAGGCCGCCCCCACGTACAACCGCACGCTGTTCGTCAACAGCATCAAGGACCACTACAACCCGAACCCCGCCGTCGCGGGCGCGTTCGCGGACGACGTCGAAGGGTCCACCGCGCGCACGATGAACGGGCCGCCCGGGATCATCGCCACCGAGCTCGACGCCGCGGGCGTGAACTGGAACTACGCCAGCATGTAGCGTCCGCGCGACGAGGTCAGAAAGGCCTCCCTCCGGGCGGCTCGCCGGAATAGGCAGACCGCTCGGAGAGCCATCATGTGCGGCATTGTAGGGTACGTTGGTGAACGAAAGGCCGCGAGGCTCCTCCTCGACGGGCTGCGCCGGCTCGAGTACCGCG
>CALQBK020000225.1 GCA_943328795.2 Bifidobacterium breve
GCGGTAGTCGAGCGCGTGGCACAGCTCGTGGACCACGACCTGGTGCGTGGACGTGGTCAACCCGGGCTCGAGGAGGATGGGCCGGCGTTGGCCCTTGTACATCCCCACGATCTCCCAGTCCGGATCCGAATCTGGCCGTACATCCTCGCGAACCGTTATTCCGGGCACGCACACCCCGGCCCGCCCTGTCCACGCCGCAAAGTCGGAGACCGCTGCGTCGACGTCGTCCAGCATGTTGTCCGACGCGAGGCCGTGCGGGTCGTCGACCGTCATCTCCCCAAACGTGGGGCAGGGCGCGCAACCGACCAATAGCAGGGCGAGCATACGGGATTCTATCCCAGGATGGGAGGACGGTGGCCGCCCCGACCTACCAAAACTGCCGACGGAGGTTTTGGGTCATGTTGGGCGGTGCTATTCACAGATCTGGTCATCCCACGAGCATGTGAACGACGCGACGCCGTTGAAGTCGTAGCCGGCGATCAAGTCGCCGTTGGACTCTCGGATGGAGACGTCGTTGCCGTCGTTGTCATCGTCGCCCGTTCCCCAGTAGGTGTCCTGTGAGATCAGGGTCGAGCCGGAGTAGGCGAGCACGGCCCCGCTGTCGGGGTTGGGGGCCGCAGGCTGTCCAACGGCGCCCGGGGTGTCCGGATCGCGCTGTGCCGAGGGACGATCAGCTCGCCGCCGGCAGGACCTGTGCGAACGCGGGGGACCGGGCGGCCGGGGATGGCGCTGCTGCCCTTCACGGACGACCGCGCGGGCGCGGCCGCAGGTGCCAACGGCGTAGACGCCGCCGGCACCGGGGTGGCGGCTTGATCCCGGTCGGGACAGCCGCAGCCCCCCGCGCACCCGCAGCCGGCCTCCACCGCGCTCACACCTTGCCGAGGATGTCGATCAGCGCGACCGGCCCACCCACGACACCTACGTCGGTGCTCCAACGCAGGTAGCGCAGGAAGTGGCTGATCGTCGTGTGCGTGTTCAGCGTCGCGCTGACCGCCCACGAGGCGCCGGTGAGCGCAGTGAACGCGTCCGGCTCGTTCACGGCCGCGTGCTCCAGCGCCATGTTGCCGGCGCCGCCGGCCTTGAGCACGCGCGCCTGAATCTCGAGGATCGTGTATGCGCCCGCGTCCACCACCTCGCTGCTCACCTGCTTCTGGCTCGCGGTTAGCGTGGTGGCGGGCATTTGACGCCAAATTTCTGCCATTTTTTTGCTCCGGGGTTGAAAGGCCCCGGAGCGAAAGGCAAGGATAGAATAGCACGTCCGCGGCGCCGCGGGGACTTTTTTTCTAGCTGACTCTGCAGGACCAAGCGCGCGCGCCGACGGACGCCTGGCCCGGGATGTTGCGCAGGCTGCCCCCTACCCCTCCGTACACTGCGCCTGGATGGCCTCGATCGCCTCCTGCTCGGCGGGGATGCCCTGGTCCTCGGCGTCAATCGCAGCCGCGATCCGCGCGACGTCTTCGATTGGCAACTCGCAGAAGCCGTTCGCGGCGTAGCAGGGCGCGTGCGCGCCAAACCCGGCCGTCTCGATCGCGTCGCAGGTTGGGTCGTCGGACATCCCCCCGGCCAGCCCCTCTTGCAAGCAAACGAGCACCCCGTCCAAGAACGCTTGCCCGGCCTCGCTCAGCTCCGGTCGCACGTCCACCATGTAGCGCTCGGCGTACTTCCCACCGAACCCGAGCAAGTACCCGTCGGCGCCGCAGCCATCCCCGTCTTGGACGCGCTCGTCGACGCACGCGTACCAAGCGTCGGCGTCCTCCGGCGGGTCGTCCGGGCTCGCGTACCTGCAGTCGTGCCAATCGGCGATGACCGGGTCCTCGCCGCAGCCGACCAGCCGAAGCGGCACCAAGAGCGACAGGAGGAGCGGGGGGCGGGCCATCGGCGCCCCCTACCCCCTTTGCCAACACCGCGGCAGGGCCGGCTGGCACCGGGCTCCCCGGCTCGATACGACGACGCATGCCTCACCCTCCCGGCTTCCAACGCGATCGTCGGTCGTTCCTCGTCGCCCTCGCGGCCGCGGCGCCCCTCGCGGCGGCCCCCGCGCTCGCGTGCAAGCCAGGCCGCGGCTCGTCCGTCGTGGTGGTCGGGGCCGGCGCGGCGGGGCTCTGGGCGGCGCAGCTGTTGATGGACAAGGGCTTCACGGTCACGATCGTGGAGGCGAGCGGGCGCTACGGCGGGCGCATCCTGCCCGACACCGAGACCGCGGGCGGCGGGCTCGCGGACTTCCCGATCGAGCTCGGCGCGGAGGAGATTCACGGATCGAGTAGCGTGCTGTTCGCGATGTGTGCAGACGCCAACGCGGCGTTCGTGGACGCCGTCAGCGCCGACTGGTTCTGGATGGCCGACGGCGACGGCAACGTGCGGCTCCGGGACGAGAGCGTGCTGGAGACGGACGACCTCGCGGCGGAGGCGGTCTCGTTCATCGACGGCCTGTACCGCTGGGACGGCGACGACATCACGGTCACCGAGCGGCTCGAGGACGTCGGGATCGCAGACCGGGTGCGCTTCCTGGTCGAGGCCCAGGTTGGCAACGAGTACGGGAGCGACGACGACCATGTCGGCGTGCTGTCCCTCGCCCAGGACGACGCGCTCTGGACCTCGGGCAGCGGCAACTACGCGCTCGCAGACGTCACGATGCTCTCGGTCGTCGACCTCGCCTGCTCAGACGCGCGGGACTTCGTGCAGCTCAACGCGGTGGTCACCGCGGTCCAGTCCTCCAACGCCGGCGTCGTCGTCACCCTCGCGGACGCGACCACCCTGTCGGCGGACTACGCCCTCGTCACGGTCTCCCTTGGCGTGCTCAAGGCCGGGATGATCGCCTTCGACCCCGCGTTGTCCGACGAGAAGCAAGCCGCCATCGCCAACGTCGGCTTCGGGAGCGGCATGAAGGTCGTGATCGCGTTCACGACGCGGTTCTGGCCCGACGACCTCGGGTCGCTCTACGGCGCCGAGCACGTGCCCGAGTTCTGGGCGCCCGGGTTGGGACGCACGGAGGACCCGCTCGTGCTCACCGCGTTCGTGATGGGCGCCAAGGCCGACGCGCTCCGCGAGGAAGGCGGGTCCGACGACGGCATCCTCGCGCTGGTGCTCGCAGACTTGGACGCGATGTACGACGGCGCGGCCACCCCGGCGTTCGCCGCGGGCATCGTGCAAGACTGGACCGCCGAGCCCTACGTGCTGGGGTCGTACAGCTTTCCGTCGCCCGGCTCGAGCGCGCTCCGGGCGGACCTCGCGCGGGTCGAGGGCAGGGTCCACTTCGCTGGCGAGGCAACCCACACGACCGGGATGTACGCGACCGTGCACGGCGCGCTGGAGTCGGGGGAGCGGGCGGTGCAGGAGATCTTGGACCGGGTGTAGGGGGACGATACGTCCCCGCCGATGAAGTCCCCAGTCCGAAAGCCCACTGCACTCGAAGCCCCCCTGGTGGTGGACGCCGACCATGAGTTGGGCGGACGAGCAGGGGCTCGGCTCACCTGGCGGGGTGATGGGCACGCGATCCGGGTCAACGCGGGCACGCTCCGGCTGACGAACGTGACGCTCGTGCGCGAGGGTCCGAGCACGCCCGGCCAGTGGGGGTCTGCGCTCGTGGTGGTCGGGAGCGCGGGACGGCTGGTGGCGACCGGGTGCACCTTCGTGAACAGCGCGGGCGCCGGCGTCGAGGTCGGTTGGGCGGCCGACGTGGCGCTCGATGGGTGCGCGATCACCGACGCCGCGACGACGGGCATCGTAGCGCGTGGCTCCGCGACGGTGCGGGTGACCGGGGGCAGCGTCGAGCGGTGCGGCGTCAACGGCGTACACGCGCTCGGCGCGTCCATCGTAGTGCTCGACGGGGTGGCGATCCGCGGGTCCGGCTGCCGCGGCATCGAGGTGGCGGACGTCGCGGAGGTCGTGGAGACCGGCTGCGTCGTCGAGGGGTCCGTAGTCGAGCCCCGGGCGACCTTCGGGCTCGGGATGCCGTTCTCCGAGGCCCCGTATCCAGCGGCGTTCAGCACCGTCGCGGAGGCCACGAGTTGGGTCATCGCGGCGCTGCAGGAGCCCAGCGTGCCGGTGGGGCACCGCGCCCGGGTGATCGAGCGGGCGCGTGCCCACGGCGCGTATGCGTTCGGCGACGCCCTGCCCGAGCCCTTCGCGACCCTGGTGCGCTGCGCCGAGTCCGTCAAGGGGCGCGTCGAGGCCGAAGGCTGGTCGCCGCTGGAGGTCGAGCTCTGGCGCACGGCGCCGGAGACGTGCGCGGCGCTCGGGCTTGGGCGTCCGTCGTTCGTCGCCGCGTGGGTCGTCGAGCGGGAGGAGGAGGCCCCAAGGGTGTCGGTCCTCGCGGCCGAGGGAGACGTCCTGTGGACCGGGGACTCGGACGGCGTGCTGTGCCGGGGCACGCGCGTGGTCGCGAGGTTGGACGGTCCGATCGTCACCGTCTCCGTCCGCGACGGGCGGGTCCTCGCGCAGGTTCGGGGGGGCGACGTGCACCTGTTGGACGCGGCGACGGGGACCCCCGTCGCGACGTGGCGCCAGGCCCACGTGTCCGGGGCGATCGAGGCGATCACCCCCCTCGGGAGCGACGCCATCCTCGCGCTGTGCGACCGCGAGGGCCACCCGACGGATCGCTGCTCCCGGGTGTTTCGCGTGGCCCCGGGCACGGCGGTGACGGCGGGCCTGCAGCTCGCGATCACGCAGGGAGAGAGCATCACCGTGAACCCCACCGACGATCCCCCGGGCTGGACCGTCAGCCGGTGCGCCGCGGGGTTGACCGTGCAGCGACCCGACGGCAGCACCGTCGTCCTCCCCAGCGCCGACCCGTGGGGGTTCAAGCTCATCCTCGCGGGCGGCAGGTGGCTCGCGACGATCGCGAGCGGCGGCCCCGCGACCCTCTGGAGCGTCGACGACGCCAAGCCCGTAGCGACGCTCCCGTGCCAAGCCGTCGACGCGGTCCGCGTCGGGGACGCGGTCGTGATCCTCGACCGCGACGGACGCCTGCGGTGGATCCGGGTGTTCTTGCCCGAGGCACGGTAGTCAACCGACCGGCTGCGCGTGCCTTGGCTATGCTCCGGGGATGCTCCACGACGCTCCCGACGCGACGACACCACAGGCCCGCCGCCCGCTGAGCTGCAGCGTCCGCTCGCTCCCCCCCGGCTGGCCGTTGCTCGTCTCCTGTGCGCTCTCGGCCCCCGCGTGCACACACCAGGCCCCCATCCTCGTGGTTGGCGCCGGCATGGCCGGGCTCACCGCCGCCCACGCGCTCGCGGAGTCCGGCTACGACGTGACCGTGCTCGAAGCGCGGGACCGGGTTGGGGGACGCACCTGGACCAGCGACGTCGGGGACGCAACGCTGGACCTCGGCGGCGCGTGGATTCACGGGCCGGAGTCGAACCCAATCGCCAGCCTCGCGGACCACTTCGGCATTGGCTACGCGCGGGATCAAACCGGCTACGACATCGTGTTCGACGAAGCCTCGGACAGCGACCTCGGCACCGACGGATCCCACGCGCTCGACCAAGCGTACGACGGCTTCATCGGCGCCCTGCCGCAACTTCGAAGCGCGCTGGGAAGCGACGCCTCCGTCGCGGACGGCCGAGATCGGTACCTCTCAGACCACGCGCTGACGGGCGTCGACGCCCGCGTCGCCCAGTATGCGATTGACCAGTGGTTGGTCGAGATTGAGTACGCGGGCCCGGTCGACCAACAGTCGCTCGATTGGATCTGGGAGGAGGGCGAGACGACCGGCGGCGACTACTTCCTGACCGGCGGCTATGTTGGGTTGGTCGACGCGCTCGCGGAGGGCCTCGACATCCGCACCGAGGCTCCCGTCAGCGCGATCGCATCGACGGACGACGGGGTGTCGGTGACCGCGGCCGGGGCGATCTACGAAGGGTCGGCGGTGATCGTCACCGTGCCGCTGGGGGTGCTCAAAGCTGGCGCGATCGCGTTCGACCCGCCCCTCTCCGCCGCGAAGCAAGCCGCGATTGAACGGATGGAGATGGGCAACTTGGAGAAGGTGGTGTTGACCTTCGACGAGCGTTGGTGGGGCCAAGGCGGGGGTTGGTTCATCGACGCGGAGGCCTCCGGTCGATTCCCGATGGTGGTCGACGCCACGGACGGCGCAGGCACCCCAACGTTGGTGTTGCTGTACGGCGGTCGGTACTCGCGGTCCATCCAAGCCTCGTCGACCGATGACACCATCGTCGCCGAGGCGCTGACCGTGCTCGGCGAGATGTACGCCGCTGCGCCGCCGACGCCGGCCGCTACGCTCGTCACGCGCTGGACCACGGACCCTTACGCGTACGGGAGCTACAGCTATCTGCCGGTCGGGGCGTCCGATGCAGACGTGGCGGCGCTCGCCGCGCCGGAGGGGGACACCGTGCTGTTCGCCGGCGAGGCCACCTACTGGGAGTACTACCAAACCGTGCACGGGGCGATCCTGTCCGGGGTACGCGAGGCCGAGCGGCTCGGGGTTCCCGCGGGATCGGTGGAGGGGCTGGAGGATTGGTGAGGCGGGTGCGTTAGCCAACCCAGCTGATTCTCGACACGCTCCTAGCTTTGGGGGGCTCA
>CALQBK020000226.1 GCA_943328795.2 Bifidobacterium breve
CCCTGTGGAGCTCCGACTTTCCTCCCGCAGGTTGCCCTGCCGGCGGCTTCCTGAGCGCCCTTGACTCGGGCGCGGGGTAACCGGTTTCGCCGCCGCCGTGGGGGGCCAGCCCTAGCGCTGCGCACCGGGGTGGGGCGTCCGTGTCCCAGCAGCGGGGCGAGCCCGCCCCAGTTCAACCGTCCAAGCCGGGCTTTGGGGCGGCATACTCCTTGCTATCACCGCGCTGAGGTCCTATGCCTGTTCGTCTATCGCTCGCGTTGGTTTTCCTGGCCGCCGGGTGCTCGGACTCGGACTACGCGCTCGGTGGGAAGAGCCACCACGACGGCGACGACTCGGGGCCGCGCTACGAGCCGCGGTCCGACTCCGCGGCGGAGGACGACACGGGCGCCGAGGACACCGGCGCCGTCCCGCTCGGCGACGACGACTGCTACGATCCCGGCACGGCCTACGACATGTACCCGGCCGCGGGGCTGGTGGTCACGCAGTCGAACCTCGGGTTCGATCTCACCTTCATGGGCAGCAGCGCGGGCTACACGAGCGAGCTGTGGCTGTGGGCGCCGGAGCAGGTGTGGGTGGGCACGGGGCACGAGACCGACACCGGGAACACCGTGTCGGTGGGCACTTACGCCGAGGGCAGCGAGCTGATGTTCGCCATCGTGGTCACGGACACGGGCGACACGTTCTACAGCGGGCCGTCGAGCCGGAACGTAGACGGGTTCGACCACGCGGCGATCACGTACGCGGGGGACTGCGGCTGGGTGGTCGGGTTCGAGGACCAGCTCGGCGGCGGGGACCAGGACTTCAACGACATCCAACTGACCATCTCGGGCCCGCTCGAGCTGCAGCCGGTGGAGTAGCCCGGAGTGGGCGCCAGGCGATCACCCGCCCGCGGCGTACACCATGCAGTCGTAGAAGTCGTCCGAGCAGCCCGCGCTCTGCCCGCAGAAGTACGCGTCGTTGTTGCAGTCGTCCACGAGGGCCGTGTTCATCCACCCCCCGCACTGCTCGAGCGCGTCGTAGCAGGAGAGCTCGTTGGACGCGGTCACACACGCGAGCCAGTCGGTGATGCAGCCGTCGCCGGCGCACGTGCCCAGCGTGTCGAGAGCGGTGGACGAGTCGGCGTCGAAGTCCGTCGAGCAGGTGTCCACGGCGTCGCTGTCCGGCGCATCCTCGACGCAGGTGTAGTAGGTCGAGGCGGCGCCTCGCGCGTCCCCCAGGTAGCCGATGAAGCACTCCTGATCGACCTGGTTTGAGGAGGCGCAGGCGGCGACGAGGAGCAGCAACATCTGCGGACTGTAGCGCGTCGTGGCCGGTCCCGGCGCCGGTTTCCCGGCGATGGATCCGGCCCGTCGACCGAGGCCGTCAAGTCAGGCCGCCCCGGGCTCCCGCAGGGCGCCGACGGTCCGCTCGGGCCCGTGCCGGGCGGTGACGAACTGCACGGCGTCGTCCCCCGAGCTGACGCCGAGCTCCGGCAGCGGGTCGCCGTCGTCGATCGCGTGCATCGCCGCCTCGGGGATGCCGCCCGTCCTGGACCCGATCGTGGGGATGCCGCGGGCGGCCGCCTCGAGCAGCACGAGCCCGAGGCCCTCCGCGCCAGTGCCGTCGGGGTCCGGCCGAGAGAGCAGGAGCGCCGCGTGGTGGCCGTCCCAGGGGATCGCGGCGCGAGGGAGCCGCCCGGTGAACGTCGCCCGCACCCCCAGGGTCGCCGCGAGCGCCTCGAGATCCGGGCGCGCAGGCCCGTCGCCAACGACGGTGATCGGCCGCCCGCTCGTCGCAGCGAGCCGGATCGCCCGGTCGACGCCCTTGAGCGGACCCAGCCGGGCGATCGCCAGCAGCGCGTCGCCCCGCTTCGCGCGCGCCTCGGGCCCGATCGGCGCGGGCAACACCCGGTGCGGCGCTTGCAGCAGGCCGCCCAGGAACTGCGACACCGGGAAGAGCCGCGCGCGCTGCTTCACCCCGTCGAGGCCAGCCGTGAGCGGCGGGCGCGTCAGGTCCGACCCGTGGAACACGACCGAGACGTCCGCACGCCCGAGCAGCGACGTGGCGAGCGGCCAGGTCGCGCAGAGCACGCGGTCGCCGGTTCGTACGCGCGGGAGCACTTGCAGCGCGACCCATGCGTGCGCCCAGCGCGCCCACGCGCGCCCCCAGAGGGGCACCACCCCCGTTGAGCCGAGCCGACGCGGGGCGTACACGGCGACCTCCTCGCCGGCAGCGCGCAGCGCGGCGGCGGTGTCCGCGGCCCACGTCGCGATCCCGCCCTCGCGCGGCGGGAAGTCGGTGGTCACCAAGTGCCAGGTCAACGGGCGACCCCGCGGATCGCGGCGAGCACCTGCTCGACGGGGATGTCCCGCATGCACGCGTGGTCACCGACGGGGCAGGTGGGCCCCCCGAAGCGGCTGCACGGTCGGCACGGCAGGGGCAGCTCGACCACGGCGCCTGCGTGCGACCAGAAGCCGTCCGCGGAGGTTGTCGGCCCGAACACGCCGACAACCGGCAGCCCGACGGCGGCGGCGAGGTGCAACAGCCCCGTGTCGCCGGCGACGAGCGCACAGGCGCCGTCCATGGCGGCGAGCGTTCGCTCGAACCCGGCCTCGCAAACCCCGCCGATCGCGCTCACCGCGGCCTCGTCACCGGGGCCGCCGAGCGCGCGCACCGGCCCGTCCCACGCGAGCGCGAGCGCGCGCCAGTACGGCCACCGCTTGGTCGCGTGCGCGGCGCCCGGCGCGAGCAGCAGGACGTCCCCGCGCCGCGCTGCGGGGAGCCACGGCGCGGGCGCGGGGACCACGCCGGCGGCTCGCCCGTAGCGCTCCAGCACCGGGTCGGCGGGGGCGGTCTTGAACACCACGCGCAGCCGACGCCGTAGGTCCTGTCGCTCTACCCGGCGCGCGGGGCGCCCGAACGTGAGCGAGCGGCTCCGCGGGGAATTGTGTAGGTCGATGACCGGCACCTGGGGCAGCGCGTCCCCGGGGACGTACACGTGGGTCACCCCGGGGAGGCGCGCAGCGAGGTCGGCGTAGCGCGGCAGGGTGAGGAACCCGGTGCCCGGGCCGAGCGCGGCGGTGATCGCGCCGGTGAGCACGATGTCGCCGAGGGACGAGAATCGGACGACGAGGCGGTCAACAGCGGGCACGGGGGAGGGGTATCCGGCGAACGGCGAGCAGTCGCGGACGGGCGCTGCAGGTGTATCGGGTGTAGTCTTGCAACTGTGTTGCGTTATTGGCTGGCGCGGTTAACGACGACGCATGTTGCTCCTGGCCGCGCTCGGCAGTCTCGCGCTCGCGCCCGTGCTCGACGCAGCGGCGCTGGGTGCGGCGGCGCGCGGCGGCGCGGCGAGCAGCTGGCTGGTCGGGCTGGACAGCTGGATCGCGGTGGTCGCGTGCGGCGTCGTGCTGTTGGAGGTGATGCCTGAGGGGATCGCCCAGCTCGGGGCGTTGTCCATCGCGATCGCGCTGCTCGGGGCCGTGCTCACGAGCGCGGCGCACCACGGGGGGGGCGAGCGGTGGCTCGGGGTCGCAGCGCTGGTGGGCTTGGCCGCGCACTCGTTCCTGGACGGCTTCGCGATCACGGCGACCACCGCGGCGGCGGCGCTCGGGGTGGGGCTCGGGGTCACCTTGCACAACGCGCCGGCGGGGCTCGCGATCTGGCGCACGGCGGGGCGGTTCGCGCGCAGGGCGCTCGGTGTCGCGTTGGCCGCGACGCTGGTCGGGGGCGCCGTGGGGCACCTCGGCCTGCTCGGCGAGCACGCCGCGACGCTCACTCCGTTGCTCACCGGCGTGCAGTGCTTCGTCGCCGGATCGGTGCTTCACCTCTCTACGCACGCGAGCCACGGCGCGCCTTCGCTGCCCCGCGGCGGCGCTGTGGCCAGCGCCATCGGCGCGTTGGTCGGCACGTTGACGGTCGCCGCGATCTGCGTCGCGGAGCCGCTCGAGGCGCCCTTCGCCACCGAGCTGCCTGCGCTGCCGACGGCGCTCGCGTTGTGGATTGAAGGGGCGCCGTGGATCTTCGCCGGGATGCTGGGGCTGTTCCTGCTCGGCCACCGCGTCCCCCAAGCCCGCGCGAACGCGGTCATCGGCGTGTTCGCCGCTGCTGCGTGGCTCGGGGTCGGGGTCGCTGCCGTGCAAGCGATCTTCGTGCTCCCGCTGCTGCTGCGTGGGCCGCCGTCGTCTGGCGCCCGGGAGGATGTCGTCGCCGGCACCGCGCCTTGGCTGCTCTCGGGGCTCGCCGCGGCGAGCCTCGCCGAGCCCTGGATGGGCCAGGAGCTCGCGCGGATCCCGATCGGCGTCCAGCTGCTCTCGGCAGCCTTGCTGCACCTCGTGCTCGCTTCGCCCGTCGCGCTCGCGCCGGTGGCGGCGCTGCTCGTACACAAGGGGGCAGACCCCGCCGTCGCGCTCGCGCTCACCCTGCCGACGCTCATCGCGCCCTCGGCCGCTCGCCTTGGCCTCGGCGCCCCAGCGTCCAAGCTCGCGGGCATCGGCGCCGCTGTCGCGCTGTCGGCCGCCATCGCGTCGTGGCCGATGCCGGTGGCGCTGGCCACCCGGCTGGCTGTCCACGTCCCCGATCTGCACGCCGCCGCCGCCCACTCCCACGGCGCGGTCGAGTACGCGTGCGCGGCGACCGTCGCGGGGCTCTGCCTCGCCGCGCTCTTGCGCTCCGGCTTGTTTGGGTTCGTGCGCACGCTGGAGTCCGAGCCGAGCTGAGTCGCCGTCCCAACCGCGGCGGGATCGCACGCCCCCGCCGGAATAAGGCGGCGGGATGCCACGCTACCTCTTGTCCTCCCGCGATCCTGCGAGCCACCGGCTCCAGGTCGAAGCCCACTTCTCGCACGGGGGGGACCTCGCCTTCCCGAGCTGGGCCCCCGGCAGCTACCTCCTCCGCGAGTTCGCCCGGCAAGCGCGCGACGTGTCGGCGCGCGCCCCGGACGGCACCCCCGTCGCCGTCGAGCGGCTGTCGCGGAACGAGTGGCGGGTGGCCTCGGCTGGCCCGGTGATCGTCCGCTACGAGGTGTACTGCCACGAAAAGAGCGTACGGACGCCGTACGTTGGGGATGACCTCTGGTTCTTCTTGCCGTCGAACGTGCTCGTCTACGACGTCGCGGAGCGCGCGGGGGCGTTCGAGATCGTGCTCGACGTGCCGGCGGGGTTCACCGCCGTGTGCCCCCTCGGCGAGCAGCACGCGTTCACCGGCGGCGCGTCGGGCTGCACCGCGACGTGGCGGGCGGACACCGTGGACGCGCTCATGGACGCGCCGATCGCGGCGGCTGCCTTCCAGCACACCGCGTTCGAGGTGGACGGCGTCGCGCACCACCACTGGATCGAGCCCGGCCACAACGGCGATCTCGCCCGGATGAACGACGACTTGAAGCGGATCGTAGAGGCCGCGCGCGACACCGTGCGCGCCCCCGACCGGGGGCTGCCCCCGCTGCCCTACCGGTACTACCACTTCGTCACGCTGCACATGGCGCGGGGGCACGGAGGGCTCGAGCACAACGACTGCAGCGTGCTCTTGCGGCCGCGCCTGGGGTTCGCCGACCCGAAGGGGTACGAGGAGTTCCTCACGCTGGCAGCCCACGAGCACTTCCACGCGTGGAACGTCAAGCGGATCCGGCCTGACCGCCTCGGGCCGCCGTTCGACTACACGCGCGAGCACTACATCACCGACCTGTGGTGGTTGGAGGGCGGCACCGTGTACTACGAAGAGCGCATCGCCTACCGCGCGGGCGTCGTGTCCAAGGAGCGGCACCTGGCGCGCTTGGCGGAGCTCGTCCGCGACCTGCGGGCCCAGCCCGGGCGGTTTCACCAGTCGTTGGAGGACTCGAGCTGGGACGCGTGGATCAAGCTCTACCGCGTCAACGAGGACAGCAAGAACTCGACCATTAGCTACTACCTGAAGGGTGCGGTCGTGGTGTGGGCGATGGACTTGGAGCTGCTCGCGCGCACGGGCGGGCGAGTGGGCGTAGACGACCTGCTGCGGGAGCTGTGGGCGCGGTGGGGGAGCAAGGACGTCGGGTACCCGCACCGGGCCGCGCTGTTCGACATCGCGCGGTCGCTGGCCGGTGAGCCGAGCGGGGGCTGGGAGCGGTGGTGGGCGCACCACGTGGCTGGCACGGGCGAGGTCGCGATCGAGGCGGCGTGCGAAAAGGCCGGGCTGACGCTGCGCTGGTCCGGCGGGGGCGGGCCCTGGCTCGGCGTGGAGACCGGCTCCGGCGAGCGGATCCACCTGAGCAGCGTGCGGGAGTCCGGTCCGGCAGCCGGTAAGCTCTCCCCCGGGGACGAGCTGCTCGCGATCGACGGTGAGCGCGTGCTGGGGTTGGACCTCGCCGAGCGGCTGAAGGCCACGCCCGTCGGCCGTGACCTGGCCTTGCTCGTCAGCCGGGATGGTCGGGTGATCACCCGGAGCGTCACGGTCGGCGTGGCTCCTCCCATCGAATTGAAGGTCGAGGTCAACTCGGCTATACAACCGCAGCAGCTGTGTGTCTTGGACGCTTGGCTCTCGGCCCCCCCCCG
>CALQBK020000227.1 GCA_943328795.2 Bifidobacterium breve
CAACCGGCACATCATGACCGAGGCCGCGCGCCTGGCCGGGGGGAAGCTCCGGGACACGGTGCCGATGGGCGCGACCGTGGTGGTGGCCGTCACGTGCGGCAACCGGGTTCACCTGGCGAGCCTCGGGGACTCGCGGGCCTGGCTCGCGTCGCCGACAGGCACCTGTATGCTCACCAGCGACCAGAACTTGCAGGCCGAGCTGTTGGTGAGCGCGCTCGCCGGGCTGGACCCCGACTGGAACGAGGACAGGCACGCGCTCACCGGCTACTGCGGGCACCTGGACGACGACTTCCGGCCCGCGCTCCCCAAGCCCTTCACGCGCACGTTCACCGTGATGCCGGGCGAGTGGGTCATCCTCGCGACGGACGGCTTCTCCGACTTCGCCCACGAGCGCGAGGCCGGGCTCGGCGCCCTCGTGACCACGGCCATTCAGTCCACCGCGTCGACCACTCGGCCCGCGGGCGTAGGCGCCATGGCGGTGGCCCGCCGCCTGGTCGAGGCATCGAACGAGGGCGGCGGTGGCGACAACGTTACCGTACTCGCGTTTACACTCTCGACGGA
This sequence comes from Bifidobacterium breve, assembly GCA_943328795.2. Classification (GTDB taxonomy): domain Bacteria; phylum Myxococcota_A; class UBA796; order UBA796; family SXON01; genus CAIUMM01. The sequence continues at coordinate 562 of CALQBK020000227.1, forward strand.
CATCGGGCCCGCCGAAAGAGCCGCCCCCCACCCCGTGAGCTAGATCGGACCCATGACTGACACCTTCAGGGAAGCCCTGGCAGAGCGCGTCATCGTTTTCGATGGCGCCATGGGGACGGAGATCTACAAGCAGGGCGTGTTCATCAACCGTTGCTACGACGAGCTGAACATCGCGCAGCCCGACATCGTCGCCGGGATCCACGCCGAGTACCGCAAGGCCGGCGCGGACGTGCTCACCACCAACACCTTCGGGGCCAACCGCCTCCGGCTGGCGGCCTTTGGGCTGGAGGGCCGAGTCGCAGACATCAACGCCGCCGCCGTTCGGCTGGCCCGCGAGGCCGCCCGCGACCGCTCGTGGGTCGCGGGGAGCATTGGGCCCACGGGGAGCTTGCTCGCGCCGCTGGGCCGCGTCACCCCGGGCGACGCCTACAGCGCGTTCCGCGAGCAGGCCGAGGTGCTCGCGGACAGCGGCGTGGACGTGTTCGTGCTTGAGACCTTCACGCACTTGGCGGAGCTGTGGCAGGCGGTCCGGGCGGTCCGCTCGGTCAGCGACCGCCCGATCGTGGCGTGCATGAGCTTCCCGTTTGTCGGTCCCGGGCAGGCCCAGCTCGAGGGCGACAGCCCCGAGGTCGCCGCGCGCACGGTGCGCGGTTGGCCGATCGACGTGTTCGGGACGAACTGCTCGAACGGCCCACGGGGCGTCCAGCACGCGCTCGAGCGGCTCGCCGCGTGCACGGACATGAAGCTCATCGCGATGCCGAACGCGGGGCTGCCCCAGGTGGTGGAGGGGCGGACGATCTACCTCGCTGCGCCGGAGTACATGGCGGAGCATGCGCGCCGCTTCGTCCAGCTCGGCGCGGGGATTGTCGGCGGTTGCTGTGGGACCACGCCGCAGATGATCAAGGAGATCACGACGTTCGTCCGCACGGTCACGGCTGACTCGCGGACGCGCGTGGTGATGCAGTCCGCCGAGCAGGCCGCCGCAGCCGAGGTGAAGGTCATCCCGACGCCGCCGGCGGAGAAGAGCGCGTTCGGCAAGAAGCTGTACTCGGGCCAGTTCTGCGTCTCCGTCGAGCTCGATCCCCCGCGCGGGGTGGAGGCGCAGAAGGCGGTGGACGGCGCGAAGATGCTGCTCGAGGCGGGCGTCGACGTCGTGAACATCGCCGACGGGCCGCGGGCAGTTGCGCGGATGGGCCCAGCGGCGCTCGCCCAGCTCGTGCGGCGCGAGTGCGACATGGAGGCCGTCGTCCACTACTGCTGCCGGGACCGCAACCTGCTCGGCATGCAGATGGACCTGCTCGGCTCGAACGCGCTCGGCCTGAAGAACATCCTCGCCATCACGGGCGACCCCCCGAAGATGGGCACCTACCCGAACGCCACGGCGGTGTTCGACATCGACGCGATCGGGCTGATCACGTTCATCCAGATGTTGAACCGGGGGCTCGACTTCTCGGGCGCCTCCATCGGCGGCAAGACGGACCTGCTCGTAGGCGCGGGCTGCAACCCCGGCCATGTCGATCTCGAGCTGGAGGTCGACCGGTTCGGCCGAAAGATCGCCGCCGGCGCCGAGTACTTCTTCAGCCAGCCGGTGTTCGACCCCGAGCTCCTCCTGCGGTTCTTCGAGCTGACGGACAAGTTCCCGCGCGTGCCGTTCCTCGTCGGCATCATGCCGTTGGTCTCCTCCAAGAACGCCGAGTTTTTGCACAACGAGGTGCCTGGCATGCAGGTCCCCGAGGTGATCCGCAACCGCCTGGCCAACGCCGGCTCCCGGGACGAGCAGCGCGAGGCGGGGATCCAGGTCGCGCGCGAGGCCCTGGCCGAGGTGGTGAACCACCCCCGGGTGAACGGCGTGTACGTCTACCCCCCGTTCGGCTCGTACAAGGCCGTGCTGCGGATCATCGACGTGATCGACGAGCGCCGCAAGCGGCCCACGACCGTCTGATCACCGCCGCCGGCGCGCCCACGTCCCGAGGCCGCGCAAGAAGTGCCGCATCACCTGGTCGCCGCACAGGCGAAAGTTCGGGTGCTCGTGCGCGCGGAAGAACGCGCTCACCTCGGAGCGGGACATCGGGAAGTCGGCCGCGTCCAGGATCGCGTGCACGTCGTCGTCCTTGAGGTTGAACGCGATCCGGAGCTTGCGCAGGATCACGTTGTTGTTGAGCCTGGCCTGCGGGTCGCTCGCGGGCCCGCCGGGCTTCGGTGGCCCCCTGCGTTGCAGGATGAGCCCGTCCAGGAACCGCGTGGCGACCATGTCCCCGCACTCGACGAAGTCCTCCTCCTCCTCCCGGGCGAGCAGGCACTGCACAAACTCCGCGTCGACGTCGCACCCCGCGAGCTTGAAGATCGCGACCATGCCCTCCTCCTTCTCGTCGAGGGCGTAGCGGAGAGTGCGCAAGAGGTCGTTGTTGGTTGGCATCGGGGCCGGGTGTAGCCGGCGCGCCGCCCGCAGGCACCTCCTACGGCGCGAGGTACAGCACCACCGCCCCCTCGTCGTTGAACCCGCCGTCGTACAGCTCCGCGCCTACGACCAGGTCGTCCACGCCGTCCTGGTCTTGGTCGATGCTGTTGAACACGGCGCTCCCGAGGTGGGTGTCCCCCGATCCCAGGAACCACGTGTCGCAGTCGGCGACGCCCAGGGTCGCGGGCCACGCCGCTCCGCCGTAGAGCAGGCACACCCCGCCGATGCCGCCGCCTTGCATCGGGTCTCCGATGGCGAGGTCAGCGATGCCGTCGCCATCGTTGTCACCGGAGGCGTCCGCCGAGAGCCCGTGGCCGATCATGTCGCCCTCGTACACGTAGTCTGCCGAGGCCATCGTGATGCTCCCCTGCCCCATCGGGTCCAAGAACACGTTCGCGTGGGGCCGGTTGACCGACGAGATCAGCACGACGTCGAGCTGCCCGCTGTCGTCGAGGTCCCCAGCAGGCGGCACAGGGTCCGCGCCCAGGTAGTCCCCGGCGGCGCCCCGGACCACGGTGCTCGACGCGCTGGTCGCGGTGGAGCTCCATCGCAGCGTCGCGTTCCCCTGCAGCAGGTACACGGCGCCGCTGTTGGCGCCCGCGGAGTCCTCCCCGGCCGCCCCGATCAGCAAGTCGCCGTACCCGTCCTGGTCGACGTCCGCGATGCTGATCGTGCTCCCCAGCCCGTCCAGCGTGTTGTCCCCGTACACCAGGTCGGCGCCATCGGCCTGGGTGTACAACGTGCCCAACAGCGATGCGCTGCCCTCGAAGATCGCGACGCTGCCCGTGTCCGTCACGATTGGGAACCCCGGCCGGTCGTCGCCGGCGCTCCCGACCACCACCTCCGCGAGGCCGTCCCCGTCGATGTCCGATGCGGCCCCGGCCGTGATGTCATCCCCCGAGAGCGCCCCCGAGATCTTGATGTCCGGCGCAGAGAGGCTCTGGCTCCAGCTGGTTCCACCAGACAAGTTCACCGCTGCAAACGCCGACCCGGGGTCGACGATCAACACGGGCTCTTCAAAGCCGTCCCCGTTGATGTCCCCAACCGTCGGGCCAACCCCGGTCAACGTCCCCGCGGCGCTCGACCCGAGGATGTAGGACGTAGACGCCCCGGTGACGGTGCCGCCCCCCGCCAAGTCCGCGCCTTCGATCGCGTATCCCCCATGGTACGCGTTGGTAGATCCCACGTAGATGTCCGGCACGCTGGACCCGGAGAGCATGGCTCCGCGCGCCCAAGTCCCCACGTTCCCGACCTCCGCCGCGTCCCGCACCCCAACGATGATGGCGTCCCAGCTCCCCGCAGGCACTTGGTCGTCGACGAGGCCATTGCAGTCGTTGTCATGGCCATCCCAGACGTCCCCGATCGGGGCCCCGACGAACGGGTCCAGGTCGTTGCAATCCGGTCCCCCGTGCCCGTCCCACTCCATCCCGTCCTTGTCCTGGTCCCAGTCGTCGTCGCCGACGCAGTTGGAGTCGACGCCGTCATACCACGCGTCCGGCGCCCCGCCGTAGATCGACGTGTCCTCCTCGTCGCAGTCGGTGCCGCCGAAGTCAGAAGAGCGGTCTCCGTCGGCGTCGCGGTCGAAGTCATCGTCGCCGGCGCAGTCCTGGTCGCGCCCGTCGTACCACGTCTCGGCGGCGCCGGGGTGGACCCCGCTTGCGCTGTCGGCGCAATCGTCCCCGCCGTACCGGTCGCTCGCGTAGCCGTCCGCGTCTTGGTCGTAGTCGTCGTTGCCCGCGCAGTCGGAGTCGAGGCCGTCGTACCAAGCGTCACTCGCGCCGGGGTGGACCGCGCTGTCCCCGTCATCGCAGTCGCCGCCCGAGTAGGCGTCGCTCTCGTAGCCGTCGCTGTCGGCGTCCCAGTCGTCGTTGCCTGCGCAATCCGAGTCGACCCCGTCGTACCAAGCGTCTGGCGCGCCGCCGTAGATGGTGGGGTCATACTCGTCGCAGTCCGTCCCACCAAACGCGGAGGCTTCGTCCCCGTCGGCGTCCATGTCGAAGTCGTCGTTCCCGGCGCAGTCGTAGTCCGCGCCGTCGTACCAGGCGTCGGGCGCGCCGGGGTAGATGTACGACGCGCTGTCGTCGCAATCGTCCCCACCGAACGCGTCGGATTGGTGTGCGTCGTAGTCGGCGTCGAAGTCGTCGTTCCCGTAGCAGTCGGAGTCTACGCCGTCGTACCAGGTGTCCGTCGCGCCTGGGTACACCGCCGGATCCGTGTCGTTGCAGTCTCCGCCGAGGTCGAACCCGTCGTAGTCCTGGTCGTTGTCATCGTTCCCTGCGCAGTCGGAGTCTACGCCGTCGTACCAGGTGTCTACTGCGCCGGGGTGGATGCCGGCGACGGCGTCGTTGCAGTCGTCCCCGCCGTATGCGGACGAATTGAACCCGTCGGCGTCGTAGTCAAAATCGCTGTCGCCAGCGCAATCGGAGTCAACGCCGTCATACCAAACATCCAAAGCTCCGGGGTACGTGAGCGAGTTGGTGTCGTCGCAGTCGGTGCCAAACCAAGACGCGGACGTGAACCCGTCGGCGTCCTGGTCGAAGTCGTCGTTGCCGGCGCAGTCGGCGTCATCGCCGTCGTACCAATCGTCCGGCGCGCCCGGGTAGAACGAAGAGTTGGTGTCGTCGCAATCGTCCCCGCCCCAGTCGCTCGACGCGAAGCCGTCGGCGTCCTGGTCGTAGTCGTCGTCCCCCGCGCAGTTGGAGTCCACGCCGTCGTACCAGGTGTCCGGCGCTCCGGGGTACACGGTCGCGGTGTTGTCGTTGCAGTCGTCACCGCCAAAGTCAGCGTCCTCGAAGCCGTCGCCGTCCTGGTCGAAGTCATCGTTCCCAGCGCAATCGGAGTCCACCCCGTCGTACCAGAGATCTTCCGCGCCGGGCCGCACGAGGGGATCGGTGTCGTCGCAGTCCGTGCCGCCGTAGGCGGTGCTGTCGAGGCCATCCAGGTCTGCGTCGTAGTCGCTCGCGCCGTCGCAGTCGGCGTCGACACCGTCGTAGAACACGTCCTCTGCATCCGGGTGAACGTCTGCGTTCGCGTCGTCACAATCCTCGCCACCCTCGCCAACGGGGTAGTACCCGTCTCCGTCCGCGTCCGAGAGCGCGAGTCCAGCCAACGGGACCACCGCCAGCCCACCGGCCAACGCGAGGCTCGCCTCCAACTCTCCGCCGTACTCCGGCGAGAACGTGACGTGCAGCACCACGAATTCACCGGCGCCGAGCGGGGTTCCGTCGGCGTCGACGGAGAAGGACCCCGCGGCGTCCCCGGAGATCTCGCCGTCCAAGTCCGCCGAGGCGTCGCCTACGTTCGAGACCTGCAGATCCAAGGTTAGCGATTCGCCTTGCAGCGTGGTGTCGAAGTCCAGCCGGACCGGGTACACCTGCAGCTCGGTGAACGGCGTCGACGTGTCGGTGTCGGTG
>CALQBK020000228.1 GCA_943328795.2 Bifidobacterium breve
GGGAGGACGCGCAGCGGGCTGTCGGGCCAGGCGGGCGGGGGCGGCGCCTCGGCTGGCGCCGGTGGGGGGGAGGGGAGCGGCCCGCCGGGGACCGGGGCGGGGCAAGCCAGGAGGAGGAGGGGGAGGAGCATGGGGGAGGGACGAATATCCCAATCGCTGCGCACTTCGGTCGACAGCGGTTCTTGACAACTTTATTACAATGTAACCTTCTATGGGTTCATTCGGCATAGTTCTGCCTTCGCCTTCGCCTTCGCGGGAGCTATCCTGTCGGAAGACCTGCGGGAGTAGCATGACCGGGAACCGTGAACTGCCACCGCTCACCTTCGATGTCACCTTGCTGTCCACGAGCCTCGCGTTCGTCTGGTCGCAGAAGTGGACCCCGATGATCGGCGTCTCCACGATCGACTTCGCGTTGGACGTGCGCGCGGTGATGGCGGGCGGGGGCGCGGTCTCGCTGAAGCCCTCGCTCCAGTACGCCGCGCTCAGGACCGTGAAAACCTCGACGATTTGCTGTCAGACGACTCTTTGACCGCCGTGATGAACGAAAACGGCCCGCGGATCCTCGCCGAGTGGTACCAGACCGGCCCTCGTCCGACCGTTGGTCGTCGATGGCGGGGCGTGCCACCCTACACGATCCCATGGCCATGATCCTCGCTCTCTTGCCGCTCCTCGCGAGTCGACCCAAGGCCCCCGATACGGACCCTGCGGTGGACAGCCGAGACACTGTCCCGGCCGACACCCAACACTCGGGTCTGGACTCACCGGGAGAGCTCGGTCGCCCGCATTTGGTACGGGCCCGTCAGCGGACCGCTCAATTGCGACAGCTTCGACGCCGAGGTGCGCGACATCGCCGGGGAGACCGGCGAGTCGGGCTCCGCCGGGGACATCGACGGAGACGGCCGCGCCGACTTCGCGTTCGCGGGCTGCAGCGCGGAGGAGTGCGGGCTCGACAACGACGGCTTCGTCACTGTGTACCTCGGGCCGCTGGCCGGCTCGGTGGACGCTGCCGACGCCGACTACACGTTCACCGCCAACACCGACGACGAGCTGGACACGGTGGACCTCACCGGCGACTTCGACGCAGACGGCTTGAACGACCTCGTGATCGTCGCCGCCGGGGACGACGACGCTGGAGAGGACGCGGGCGCGATTTGGATTGTGTACGGGAGCCGAGCGTTTCTCGATGTCGCGCCACGCTCGAGCCGGCGACGACGCGCGCGACCAGCACCGACGCTTGGGTCCGACCTTTGAGCCTTCGTGGCAAAATCGCCACGTCCCAATCCCGCGACGTCGCACAACGCAGCGTGAAATCGGCTTTGCCAAGTTTGTCCATAGACGATCAACCACGAAGGCGCGAAGGCGCGAAGGCGCGAAGGTCGGAGGAAGGGGTGGGCGGCGCTACGCCGACGTGGCTACAGCACGATGCGGTGGAGCCCGTCGCGGAGGGTCTCGGCCTTGAAGTTCAGGAGAAGCCCGAGGTGCAAGCGCAGCGCCTTCAGGTACCCGATGATTTGGGCGCGGTGGATCGAGCTGACGCTCTCCACCGCCTTCAGCTCCAACACCAGGCAGCCCGCGACGAGAAAATCCACGCGCCCCTCGCCGACGAAGTGCCCCTTGTAGTCCACCGAGAAGCACGCCTGCCGCTCGAAAGGAACGCCACGAAGCTCCATCTCAAGGGCCAGGGCCTGCTCGTACACCGACTCGAGGTAGCCAGGGCCGAGCGCTCGATGCACCTCGATGGCCGCGCCGATCACCTCGTGCGCAATCTCTTCGGCTCGGACGTCCTTCACAAATGCATGGCCCACCCTGCCTCCTTCAGTGCCCGCCGCCCATTTATCTCACGAGCCAGGCTTCGGCCAGCAACGAGGCGTCCGCCCCGCACCGACGCCTGGATCCTACCTTGGAGCCTTCGTGGTAAGACAAATTCGGTACCAAGCCCACGATGTCGCGCACCGGAAGTTGAAAGCGCTTTGATCGCCGGGGCCCCCCCGTGCTTGCTCACCTCCCATGACCCAAATCCATCGCCTCCTGGCCCTCCCCCTCCTCCTCGCCTCCGCGGGCTGCTCCAACGCTGTCCGGAACGAGCACGACGCCGCATTGGCGTACCTCGGGCTCGACGCCGGGATCACCCGCGCGATGAACCTCGGGTTGGATGGCTACAACGCCGCCTCCAGCGCGAACATCGACGCCCAGTCTGCTGGCGGCGACATCGGCGGCACGATGACCGTGACTGGCCAGGTGGACCAGGGCTCGTCCGACAACAAGGAGCTGCGGCTCGAGGTCGCGCTCGAGGGGTACCTGGACGACACCGTCGATGGAGACACGCCATTCGAGGTCACCTACGACAGCGACCCGCAGGCCCCGTTGGCCCTCGACATCAGCCTCCGCGACATCCCCGACGGCACGCTGACGGGCACGTTCGTCGGGGACGTCGGGATCTCGGGGGACCTCGGCGGCATCGTGTCCCTCGACGTCGCGCTCGATGGCACCATCGAGGCCGGCGTGGACGACACGGTCGCGCGGACCGAGGGGGAGACGCACATCACCGGGTCGGCGACGTCCGACTACGGCTCGTACGCGATCGACCTCGTGCGCTGACCAGCGAAGCAGGTGGCGCCCGATCTGGATAGCCCGGGGCGTGGCTCGTCGCGTCCCGCTCCCCGCGCTCCTCGGCCCGTTGGCTGCGGTGCTCCTGGTCGCGGCCAGCCCCGCGGACGCCATCCCCGCGCCGAAGGCCGAGGCCTGCAAGGTGTTCACGCCGAACCCGGACGACGACTACGCGTCGCCGGAGGGCCTCGGCTACGAGCAAGTCCGCACCGCGCTCAACGGCGTGATTCAGCACGCGCTGAAGTGCGGGCAGCCGGCTGGCTTCAAGGAGCTTCACCTCACGTTCGACCTGGTCGTCGGGTGCAACGGGGTGGTGTCGAGCATCACCGCGTCCGAGGAGGACGGCGCCCCGGACGCGTACGTGGCGTGCGTGAGCGCGGTGATCAAGAAGGCGGACTTCCCGGCGCACGACATGGCGGACGGGATGCCGGTGACCTACCCGGTCAACGTGGCGTGGTAGCGCCGAACGTGAACGGGTAGCGGACGATCGCGACGTCGCCGTCGGGCAGCTTGGGGAAGTGGACGCCGAGGAGCACGCCGGCGAGGCAGGCCTCGGTGGTCGGGTCGCGCAAGCTCGTGGACGTGATCGCAGCGTCCTGGACGCGCCCGTCTCGCCCGATCTTGAGGGTGACCAGCACCTTGCCCCCGAGGTCGGGATGGGCCGCGGCGCTCGACGTGTAGCACGCGTCCATCTGCGCCTTGTGCATCCCGACGGTGCCCGTCACCGCCTCGGTGGACAGGGCGCCGAGCACGATCACGTTCGGCAAGATGGGCTCCCCGCCGATGGTGCCGCCGCTCGGGGTGACTGACGCAGTGCCGTCCGTGACGAGGGCCGCGCTGGGAGTGGGCGGCGCGGCTTCAGGAGGCGCCGCTGGCGCGAGTGGCGCCGCCGGGGCGGGAGGCGCCGCGGGTGTGGGGGCAGGCGGGTCGGCGCAGCCGAGGAGCGCCAGGAGCAGCAGCATGCGAGAGGCTATCACCGCCGCTGGCGGGATCAGGCCCTACGGCCGACGACGACGCGGCCGACCCCGCCGAGGTCGGGGTAGACGCGCGCGGGGAAACCGACGCCGGTGAGCAGCTCGGCAACGGCATCGCCTTGGCCCGCGCCGACCTCGAACGCGATGCCTACCGTCGCGCGCTTGGCAGCCGCGGGGACCAGGCGGCGGTACATGTCGAGCCCGTCCGCGCCGCCGTCGAGCGCGAGCTTGGGCTCGTGGCGGGACACCTCGGGCGCCAGCTCGGCGATCGTGGCAGCCGGGATGTACGGCGGGTTCGACACCACCCAGTCGATCCGCCGCGCGGCGGGGACGGCGAGGTCCCGCCCGTGCAGGGCCGCTACGCGGTCCTTGAGCCCGTGCTTCTCGATGTTGCGGCGCGTGTACTCGAGCGCCTCGGGCGACGCGTCGATCGCGTACGCGCGTACCCGCGGCTCCTCGAGCGCGAGCGTGATCCCAATGCACCCGGACCCGCTGCCGACGTCCGCCACGTAGATCGGCTCGTCCCCCGGGGGCGTCGCCAGCTCGGCCTTCATCCGTTCGACCAAGGTCTCCGTGTCCGGCCGAGGCACGAGCACCCCGGGGCCGACGACGAAGTCCCGCCCGTAGAACTCCTTCTCGCCGAGCACCCACGCCAGCGGCTCGCGGTCGCCGCGGCGGCGGACCAGCCCGCGGATGGTCTCCAGCTCGGGCTCGCTCATCGGCCGGTCGAAGTTCAAGTAGAGCTTCACGCGGTCGAGCCCCAGCACGTGTCCGAGCAGCAGCTGCGCGTCCAACCGCGCCGACGGGATGCCCCGGCCCTCAAAAAACGTCGTCGTGCGCTGGAGCACGTCGACCAGCGTGATCACCGCGGGCCTTCCTGCTCCTTGAGCAGTTCCGCCTGGAAGTGGGCGGTGACGCCGGTGATGACCTCCTCGAGGTCACCCATGATGATCTTATCGAGCTTATACAACGTGAACGTGGACCCGTCCGCGCCGACGACGCGGTGGTCGGTCAGCCGGTTCTGCGGGAAGTTGTACGTCCGGATGCGCTCGGACCGGTCGCCGGACCCGACTTGGGCCTTGCGGTCCGCAGCCTCGGTCGCGTGCTGCTGGGCGCGCTCGCGCTCGAGCAAGCGGGCCGAGAGCACCTTCAGCGCCTTCGCCTTGTTCTTGATCTGCGACTTCTCGTCCTGGCAGATGACCACCATGCCGGTCGGGATGTGCGTGAGGCGCACCGCGGAGTCCGTGGTGTTGACGCTCTGCCCGCCGGGTCCACCCGCGCGGAACACGTCCGTGCGCAGGTCCTCGGCCCGGATCTTGATCTCGACCTCGTCGGCCTCCGGCAACAGCGCGACGGTCGCCGCGGACGTGTGGACGCGGCCCTGCGTCTCGGTGAGCGGCACGCGCTGCACCCGGTGGACGCCGGCCTCGTACTTGAGGTGGCTGTACACCGTGTCGCCGGAGATCATCACGATGACCTCCTTGAACCCCGACGCCGAGCCGGCCACGCTGATGTCCGAGCTCGAGATGATCTCGGTCCTCCAGCCCTTCGCGTCCGCGTACCGCGTGTACATCCGGAACAGGTCGCCAGCGAAAAGCGCGGCCTCGTCGCCGCCCGTGCCCGCCCGGATCTCCAGGATGACGTTGCGGCCCTCGTAGGGGTCGGGTGGCAGCATCATCAGCCGGAGCTGCTGCTCGAGCTCGGGGATCTGCGCGTCCAGCCGCTCCTTGTCGACGAGCGCCATGTCGCGCATGTCGGGGTCGGCCAGCAGCTCGGCGAGGTCTGCCCGCTCCTGCTCGGCCGCGCGCAGCTGGTGCACGATGTTGACGAGGCGGGAGACCTCGGAGTGCTCGCGGGTGACCTGCTTGTAGCGGTCTCGCTGGCCGGACAGCGCCGGGTCCATCAGCTGGCGGTCGAGCTCCGCGAGGCGGGTCTCGAGGTCTTCGGCGCGGAGGAACATGGCAGCTCCTGGAGGATCGGGGGAGGCGGTGCTGGAGCGGACGGGGGGCAGATACACGAAGCCCCCGCCGGCAGGACCGAGCGGGGGCGTGCGGCCGGGACCTCGCGGACCGGCCCAGGAGCGTAGCTACGCCTTCGCGATGCCGTACTTCTTGTTGAACTTCTCGACGCGGCCGTCGACAGCGATCGCGCGCTGCTTGCCCGTGTAGAACGGGTGGCTGGCGGACGAGATGTCGACCTGGATCACGAAGTGATCGACGCCGTCGATGTTCCGCGACGTCTTGGAGGACAGCGTGGAGCGAGTGACGAACTCGGTGCCGGCGCCGGTATCGACGAAGACGACGGGGTTGAGCTTGGGATGGATCTTGTCTTTCATGATGGGCACCAGAGAGGGAGAAAATTGCAGCCGGCCGGTTTCACCCGTGCGGCGCCAGCTGTCAAGGGACGGAGGCAGAGGTTGGCACGGCCGGCCGGCCGGCCAGGACCGCGAGCAGGCCTTCGACGTCGCGGATCCCTCGCAGCCGGGCTGCGTGGGCTTCGCGGTCGACGAGCAGCTCGGCGCGGTGGGTGCGGCTGCGCACGGGGTCGATCGCCGGGAAGATGCCGGCGTTCGCGGCGTCGCCATCCAGCACGATGCTCGCGTTCTCCGTGCCGTGGAACGCCGCCGCCAACGCGTCGTCGGCGCCCGTCTGCAAGCTCGCCATCAGCGTCAGCGACCCGCCTTCACGGAGCGCGCGGCCGGCGCCGAGCAAGCGGCGCACCCGCTGGACAGCGACGGCGTCGAACCCGGCCGTGAACCTGCCCGAGGGCGCCGTCGTCGCGTGCACCGCCTGCACCAGCTTGTTCACCGAGTCGAGCAGCACCACC
>CALQBK020000229.1 GCA_943328795.2 Bifidobacterium breve
CTCGGCACACCTCGCGTCGGCATCGGCGGTTCTTTTGCGCCGTTCCAAGGCACGGTCTGACGAAGCCGCCGAAGACGTCGGCTCCGCCAGACCCTGCGGGGAACGGCGCGGGAGGGGGCCAGCGAGCGTCCCGCTTCAAGCGATTTCAGTAGGTTGGATCCAATTTGTTTGCGCAGCGCTGGGGCTGGCCCCCCACACCCCCGGCGAACCGGCTGCGCGATTCCTGCGCTGCGCTTCGGAGCTCGCTTGGCGGCTTGACCGCGCCCTCCGGGCACAGGTCAACCCGTTCCCGGCTCGGGCACACCCGGCGACGGCCGCCGAAACCGCGGTATGTTGCACGGATGCGTGTCCTTGACCGTCTCCCCCTCGCGCTCGCCGCAGTGGTGATGGGCGGCTGCGACTTCTCAGCTTCGACGAAGATCATCGGCGACACGTCGCCGTACGACACCGCGGACAACGCCGACGCGGACACCGACACCGACACCGACGCCGACACCGACACCGACACCGACGCGGACACCGACGCCGACACCGACACCGACACCCCGCCGGACACGGGCGAGCTCTTGCCCGCGGACATCGACGACGACGGCGACGGCTACACCGAGAACCAAGGCGACTGCGACGACACGGACCGCACCACGCACCCCGAGACGCTGGACGGCTGCGACGGCGTAGACAATGACTGCGACGGGGCCATCGACGACGACGCCCCGGGCGACGCCTACGAGCCGAACGACACCACGCCCTACAACCTCGGGAGCCTGGAGGTGGACCCGGAGGTCTCGCTCGCAGCGTGGCTCACGAACGACGACGACGTGGACCGGTTCCAGTTCACCATCGTGGACGACACCTGGGACTTCTTCACCCTGCACATCGACATCTCCGACATCCCGGCCGACGCCAACTACCTGGTGAGCTTCAACCGCCTCCGCTCGGACGGCGATGCCCCGGTGGGCGAGATCGACTCGACCTTCGCGTCGGGCACTGCGTCGTTCGAGTACGGCGACACGTCCGGGTACGAGGACGGCGGCGACTACGAGGTCGTGATCGAGAGCCTCGGCGGGGCCTCCTGCGCGCACAGCTACCTGCTCGCGGTGTCGCAATAGGGACGTGGCTCGCCCGCAGTTGGCTGCTTCTCGCAGCCCTCGCGACCGGCTGCGACCGCGACGGCGACGGCTGGGCCTGGCCCGACGACTGTGACGACCGCTCGGCCCTCGTTCACCCCGGCGCGCCCGAGTACTGCGGCGGCGGGGACGAGGACTGCGACGGCAACGGAGACGACGGCGCGGTCGGCCTCTTCTACCAGGACCTCGACGGAGACGGGCAAGGGGACCCGCTGGCGCCCTACACCGCCGACCAGTGCGACCCTCCCCGTGGCCTCGTGAACGACGCCCGGGACTGCGATGACAGCGACCCGGCGGTGTTCGACGGTGCGCTCGAGATCTGCAACGGCGCAGACGACGACTGCAACGGGCTGACCGACGAGGCCGATCCGTCGATCGACCCCTCTTCCGAGACGGCCTACTACCAAGACCGCGACGCAGACGGCTACGCGGGGGATGTCTCGGTGATGCGCTGCACGCCGCGCTCGGGGGAGGCGTTGTTCCCCACCGACTGCGACGACGACGACCCCAGGACGTTCCCCGACGCGACCGAGGTCTGCGACGACGGACAGGTCAACAACTGCGAGTCCACGACCGAGAGCTGCGGGTACGCCCCGGAGCGCACCATCGCCAACGCGGACAGGCGGGTCGACGGGGGGAGCTCGCCCTTCGCCGGCGCCTTCGCGCTCGCCGACCTCGACGCCGACGGGGTGCTGGACTTGGTCGTTGGGCGGGCGTCGATGCGAGCCGGCAGCGGGGAGCTCTGGTGGTTGCTCGCGCCGTTGAGCGGGACCCCCGGCGGGCTCTCGGTGCTTGGCGCCGAGGGGGACCGCCTCGGTTCGAGCGTCGCAGTCTCGGACCTCGACGGCGACGGGGTCGACGACCTGTACGTCGGGGCGACGGGCGCGGCCGACGGGGCGGGGGTGGTCTACGGCGCGCCGGGGCTCCCGACCGCGAGCTTCCCGACGGACGCGCGGACGACGCTCACGGGACCGTCGGGAGCGGGCCTCGGCGCGGCCCTGCTGGGGCCCGGCGACACCGACGGGGACGGCGTCGCCGAGCTGTTCGTGCTCGGGACGGACGAGGAGGGCACCAGCTCCGCGTGGGTGTGGCCCGCGGGCGTCGCCCAGCAACTGGTGGCCAGCACGCGCTCGTTGCCGGCCGGGCACGGCGCGGGGCAAGGGCTGACAGACCTCGGGGACATCGACGGCGACGGCCTGCACGACGTGGGGGTCGGGGACCCGGCAGGGTCTGCGGCTTGGCTCGTGCGGGCAGACGAGGACGGGCTGATCGAGCTGTGGTCGCTCGACGGGCAGAGCTGCGGCACGTCCCTGGCGGGCGTGGGGGACGTAGACGGCGACGGCCTCGACGACTTCGCGATCGCCTGTCCCGAGATCTCATCCCGGGTGGGGATCCCCCTGGTGCGGTGGCGACCCGACGGCGCCGAGGAGCTCTCGCGGATCGACATCTCCGTCGGCCGGTCGTTCCCGATCCAGGCCCTTCACCCCGTCGGTGACCTCGACGGGGACGGCGGGATCGACCTCGCGATCGGGCTGCCCTACGGGACGATCAGCCAGTCGAGCGAAGGCGCGGTCGCGATCGCGATGAGCCCCCTCGACGCGGGAGGGGTGGTCACCCCGAGGATACGCGGCGGGGCCGCCTCGACGCACCTCGGGCAAGCGCTCACCAGCGGTGACATGGACGGCGACGGGATGACCGACCTCCTGGTCGAGGCGGGGCCGCTCTCCGAGGGCACGAGCGCAACCAGCTCGTTGAGCGTCTTCCGTTGGCTGCCCCCCTGACGCTTGACGCGCGCGCCTTCCCGCGCGACGTTCCCTGATGCTCGAGCTCTTCAAGCGCGCGTGGGCCGGCTGGAACAAGCTGGTCCGATCGGTCGCCCGGCTCCAGAGCCAAGCCGTGATGGCCGTCGCCTACCTGTTCGGGATCGGCCCCGTGGCCATCGTCTTCCGGATCACGGGCCGCACGCTGCTGGACCGCGGGCCGGCGCCCGAGGGCACGCGCACGTTTTGGCACACCCGGCCGCCCGGCGAGGCCACGATGAAAGACGCCGCCCGGCCGTTCTGAGCATGCCGCGCGTCGCGTGCGTGCAGCTGCGGTCTACCGCGGACGTCGCCCAGAACCTCGAGGCCGTCCGCAATCAGGTCCTGCGCGCTGCCGGCATGGGCGCGACGTTGATCGCTACCCCGGAGAACACCACGTTCCTCGGCCCCGCAGCGAAGAAGCTCACGCTCGCCGAGCCGGTGGACGGCCCCACCCACCGCGCGCTTGGCGGGATCGCGAAGGACGCGGGCGCGTGGCTGGTCGTCGGCTCGGTCGCGGAGACCGCCCCCGGCGGCCAGTGCTACAACACCTCCCTCGTCTTCGACCCCTCGGGCGCGCTCATCGCCTCCTACCGGAAGATCCACCTGTTCGACGTGGACATCCCCGGTGGGCCCTCGTTCCGCGAGTCCGCGTTCATCGCCCCGGGGCACGACCTCGTCGTCGTGCCGACCCCCGTCGGCGTGCTCGGCCTCTCCATCTGCTTCGACCTCCGCTTTCCCCAGGTCTACCGCGAGCTCGTGCACCGTGGCGCCGACACGCTGTTGGTCCCGAGCGCGTTCACGGTCCCCACCGGCAAGGAGCACTGGCACCTGCTGTTGCGCGCGCGCGCCGTCGAGAGCCAGTCGTTCGTGCTCGCCCCGGCGCAGGTCGGAAAGCACGATGACGACGGCATCCGCGAGTCCTACGGCCACTCGCTGATCGTCGACCCCTGGGGCCGGGTCCTCGCCGACGCCGGCCTTGACCCCGAGGGCATCGCGATCGCCGACCTCGACCCGGCGCAGGTCGTGAACGTGCGCGCCGGCATGCCGCTCCGCAGCCCGCTGTTCCCCACGTGAACCCGTACCGCGTGGCCCTCGCCCGCGCGCGACGGGCCCGCGGCTTCGACGCCGTGCCGCTCTTCGCCCTGGTCGGGGGCGCATCCGCTGCGGGGTTGCTCCGGGACACCGTGTTCGGCTTCGCCGCTGGGTTGCCCGCGCACACGCCGCTCGCCGCGGACGCCGCCGCCAGCCTCGTCGCCCGCATCGGCCTCCTGCTCGGCGCCGGGCTCACCCTCGGCACCTACGACATCGTCGTCCGCGGGCCCGACCGCGCCGTCCTCGACCTCCACCCGCTGCTCCCCGGCCCCTGGTACGCGGCGCGCATCACCGAGTCCGCGCGGGTGCGCTTGCCGTGGCTCCTTGCCGCGCTCGGAGCCCTGTGGCCCCTGGGCGATGCCCGCGCGATCGCCCTGTGCGCGATCGTGCTCACCGGCAGCTGGTTCGCGGGGCTCGGCGTCGGGATCGGCGTGAACCTCGCGGCCCCCGGCGTTGGCCTCGACCCGCGGTTCACCGCCGTGCTCGACACCATCCGGGGCATGAACCCACGGCTCCAAGCCGCGCTGCTCTACGCCCCCGGCACTGCGCTCGGCATCGCGGGCTTCGGCATCCTCGGGGGCGCGAAGGGCCTCGCGATCAGCCTGCACGGCTCGTTGTCCCCGCTGCTCCTGGCCCCGTGGGCGCTCGGGGTCGCCGGGATCGTGCTTGGCCGCCGGAACGCCGAGGCCGCCGCTCGGCTGCCCGCGCTGCTGGGCGAGATCGACGCTGCTTACGCGCACGCCGACGCCCCCGACGAGGCCCACCGCGTCTACCTGGAGTGGGCCGTGCGGTTCGCCCCGGCGCCGCTGCAGCTCCACCTGCTGCGCGAGCTCCGGCACACCTGGCGCGCCCAGCGGGCCTGGGCGACCGGCGCGTTCGGCCTCGCGATCCTCGGGGCGTTCGCGGGCTGGGCTGGCCAGACCTGGGTCGCGATGGCCCTGTTGGCGGTCGTCGGCACGCTCGGCGTCCGGCTCACGCTCGCGGACCCGCCGTGGCTCGCCTCGAGCCTGGGGGTGCCCCTCGCCCAAGTCCGAGCCGCGCGGTCGCTGGCCGTCGCGGGGATCGCGGCCCCGGTAGCGCTCGCCGCCGGGGCCGGGGCGTGCGCCCAGCGCGGCGCTGCCGGGCTCGTCGAGCTCGGCGCGCTGGTGGTGACGGCGCTCGTGTTCGCGTTCGCGGGGGTGTCCACCGGCCGGGCCTACGGCCCGCTCGCGATCGGCCTCGTCGGCGCGGCCGCCGCGCTACGGGGCGTGCTGTGACCCCTGGCATCGCTATCACCGGCCTCCGGAAGCAGTTCGGGCCCACGGTCGCCGTCGAACAGCTCGACCTGGTCGTGCAGCCCGGCGAGTTCGTCGGCCTGATTGGGCACAACGGCGCGGGGAAGTCCACCCTGCTGAAGATGCTGGCGGGGCAGCTGCTGCCGACGGCCGGTACGGTGCAGATCGCGGGCGTAGACATGCTCACGGCGCCGAACCAGGCGCGGGCGAACCTCGGGTTCGTGCCGGAGGAGGCCCCGCTGTGGGACTACCTGTCGGCGCGCGAATTCCTGGAGTTCGTGATCGGCGTCCGCGGCAAGGGCGATCTCGCGGCGGCGCTGGAGCTCACCGGTCTCGGCTCGGACGCCGACCGCCTGATCCGCGAGTACTCGCAGGGCATGCGGCGCAAGACGGCCCTGGCCGCCGCGCTGGTCGCCGAGCCCTCGGTGATCGTGCTCGACGAGGCGCTGAACGGGCTCGACCCGCCGAGCGCTGCCCGGACCAAGGGCCTCCTCAAGGAGCGGTGCCAGCAGGGCGCGTGCGTGCTGTTCTCGACGCACATCGTCGAGACCGTCGAGGCCGTCGCCGACCGCGTCGTGATGATGGCCCGCGGGCGGGTGGTGGACGACCGCCGCGTCGCGGACATCCCGGCCGGCGGGCTGGAGCAGCTGTTCCTCGGGCAGATCGGGCCGATCGGGGGGTGACCAGGCGGACACCGCGATCGCAGCGTCGCGCTCGGGGCAGTGCACGTCGAAAACCGGCGTTGGTGACCACGGCACGCGCCTTGCTTGTAACGCTGGCATGACCCTCCTCCTCTTGTCCCTCCTCGCCTGCATCGACGAGCGCGACTGCTCGACCATCGCGGTGTACTCCACCACGGTCACGCTCACCGACCCCGACGGGGCGGCGATCGAGGGCGCCACGGTCACCTACGTGCTCGACGGCGACCCCGCCCAGCCCTGCGACGAGTACGAGCCCGGCGCCTACGCCTGCGGCCTCGAGGCCACCGGCCATTTTGAGATCACCGCGACCAAGCAGGGCTACGCGGACGTCACGGGTGAAGTGGACGTGAGCGCCGACGAGTGCCACCCCATCCCGGAGGCGCTCGCGCTCGTCATGGAGCAGGTC
>CALQBK020000230.1 GCA_943328795.2 Bifidobacterium breve
CCAGGAACACGCCGCCGGGCTTCATGGCGCGGGCGATGCGCCCATGCAGGTCGCGGCGTAGCGCTGCCGGGAGGTGGCACCAGATTGAGATCACCCCGCCCCAGGTAGCCTCCCCGAGGTCAAAGGCCCCGAGATCAGCGCAGACCGTCTGTATCGTGACGCCCGAGGACGCTGCGAGCCGCTGCGCCTTCTCGAGCCCGACGGCCGACCCGTCCACCCCGGTGACCTGGTAGCCCAGCGACGCCAAGAACACGGCGTTCCGCCCCTCGCCCTCCCCGAGGGACAGGACCGGGCCCGGGTGGGGTAGGTCGCCAACGCGCACGCGGAGCAGGTCGTTGGGCGCCACGCCGTAGGTGAAGCCCTCCGCGGAGTAGCGGTCATTCCAAAAGTCCTTCATCGGCTGCCTCGTGCGCCGATCTCTCTATCCTCCCCGCACGTGCATTCATATGACCATTTTAGATGTTATGGTCACACACGCCTGCTGCATTCCACTCCCTCCCCTCCGGCTGGCTCCCGCGCGCTGGCGCCGCGAGCCGCGTCGCACTCTCGCTTGGCAAGGCCGCTGCAAAGCGGGTCATCGCCCGCTCCGACCCCGATGACCGGGCACTCGGGGAAGCCCTCGTGGCCGAGCTCGACCGCTTGAAGGGGCTCTCGATGAAGGTCGGGCAGATCCTGTCGACGATGGACGTCGGGCTGCCGGACGAGACGGTGGCGGTGCTCGCGCGGCTCCAGCGGGGGGCGCAGCCGATGGCGTGGGAAGACGTGCGGGGTGAGCTCGAGCGAGCGCTCGGCGGCCGGACTGAGGACCTGTTTGATACATTTGATACAACCCCGGTCGCATCCGCGTCGATCGGCCAAGTCCACCGGGCCACCCGTGGAGGCTCACAGCTGGCGGTGAAGGTTCGCTATCCTGGCGTGCTGGAGTCGTTGGAGTCCGACACACAGAGCCTCGCGCACGTCGCATCCCTCGCGTCCCTCGCCACCGTGGTGGACGGTCGGGCGCTCGTGAACGAGCTCCAAGCCCGCCTGTTCGAGGAGTGCGATTACCGCCGCGAGGCGGCTTGGCTCACCCGGGTCGACGAGCGGCTCACAGTGCCTGGCTGGAGCCGCTGGCCCGTCGCCGTGCCCGGCGTCGTCCCCGGGCGCTGCGCCGAGTCGGTGCTGACCACTCGCTGGGTGGACGGGCGTCGGTTCGAGGCCCTGCAGCAGGCGCCGGTCACGGACCGCGTCGCGGCGGCGCGCACGCTGCTCGGGTTCGCCTGGGAGTCGATGCTGGCCCACCACTTCGTCCACGCCGATCCACACCCGGGCAACTACCTGTTCCCCGGAGCCGCCGAGGGCAGCGTCGTCCTCTTGGACTGGGGCAGCGGCCGGCTGTTCACGCCCGCGGAGGTCGACCCGCTCCGGGCCCTGCTCCGCTGCGTCATCGACGGGGACCGCGCCCGTTTTCGCTCGGCGCTCGTGGACGCGGGGGTCGTGCCCGAGCCGCGGCGCTACGACTTCGACGCCGGCTGGGCGATGTTCCGCTGGATATGGGCCCCGTACCTGGAGAGCCGCTTCGCGTTCACGCCGGCTTGGTCGGTCGAAGGCCGGAGGTTCAACGGGCCAAGCTACCCGAACCAGCGCCACCAGGCGTTCCCCCCTGCCTGGATCTGGCTCTTCCGCGTGACCTTCGGGACGCATACCTCGCTCGTGCGGCTCGGGGTCACCCTCGACGCGCGGGATGGCCTGGAGAGCGCCCTCGCCGCTCCGGTAGAGCCGATGCTGGTGGATCCGTCGGACGTGCGCGGGGCCGATGTAAGTGCCCCGTCCATGGGTTAGCTCCGGCGGTGCCCCGTGGATTCCGACCCGACGAAAAACAACACATCCGAGATGTGTTGCTGCGCGCCGGCCGCGAGTCGCTCACGCGAGGCGGGCTCCGGCGCACCCCCGTGGAGCAGCTCTGCAGGACGGCGGGCATCTCGAAGGGAGCGTTCTACCTGTTCTTCGAGAGCAAGGAGCAGCTGCTGATGGAGCTCGTGCGCGAGACCGAGACCGAGCTTCGCGCCGGCCTGATCGCGCTGGCGGAAGCCGAACCGCTGCCGATGCCCAGCACACCTCGCGCCACTGGCGGCCTTCACGCCGTGCTCGCGTTCTTGTTCCAGTCCGTCGGCGATCACCCGCTGCTGCTCGCGCTCTCTGACCCCGAGGAGCTCGCGTGGCTGTCGCGCTCTCTCCCGCCCGGTCACCTGGACGCAGCGCGCGCGGACGACGACGCCTTCCTGCTGGCGCTCCTGGTGCGCCTGCGCTCCCGGGGGTGGATCGGCGACGTCGCGGACACCACGTTCGCCGGGCTCGCGAGCGCAGCCTTCGCGCTCGCCACACAGCGGCACACGATCGGCCCGGACCGCTATGACGCTGTCGTCGGGCTGATCGTGGACGGCCTCGTCCGGGCGTTGAGCCCGGCCGCAGGTTGATATGAGCCCCTACTTGCCGATGCGGCTCACGT
The DNA here is from genome assembly GCA_943328795.2 of Bifidobacterium breve. GTDB lineage: Bacteria > Myxococcota_A > UBA796 > UBA796 > SXON01 > CAIUMM01. The sequence goes on from CALQBK020000230.1 coordinate 2,489, forward strand.
AGGAGCCACCTTCGCGCGTATCGACCTTGATCATGTCGCCGTCGTCCACGAACAGCGGCACCATGATCTCGGCGCCACACTCGAGCTTCGCGCCCTTGAGCGCGCCCTGCGAGGTGTTGCCCTTGACCGCCGGCTCGGTCTGGACGACCTTGGACTCGATGAAGTTCGGTAGCGTGAGGTTGACCGCGCGGCCCTTGTAAAAGAGCACCTGCACGTCGAGGTTCTCCATCAGGAACTTCGCGTCGTCCCCGATCATCTTGCCCTGGAGCTCGACCTGGTCGTACGTCTCGGTGTTCATGAAGGTGTAGGTGTCCCCGTTGTTGTACAGGAATTGCATCGGGTGCTCCTCGACATCCGCCTCGGCCAGGATCTCGCCCGAGCGGTAGGTGCGCTCGATGACCGCGCCGGTGAGCAGGTTCTTCAACTTCGTGCGCGTGAACGCAGTGCCCTTGCCGGGCTTCACGAACTGGAAGTACACGATAGCGAAGGGCTGCCCTTCCGTCTCGACCTTGAGGCCGTTGCGGAAGTCTGAGGTTTCGTACGGCATGGTCAGGTCTCCTGGAGAAAAAGGCGCTTCGCGCGCGGTGGTCGAATCGGCCGGCGGCTATCACGATCCCGGGCCGGGGCCAGCGTCCGCCCGCACGAGTGGGGGAGCCGTGGTCGGGCGCGCCGAGCTGATTCGCAGGCACCCGCAGCTCGCTCACGTCGACTGGGACGCGGTTGCTGCGCGGTTCCCTGTGCGCGTCCCGCGGGGTTGGGGAGACCGGCCCGAGCTCTTGAAGCAGGCGCTGCCGGATGAGCGGGAGCTGCAGGGAGACCCGGGGGACGTCCCGGACCCCGTCGGCGAGCAGGCGCGGAGCCCCCTGCCCTGGGTCGTCCGCAAGCACGAAGACCGAGTGCTGCTGCTGCTCACCAAGCGCTGCCACCTCTACTGCCGGTATTGCTTCCGGGCGGACCACCGCCCCGGGGAAGGCGAGGACCCGACCCCGGCGGAGTGGGACGCGATGCTCACCTACGCGCGAGGCTCCGGCGCACGCGAGGTCATCCTGTCGGGCGGCGACCCGCTCGCGATCCGAGACGACCGGCTGTTCAACGCGATCGACGGTGTCCGCACGGGCGCTAGCCCCGTCATCCGGATCCACACCCGCGCGCCGATCACCTCCCCTGCCCGCGTGACCCCCGCGTTGGTGCAGGGGCTCGCCGCGCGCGCCCCGACCTGGGTGATCGTGCACTGCAACCACGCCGCGGAGCTCACGCCTGCGGTGCGCGGCGCGCTCGCCCGGCTGGTGGATGCCGGGATCCCCGTGCTGAACCAATCGGTGCTGCTCGCCGGCGTGAACGACGACGCTGACGCCCTCGTGAGCCTGTGCGAGACGCTCGTCACGCTGCGCGTGTTCCCCTACTACCTGCACCACCCCGATGCGGTGCCAGGCAACGCGCACTTCCGCGTCCCCGTCGAGCAAGGGCTAAGCATCTACGCCGAGCTCACGCGGCGGTTAAGCGGCCTCGCGCTCCCGCGGTACGTGGTGGACCCGCCGGATGGCAGCGGCAAGCGCGACGTACGCGGGGATCTCTAGCCCGCTTTAGCAGCCCGCTTTAGCAGCCCGCTTTAGCAGCCCGCTTTAGCAGCCCGCTTTAGCCCCAGTCGCGCAGCGACTCCGGGGCTACTCCCACTCGTCCAGCATCCGGCTCTGCGCACCGAGCAGCGACCGCAGCTCGGCCACCAAGTGCACCTTGGACGCCTTGAGCCGGATCACGGTCTCCTGGAGCTCGCGCTCCTCCTCGTGCGCCGCCGAGAGGATGCGCTCCGCGTCGAGCCGAGCCTCGCCGATGATGATGTCGGACTCGCGTCGGGCGCTGCCCTCCAGGTCCGTAGAGATCCGGCGGGCGAGGATCAGGGTCTCCGTGATCTCGTCCTGCTGCGCGCGCAGCGCGTCTGCGTCGTCGAGCGCCTGACGCAGCTCCTCCCGCACTCGCGCGGCGTCCTTCAGCGACGCCTCCCAGCTCTCACGGACGGCGTCCAAGAACTTGTGCACCTCGTCGGGCTCGTAGCCCTGACGGCGAGCGGGTCCGAACTGCTTCTGGAGGATGTCGAGCGGGCTCAAGGCCATGACGGCTCCGTGAACGTGAAGGGCCCGACGTGGAGGACGCGGGGGCGAGGGAGGACGGTGATGCCTGCCCCCGGCACGAGCTCCCGCACCGCGTCTGCGTAGCGACCCGGGTCGTCGGCGAGCGCGGAGAGGCCCACCACGTTCGGGATCGGCTGTGGGGCAGTGAGGACGACGACGAAGTCGGAGTCCGCCGCCAAGCCGTACCGGCCGTCGCCCGTGGCGATGCTCCCCTTGTCGGACGGGGTCTCGCTGTGGAACAGCGTCGTCCCGGCCCGCCCGTCGATCGCGACGACATCCACGTAGGCGGTGTCGTCCGTGTCGAACACCATCGCCTCCTGGGTGCGCGAGGCCGAAGCGGGGAACGCCGGCGGCGGGGCGCGGTGGGTCCACGCGAACACACCTGCTCCGACCGCGAGCAGCCCGGCCAGCAGCAGCGAGCCGTACCAACGCAACGACGACGGCGGCGGCGGCAACGGCTCGGGCAGCGTGAGCCCCTCGACCTCGCCCCAGGGCACCTGCCCCAACGCGTCCGCCAGCGCCAACGGCCCCGGCCCCAGCACCGCCTGGCGGCCCCACTGCCCGCGGACGACCTGACGAACACCCCGCAGCTGGCCCAAGCTCGGCATCGCGCGCTCGGTCAACGCGGCCATGCGCTCCTCCAGGTCCGGCACGCCGTCGACGTTCACCAACAGCAGGCCACCCGAGATCATCCGGACGTGGTCCCCGAGCTGCCCCAGGACGAGCCGCGTGTACGACACGGCGTCCGGGCTCAGCTGCAGGCACAGGAGCTCGACCCGCTCGTTCACCAGCACCGGGCCATCGTCCGGCGCGAAGAGCGCGCCCGGCGCAAGGAACCCGCCCGAGATCAGCCGGTGCGCCCGGCTGCAGCGTGGGCACTGCTCGCCGTGGGTGCGGCCGAGCTCAGTCAGCAGCCCCTCCGGCCCGGGGCAGGAGTTGCCCGCAGTGTTCGCTACGCGCGTGAGCAACGCATCCACCTGCGCGTCCGTCCACCCCTCGGTGGAGAGCCCGTCCTCCGCGACGACCGCTCGGCCGACCGACCGCAACGCCTCGAGCGCAGCGCGCACCCAGGACGCCTCGACCCCGACCCGCGCGACGACCTGGTCGATCGGCACGCCGTCGCCGTAGCGCAGCCCAAACACGGCCTCGTGCAGCGGCTCGCACTCGTCGAGGATCGCCCGGCGCCAGCCCGGGTCGGGCAGGATGTCCGCGAGATCGGGGACAGGGAACGGGCGGTAGTCGCCCTCGCGCCGCGCGAGCCAGTCCACGACGGCTTGGGACGCCGTGTCCTCTGCCTCCACGGTGTCCGCGTGGACGCCCAGGTTCAGCAGCGCGTGCTCGCGGATCTCGCGGAGCACCTGGGGACGCGGCCGGATGCCCGCGCCCACGAGATCCCAGCACACGCGCACGGTGATCGGACCCCAGTGACGCCGGTGCGGATCGGCGGAGTGGGCCGGGGAGAAGTGCTGTGCAGCGATTGCGGAGTGCGCCATGGTGCAGCGGGGGATGAGGGGCAGGATCGGGGCGGGTGGCGGGTCCTGACCGTATCACACTTTACGCGTCAAGGGAACGCGAAAGATGCAGGATGAAGTGTGGGGTTCGCGCGTCCAGGTTGCGGCTCGCCAAAGGGGCTCGTGGTACACGCCACGGATGCTGCTCTTCTCGATGTTCGCCTGTATTCCTACGCTTCCGCCCGAGACCAATGACGGGGACTCCGACGCGGACTCCGACGCGGACACCGACGCGGACTCGGACACCGACTCCGATTCGGACACCGAC
>CALQBK020000231.1 GCA_943328795.2 Bifidobacterium breve
CGCCGGCGTATGGCCGCCAGAACATCGCCGGCACCGAGCCGGCGTCACCCTTCTCGCGGTACAGCCGCGCAGCCTCGAAGTTCTCCTCGGGAGACCGGCCGTTCCACGCCTTCAGCGCGTCGTTCAGCTTCCCGTACTTCGCACGGAAGGTGTCGATCTCCGTGTTCGCCTGGGGGAACTTGCAGATCAGGAACATCGAGTAGATCCGGAGCAGATCCGCCTCGGGGTAGTACCAGTTCTTGAAGAACGGCGTGTCCAGCGACATCAACACGCTGAGCGTGCCGTTCACGTCGTCGATGCGGAAGTGCGACCACGCGCGCTCGAACTGCGCCTCGGGCCAGAACTCGCTCCCCCGGCTGACCGACGCGAACGCCTGGAGCGCCCGGGCGTAGTTGCCCGACGCGTAGTAGCTCCGGCCAGTGTTCAGCTTCAGCATCTCGCTGAAGCGCTCGGTCTCCGCGTTCGTCGGCTTACCGAGCGCCTTCGCGGCCCCTTCGAAGCTGGTGAGCGCGGTGTCCGGCTTCGACTGCGCGTTGAGCACGATGCCCTCGAGCATCTTCGCCTTCGCATACAGCGGGTCGCCCTGCTTCACGAGCTTAAGGAGCCCCAGGGAGAGCCCGTAGCTCTGTTGCCGAAACGCGTCACGGGCCGCGTAGTAGCCCATCTGGCCGCGTACATCCTCGGTGCGCGCGATGCCGACGTTCTTCGAGAACGGCCCCTGGAGCACGGACAGGTCGCCGACCTTCTCCGCGACCTCGATCGCCTTCGGCACACGCCGTCCGACGTTCTCGGTGTCCCAGTCCGCCGCCACGACGAACGCCTGCCGCCAGGCCAAGGTCGCCGAGTACGGCAGGTCAAGCTGCGCGAGCAGGTCGCCGAGCAGCGCGTACGCCTCGCCATAGAACGGGGCCTTCAGCGGGTCCGACAGGATGAGCACGAGCGCGTCAGCCGCGCGGGCCTTTTGACCCGACGCGAGCTGGCTGTCGTAGTCTGCGAACGTGGCGTCGTGCATCGCCTTGTCCGGCGCCCCGGGGACGACCGGCGCAACCGGAGCCTCGACCTCCGCGGTCGCTGGCTTGCTCTCTTTGTTCTTCGCAGCCCACGCCGCCGGGCTGAGCAGCAGCCCACAGGCGATCAGCAGCGCACAGGAGCGCGACTGCATCACTTCTTTCCGCCGGAGAAGAACCCGAGCCCGACGATCACGCCCGCGTTCTGCTTGAACCCGGCCGTACCCGACTGCTTGCGAAACTCGAGCATCAGGTCGTCGCGAAGCTCCGCGCGGAGCGCCATGTTGGTCTTCAGCCAGATCTGCGTGCCAATCCCGAGGCCGACGCTGGGCGCGACGGCGATGTCGGCCGCCGGCAGCACCGACTGCTCCAGCGTGGCGCCCACCCCGACGAGCCCGTACCAGTCGTTGTGTAGGATCTTGTTCCCGAAGTTCAGCTTCGCGTAGACCGGCGACACGTGGGCATCCACCTGGACGTCGGCCAGGTAGCGGTACGCCTCGACCGCGACCCCGTAGTCCGGGCTGTCCAAGTACGCGTACCGGACCGTCTTGAGCCCGTAGCCGCCTCCGACGTGCGCCTCCAGCCCGAGCGTCTCGGACAAGAACAAGGTCCCGGTGAACTGGGCCTTTGGCGCGACCGTGAACCCGTCGAACGGCAACACCCCGAGCGCGACGCCGATCTCGAACGTGCCGTCCTTCGAGTACAAGCGGCGCTGCACGACGCGGACGTCGGACTCCTTGATGACGCCGATGTCCACGGTCTCGACCGCCTTGTCGGCGGCGTGGGCCTCGCGGGCGGAGAATTGAAGCAAGGTGGCGAGCAGCAGCATGTCGAGGGCGCTCCGGCGGGGCGTTGAGAGAGGGGCGAGCGAACGGGGCGCTCGGGTAAGCGGGCTTCAGAACCCGGTGGGCAGCTCGCGCGGGAACCCGCCGATCGGCCGATAGTAGATGCGAACATCGGCGTTGTAGCCGGGGATCGCGTTGCCATGGAACGCCACCGCGTTCGACGAGGCCTCGTACGTCCAGCCGTCGCCCCATTCGGGGTCGTTGGTCTCGACGCTGCCGCCCAAGAGCGGACTCTCGGTGATGCTGACGTTGTCGATGTAGACGTCGATCGTCGCGACGTCAGGCACCGTCTGCAGCGGGAAGAGCGTCTGCAAGTTCGCGAGGAGGTCGCCGATCTGGTCGAGGTTCTCGGAGAAGTCGGAGGCGGTGCACCCGTCCGCCGGGCTCGACGTGATGCCGATGTACGTGCCGAGCGTGGTGCCGACGACGTTCTGGTATCGCTCCACGGCCCAGGGCTGGGCGCCGTCGAGGCAGTCGGCGTCGGAGCCGTCGTAGAAGGGCCCGATGACCGCAACGCGAACCGGGTTGTCGAACTCCGCGAAGGCGTTCGTGTAGACCTCGGGATCGGAGTCACCGGTCGCTTGCCGGTACGACCCGTCGCCTTCGTCGGTGACAATCACCAGGATGGTGTTGGCGCTCTCGCGCAGGAAGCCCGCCCCGGTGCCGACCTGGGAGTCGTCGAAGATGGTCGGGCTCGTCCCGGAGCCGTTCGGCGTGTCGTAGCCGTAGCACTCTTCGGGGGGCGTCGGGGCTGCGCGGCACATGGCCAACAACCCGCCTTCGAGGCCCATCTCGTTGCCGGACCCGCAGTGACCAGTCCAAGCACCGGCGCCGCAGAGGCAGTCGAGGTACTCGCTCGTGATCTCGCCGTCTGCCTCGGGCGCGGCCTCGTCGCAGACGAAGTCAGGGTTCGACGGGACGTCGTTTTCGGAGAAGCAGGTCGCGCCGCACAACAGGTTGCGCTGGAACTCGATCCGGGCGTCCGGATCTCCACGTGCGATGACGAACGGGTCGCCCACGAACGTGCCTTCGTCCCCAGGCTGCAGGTTGTTCGCGTCGTTCGGCTGCACCGAGGTCGTGGTGATGCCGATCTGGTAGTCGATGAACAGCGAGTCGCCCGACGTCTCACGGATGTAGTTGTCCACCGCGTCCGACAGCGTGACGCGCGAGGTCTCAGAGCCCTCGGACGACGTCAGCTTGTCGATGAACGCGTTGAAGTTCAACGCGAGATCGCTCGCTTCCGCCTGCATCGAGTCGGAGTTGTCGATCACGAACAGGATGTCGGCGTCATTGCTGAACGTCGCCTGCTCAAAACCGGTGACCCGGAACATCTCGTAGCTGTTGCAGCCGCCGAGGCCACCAACAAGCAACGCCAGGCCGACGGGGAGCAGCCCAGAGGCAGGCAAGAGCGAGGCGAAATTGCGCATGTGGCAGTGTACCGGTGGAGGGGAGGGGCCGGCAATGAGGGGGCGCGCCGGAACTTGCCCGGCTCACATCTTCTTTACGAGCGTGTTGATCGTGTTGAAGGTCGTGGTGACCTGGTGCTGGATTCGGAGCCCGTGCTTCTGGTGGAACTTGACCAAGTCGGACCAGATCGCGGTGATCTCGGCGCGGATCTCATCGTACGACCGGCTCTCGATCAGGTCGCGCAGGTGGCCGACGGCCGGGGGGAGATCCCCCTCGTGGTAGCGCGCGGCGATCTTCTGCACGGCTTCGACGAGCTGCCCATGGAGCGGGTGCTCGGCCCGGGGAGCGCCGGCGTTGTCGTCCTCGATCGCCTCGGGCTCGATCTCGTCGGGCACATCGTCGCCAGCGGTGACCGCCTCGACGACGGGCTCCACGGGAGCCGTGACCGCGACCACAGGGGCCTCGACAGGCGCGGCTGCAGGTTCCACCGGCGGCATCACGATGGCGGGCGCCACCGGGGTGACGGTGACACGGCTCTCGGCAGGAGGAGCGGCCACGGGCGCGGGCGGGGCAGCCCGGCCGGAAGCCTCGGGGGTGGACCACCCCTCGCCCGGCGCCGACAGCCCCCGCTCCCGGAGGTATCCGGACGGATCCCCGAACATCTCCGCGTAGTCGGCGAGCCGAAACCCGCCCTTGATCGCGTTGGTGCCGAGGTCGTTCTGGCTCTCGATGATGGTGGCCCGGCCGGCCGTCTTCGGGTCGACGTGGACTTCGTTCGCGATGAGCGCGTCGATCTGGATCTTCCCGGCCCCAAGGTGGATGGCGTTGCGGGCTTGCAGGCCGCGCGCGGTGATCGGCTCACCCTGGAGCTCGATGTCCCCCGCGCGGATGGTCCCGACCTGGGAGCGGCCGCCTACGGTGACGAGCCCAGCGGCCTGCAGCATGTCCGTCGTCAGCGCACCTGTCACCGAGACGCTGCCGCCGACCTCGCCCGTGCGCGCCGCCAGGTCGCCCTTCACGCCCAAGTCGCCCCGGGACGTGAGCGTCGACGCGGTGAGGTCGCCCTGGACGGAGAGCCCGCCGCCGCAGTCCACTTGCTCCGCCGTCAGGCCCGCGCCGAACGACCCGTCGCCGCCGGAGAGCATCGACGCCACGCCGGCGTGCCCCGTGACCGTGACGGTACCGCCCGCCTGGACGGACTCCGCCGCCAACGTGCCATGGACGCGCACAGCGCCCGCGGCCACCACGGTGCCCGCGGCGATCGCCCCGTGCAGCTCGACATCTCCCTCGCGCGAGACGACGCGGAGCAGCGTGCGCCCGAAGGTCGTGTGCAGCACAACGTCGCCGGCGTTCTCGATGATGAGCCCATCGTCGGCCACCTGGAACGTGACACCGGCGGGGATGACGAAAGGCTGAGACTTGTCCATGACCGGGTCCTTGAAGTTCGCCGGAAGGTAACCTCCGCCGCCCCGCCGTGCCGAGGATCCGGGTGCCGACGCGAGGTGTGCCGAGCGTCGGGATCGGCGGGGCGGCACCCACCCCTCGCGCGGAATAGGCCAACGGGCATGGCCTGGTCCGAATCCGACATCCCCGATCTGTCCGACCGCACCTTCGTCGTGACCGGCGCCAACAGCGGCATCGGCTGGGAGGCTGCGCGGATGTTCGCCGCCCGCGGCGCCCGCGTGGTGATGGCCTGCCGCACGGTCTCCAAGGGGGAGGAGGCCGCCGCCCGGATCCGTGAGCACGCGCCCGGCGCCCGCCTGGAGGTGATGGCGCTCGACTTGGCGGACCTCGACAGCGTCCGCGCGTTCGCGGGCGGGCTGGCCTCCGTGCACCGCCAGGTTCACGCGTTGGTCAACAACGCGGGCGTCATGGCGATCCCGTACGCCCGCACCGCCCAGGGCTTCGAGATGCAGCTCGGCACCAACCACTTCGGTCACTTCGCGCTCACGGGCCTGCTCTTGGACGCGCTGGCGCCCGGGGCCCGCGTGGTCAACGTCTCCTCGGGCGTACACCGGCTCGGGACCTTCGACTGGACCGACCTGAACTGGGAGCGCGGGTACAGCGAGTGGCCCGCATACTGCCGGTCTAAGCTCGCGAATCTGTTCTTCACCTTCGAGCTCGACCGCCGGCTCAAGGCCGCGGGCTCGACCTGCCTGGGCGTCGCCTGTCACCCCGGCTATGCCGCCACCAACTTGCAGTTCGTCGGGCCCCAACAGCGGGAGAGCGCGCTGGGCACGTTCGTCATGAGCGCGGGGAACGCGCTGTTCGCCCAGTCCGCGGCGAACGGGGCGTTGCCCACGGTGTTCGCGACGGTCTCCCCGACGATCCACGGGTCGGAGTACGTCGGGCCGCGGGTCTTCCAGGCCTGGGGCGCCCCGTCGGTGCAGGCCACTGCGCCGCGCGCGCAGGACCCGGCGGGGTGGAAGAAGCTGTGGGAGGCGTCCGAGAAGCGCACGGGCGTGCGGTTCTTGCCGATCACCTGAATCGGCGAAGGCGATTGATGCGCTCGGGCAACGAGGCCCAGCCCGTGTCGTCGTCGTGCAACAGCCCGACCAGGCCCGCGCGGTTCGCGCCCTCCACGTCGTTCACCGGGTCGTCCCCGATGTGCACGGCCTCCCCAGGACGCACCCCCGCTGCGGTGCACGCGGCGCGGAAGATCTCGGGATCGGGCTTGTCCACCTCGAGCTCGGCGGAGCACACCAGGATCGGGAACATCCGGTCCAGCGCGAACCGGTTGTACAAGGTTCGCAGCCGCGTGTCCCAGTTCGAGATGATCCCGAGCTTCACCCCCGAGCGCGCGACCTGGCCGAGCGCGTCGAGCGCCCCGAGGTCGACCCACCACGCGCGCGGCTCGAGGTAGTGGGCCCAGAGCTGCTCGACCAGGACGTCATCGTCCACGCCCACCGCCTGCTTCACCACCGGACCCCAGAACGCCCGGCCATCCCCCCGCTGGCGCTCGCCGGCGTCGGACTGCGCCTTGAACGCAGCGCGGAACCGGTGCTCGACCACGACCGGGTCGGCGTCGATGCCACGGGCCCGGGCCGCCCGCGCGTAGGTGATGCCGACGGGCTCGCGGGGCTTCACGAGCGTACCCGCTGCGTCCACGAAGCAGGCGCGGACGTTCATACC